>UQLN01000004.1 GCA_900541965.1 uncultured Parabacteroides sp. | reverse complement strand
ATATATGCAACCATAACAGCAGCGTCGACTAACCCTTCTTCCATCAATGGCAGGTTTACTTTTCCGCCTTCTTTCATTCCAATATTAAATTCACCAGGAAAAATCATCGGAGTATCCGTATGGGAATCCAATATCACATTTCTATGATGAATACGTTTCGCCTCTTTGAACAATCGTGCAGCTTCGACATGAAAATTAAAAAGTTTCAGCATCTGTTCATCCCCGTTCGAGGCCATAGCTTCGGGATGCCACTGGATACTAAAGATATCTTTTTCCGGATGTTCCATTGCTTCATTGATTCCATCAGTGGCAAAAGCCGTCCCTATAAATTCAGGGGCAGGTTCTTTAATAGCCTGGTGATGAAAAGAATTAACCAAAAGAGTATCTTCCTCTTCCATCACGGAATAAAGTTTAGAATTTTTATCTGTGATACGCACAGAATGGGATGCCTGTTCACGGCTCTGTGCCTGACTATGTTTCAACAATTTACATTCATGTTGAGAGTATATATCCTGATATACACTACCTCCGAATGCGACATTCAATATCTGATGTCCGCGACATATTCCCATAACGGGAAGTTGCCTGTTTGTAGCCAAACGAAGCAATATCAAATCAAACTCATCCCTATAGGTGTCCACATCTTGCAATTCCGGGCAGGGCTCCTCCTGCAAATAAAGCGGATTAATGTCTCCGCCTCCGCTCATCACCAAGCCGTCCAAGCCATTAACTACCGCAGTAAGTGCCTCTATATCTGTAATTACAGGCACTAAAACAGGAGCACCTCCAGCCTGAAGTACAGACTGTACATAGGTTTCCGCTATACAAGAAAGTCCGTCTTTCCGGTTTGAGGATATTCCTATTCGAGGAGGTTGCCGGTTTTCTTTTGCTGGAATAAAATTATCAACTTCCTTGAACAGGTTCTTTAAATTCGGATGGCGGACTTGTATATTCATAGCCTTGAATTTGAACAATGAATAAATAAAATATATGTAAAAAAGCTGCCAGCCGGAAGGACTGGCAGCAAACTATTTAGGCGTCAATATTTGCGTAAGTAGCATTTTCTTCGATAAACTCACGGCGCGGACCCACTTCTTCACCCATCAACATCGCAAAAATCTGATCAGCTTCAGCAGCACTGTCAATTGTAATCTGCTTTAACGTACGGTTTTCAGGATTCATGGTCGTATCCCACAATTGGTGGTCATTCATTTCTCCCAAACCTTTGTATCGCTGTGTGTGAATCTGATTTTCATTACCGCCACCATATTTATCAATAAATGCCTGGCGTTGTTGTTCGGTCCAGCAATATTCCTCTGTTTTACCTTTCTTACAAAGATAGAGTGGAGGCGTAGCCAGATAAACATATCCGTTTTCTATCAAAGCACGCATACGACGGAAGAAGAAGGTCAAAATTAATGTTGCAATGTGGCTACCATCCACATCGGCATCAGTCATGATAATCACCTTATGATAACGAAGTTTACTTAGATTTAATGCTTTCGGGTCATCTTCCGTTCCAACAGTAACTCCCATAGCACGGTAAATATTCTGAATTTCTTCGCTTTCAAATACTTTGTGCTCCATAGCCTTTTCCACATTCAGGATTTTACCGCGAAGCGGAAGAATAGCCTGAAAATTACGGTCACGCCCCTGCTTTGCAGTACCACCAGCAGAATCTCCCTCGACAAGGAATAATTCGCATTGTGCAGCATCTTTTGAAGAACAGTCTGCCAATTTACCCGGAAGTCCTCCTCCAGTCATTGGAGACTTACGCTGAACTAGTTCACGAGCTTTACGGGCAGCCTGGCGAGCCTGAGCAGCCAAAACGACCTTATCAACTATAATCTTAGCTTCTTTCGGATGTTCTTCCAGATAATACCCCAAAGCTTCACCGATAGCCTGGTCTACAGCACCAGTAACTTCACTGTTTCCCAACTTGGTCTTTGTCTGACCCTCAAATTGGGGTTCTGCTACTTTAATCGAAATGACAGCAGTCAATCCTTCACGAAAGTCATCACCCTGGATTTCCACCTTCGCTTTTTCCAGTAATTTAGAATCTTCCGCATATTTTTTCAACGTACGGGTTAACCCACGGCGGAAACCAGCCAGGTGAGTACCACCTTCTATCGTATTAATATCATTCACATAAGAAAATACACTTTCATTAAAAGAAGTGTTGTAAGTCATGGCTACTTCTACAGGAATACCCTGTTTCTCCGTAACAATATGAATTACATCCGGAATAAGTTGTTCCTTAGAACGGTCTACATAACGGACAAATTCTTTCAGGCCTTCTTCCGAACGGAAAATATCTGATTTATAAGAACCGTCTTCCTTCACAACACGTTTATCAGTCAACCTTAATGTGATTCCTGCATTCAAGAAAGCAAGCTCACGCAAACGGGTTGCCAGAATTTCATATTTGTACTCGGTTACAGTAAAAATACTTCCATCCGGATTAAACGTAATTGTCGTACCTGTAGAATCTGCTTCACCGACTATTTCCACATCATGAAGCGCCTTACCACAAGAAAACTCCTGCATATAGATTTTACCGTTGCGACGAACTTCTGCACGCAGATAAGTAGAAAGTGCATTCACACAAGACACACCCACACCGTGCAAACCTCCGGAAACTTTATAAGACCCCTTGTCAAATTTACCTCCGGCATGAAGAACGGTTAAAACGACCTCCAATGCAGATCTCCCTTCTTTCTCATGAATATCGACCGGGATACCACGCCCATCATCTGTAACCGTAATAGAGTTGTCTTCATTGATAACCACATTCACCTGAGTACAATATCCGGCTAAGGCTTCGTCAATAGAGTTGTCAACTACTTCATAAACTAAATGATGCAGACCTTTTTCGCTAATATCGCCAATATACATGGCGGGTCTTTTTCTTACTGCTTCTAACCCTTCAAGTACCTGAATACTATCCGCAGAATAGCCCGTAGAAGTATTCTTTAATTCTTCACTCATGAGTCTTTTATCCTTTTAATTCTGTTTTTATCTATTTCTGCCAAAAAGCTAACAAATATAGTGAAAATAATCGACTTAGACCACATAAGAAACGTAAAAAATAGCCAACACAAAAGGTACAACAAAAAAAAGAGATAAAGTTTAAAACCTTATCTCTTACTTAACGTAGCCCATAGGGGAATCGAACCCCTCTTTCAAGAATGAAAATCTTGCGTCCTAACCGATAGACGAATGGGCCATCAGGTTAAAAAAAGCCGGGCTTAAGTCCGGCTTTATACTATATACAGTATTACACCGTTTGTCTTACGCAAGATTATTTACGTGCTTAGCCATTTTGGATTTCAAGTTGCCAGCCTTATTCTTGTGAATAACGTTTTTCTTAGCAAGCTTATCCAACATAGAGCACACCTTCGGGAATAAAGCCTGAGCTTCATTCTTGTCTTCAGTAGCGCGCAAAACTCGCATTGCATTTCTTGCAGTCTTTGCATAATATCTATTATGCAGACGTTTTGCGTTAGTCTGTCTGATTCTCTTAATTGATGACTTGTGATTTGCCATTTTTTAGATATTCTCTTTATTTATTCTTTAATCCTGTTTATTGTAGCCCATAGGGGAATCGAACCCCTCTTTCAAGAATGAAAATCTTGCGTCCTAACCGATAGACGAATGGGCCATCACGTCAAAGTTCTCACTTTAAGCGCTTTCGGGAAGCGTTTTCCTGATTGCGAGTGCAAAGATAGACCTTCTTTATAAACTACCAAAACATTCTAAAGGAAATTTTAATAGAGAATCTCATTTTAACTTCTATTTAGAACCCATATCCTGTAAATGAATTTCCAAAGCTTTAACGGAAATATTTATTTCCCAGATACATACACACAAGGAAGCTGCTAAAAGCAACAATCCGACGCCAAATACCCAAGCTGCAATAATTTGCCAGGATATATAGATAAAGAACATGGACACCACACAAAACAACAAACTAAGCAAGCCTAAAATTTGCATGGAACGGGTTAAATACAATCGCTTCCGAAGGTTATCTATTTGTGCCATATCCTTTGGATCATGTGTCTGCTTATGTTTTTCTTTTAATGTCCGGACAAGGCTTGCATAGGAGATAAACCGATTTGTATAAGCCAACAATATCAGTGATACTGCCGAAAACAGCAGCGACGGGGTGGTAAGAGTAAGCTCTTGCATAAATTTAATATGTATAGATAATTTATATTCAACAATACAACGACAAAGATAAAACAGAAACAAATATTTCCCGCATTATGTTATCTTTGTTTTCAAATTACCAATGACATGTTATGTAAAACGCGCGGGATAGTCTTACACGCTATTCCATACAACGATAAATATTCTATTATATATATGTACACGGAAGCTTTTGGAAGAGCTTCTTATCTGGTCACGCGCAGCCGGGGAAAAAAATCAACAGTATCCAAAGCTTTATTTATGCCGCTATCTGTTGTAGAAATGGAAGTGGAACATCTTAACAAACGGGATTTACACCGTATTCGTGAAACCAGATCATGTTATCCGCTAAACGAACTGTTTTGCAATCCGGTCAAAAACGTACTGGCCCTTTTCCTTGCTGAAATTCTTTTCCGTGTAATCAAAGAAACCGAGCCTGATCCTCGTCTATTTGAATTCCTGTATGAATCAATCCGTCTATTAGAAGTCACAGACAAAGGAGTATCCAACTTCCATTTAGTTTTCTTACTGCATCTATTACACTATATGGGTATTTACCCAAACTCCGAGTCATATACTTCCGGAGCCTTTTTTGATCTATTGAATGGGACATTCGTAAACTGTACACCTATGCACCGTCATTATCTAAATCCCACAGAAAGTATTTTCTTTGCCCGTTTACTGAAAATAAGTTTTGAAAACATGTCCTTATACTCATTTTCCCGCCAAGACAGAGTAAACATAATCAATCGCCTGCTTGAATATTACCGCCTGCACCTACCCGATTTCCCGGAAATAAAATCTCTTGCAGTCATGCAAAGCCTGTTTGATTAAAAGTCGCTTCCCATAGATTAAAACCCGAATACTTGCCAGTTTGCGAAAAAGATTATACTTTTGCCGCACTTTAAAGAAAAAAGTTGCCCCTGTAGTTCAACGGATAGAATAGATGTTTCCTAAACATTAGATAGCAGTTCGATTCTGCTCGGGGGTACAAAAATGGACTGTCTACAAGTTGTAAGCAGTCCATTTTTTGTACCCTTCCCATCAATTAACAAGAAAGGTCCCGATGATTTTTAAAAAGATGCCGTTGTTTTAGTAAAAAGATCCTTATAATTTATTCTTTCGACATAAATCATAAGAAAAAAACAAGACTGTCAAAAGAAAATATTATAACTATCAAAAGAAAGAACAATAACCATCAAAAGAATTTTTGTTCGGTTACTTTTTCAGAAAAGATGCCATTGAATATAAAAAACAACAGCTACTTCTTCAAAATTCATTTCGCATCAAAAATAACCCTTTCACCATCCAGTACTCCACTCAATTGATACTGAGTTATCCGAACATTATCAAAATAAGAATCACCATCCGGATATTCCATGATTAAAGAATTAGGGAGTGAAGGATCCCAACTCCAATAAAAATTAAACACGACCCTTTCCGTTTCATTCTCCCAATAGTAATAATATTCACGGCGGTCTACTCCTCTACCATTGGGATAAAACACCAACTCCTGATAACAATCGGTATTACTATCTACAGCAAAATCATCTACCCAAACATTATTACACAACCAGTAATCCGGATCTTCCGGAAAATAAGGGTCCGGGTCACAACTTGTAAAGCCAACTAATATCGCAAACAGGAACAGTAATCCTGATATTTTCATTTTTTCCATAACTCCATACCTTTTTTATTCTATACCAATAACAAAGGTAATGAATAAATTGATGCAGAATTACTATTCCTATTTATAATCCTATCAATCCGGCAGTTCATTTTCAACAACAGGATCCCACTTCCCTCCTTCAAAAACCGACAACTGGAAAGCATCGTCAGATTCCGAATGGCGATATAAACGTCCGGTATACCGAATAATCTTATTTTCTTCAGGAGTTACGCCCGTAATATTTCTCTCTCTTAATAATTTACTACTACCATCCACAGCAGACAGTTTAACATCAAAAGAAGTAACAACCGCAGGGATAAATGTGTAAAAAGAATGAACCATATCCATTTTCCCTACATCCTCGGGAGTAAACTGATAAGAAAGGGTCTGTTCGCTTTCACTGACTATTCCTTGACCAGTGGATAAATCAAATTGCTTTATTCTTTTAGAGACAAGCATATCGAAATGGTTTACACTTTCGGGAACAGGATCGATCGCTTTGAACTCAATCCGTCCGACAGCCCTGTGCAAAGGTATATCTTCCTCCACCAACTCAGCAGCCGTAATATCTCTCGACAATTCAGCATAAAAAGAATCTGATACCTCATCAAAGTTCAAGACCGAACCAGCTAACTCCGGCTTTTGCGAATTGTGTGCCAGAAAATAAAACTGATACTTCCCTTTGGGTAATGTATCATAAACAATACCGAAATCCAAATCTCCCACAACTGCACGCCTGTATTTCACAAACTTAGGAGTCTCTCCCTGCTCAAAAACCACATACTCGATCGCATTACAGAGCTCACTCAATTCTTGTGCTGTAGCATCACCTGCTTTCACTGTAGGTTCTGGAATAGGATTGTCCGGAATACTTTTGGTTGAAGGAAACGATAATACTTCCTTTTTCATTTGGAGGCAGAATTGGAGAGGATAAGATTTATCTGCCGGAAATTCGGGTTCCTCAGTAGAGGAGTTACGACTGCAACCTGCCAGGCATAATAGCACACCGGCAAGTGCGAACACTGCATTTTTCTTCATAGCTAAGTTTTTTGTATTTGTTATCACAGCAAAGAAAACATTTATTAATGAGATTAAGAAAGATTACAGATAAATATCCATCCTACTTTTTACTTTTTATACAAAAACAACACCTACCCACCTTGTCAATCACTTAATTATAACTACTTTTGCGATTGAGAAAAAGTTAAAACTAAAGTATGAAAAAGATTAGAGCAGCCATTGTTGGATATGGCAATATTGGAAAGTATGTATTGGAGGCCTTGGAAGCCGCTCCCGATTTTGAAGTTGCCGGTGTTGTACGTCGTAACCCGAACGATATTCCGGACGAATTAAAAGCTTATACCGTAACAGACCATATTACTAAACTGGAAAATGTAGACGTAGCTGTTCTGGCAACTCCTACCCGTAGCGTTGAGACTTTTGCTAAAGAAATCTTGGCTTTAGGCATCAACACTGTTGATAGTTTCGATATTCACGGAGGTATTGTGGATTTGCGTAAATCGCTGGATGCAGTTGCCAAAGCTCACAACACTGTAGCTGTAATCTCTGCCGGATGGGATCCGGGAAGCGACTCTGTAGTTCGCGCCCTGTTGGAAGCGATGGTTCCCAAAGGTATCACATATACAAACTTCGGCCCGGGTATGAGTATGGGACACACCGTTGCTGTTAAAGCTATCGAAGGCGTAAAAGCAGCTTTATCCATGACAATACCTTTAGGCACAGGCGTTCATCGCCGTATGGTCTATATTGAAGTAAAAGACGGTTACGATTTCAAACAGGTAGCAGCAGCTATCAAGGCTGACGATTATTTCGCACACGATGAGACACACGTTATGCAGGTAGAATGCGTAGACAACCTGTTGGATATGGGACACGGTGTAAATCTTGTCCGCAAGGGTGTCTCCGGAAAAACCCAGAACCAGTTGGTTGAGTTCGACATGAAGATAAACAACCCGGCATTGACTGCACAAATCCTCGTTTCCGTTGCCCGCGCAAGCTTCAAACAACGGCCTGGAGCTTATACAATGATCGAACTACCGGTTATCGACATGCTTTACGGAGAGAAAGAAAGCCTGATACGCAGACTCGTATAATTTAGCTGACAGTTGACAAGGGGCAGTTGACAGTTTTCGAACTGTATTTTAACTGTCAACTGTCAACTGTCAACTGTCAACTTAAAAGAATATGCTTGATTTTATTACCTGGACAGCCGATCCCGCTATTTTCACTATCGGCTCGCGTGAAATACGTTGGTACGGACTGGCTTTTGCCATCGGTTTTGCTATCGGTTACATGATAGTGGAAAAGATGTGGAAAAAGGAGAAACTGAATCCAGCCTGGATTGATTCCTTGTTATTGTATACAATTATAGGAACAGTAGTTGGTGCCCGGCTAGGGCATGTCCTTTTTTATGACCCCGGTTATTATTTAGCCCATCCTGTAGAAATCTTAAAGGTTTGGGAAGGCGGGCTTGCCAGCCATGGAGGTACACTGGGTATCATCATCGCCATTTATTTCTATTCCAAACGTGTCAGCCACCGCAGCATGCTATGGGCGTTCGACAAACTGGTAGTACCTACCGGGCTCGTTGCCGCGATGATACGCTTAGGAAACCTGATGAATCATGAGATATACGGTCATCCGACCGATAAGCCCTGGGGATTCCGGTTCATAGAAAACCTGCACGCCTGGAGACAGGGAGCAGAACCCATATTCACAGTCCCGAGTCATCCGACGCAACTCTACGAAGCAGGTTGTTACCTTGTTACATTCGCGCTTTGCATGTGGCTCTATTTCAAAAAAGAGGCATGGAAAAAAGAGGGCCTAATATTCGGAGTATTTATGATTTGCATATTCGGCTCACGCTTTTTCATCGAATTCCTGAAAAATGACCAGGAAGAGTTTGAAGCAAACATGATGCTGAATATGGGGCAGTGGCTCAGCATTCCGTTCGTGCTTATGGGTTGTTATTTCGTCTGGAGAGCATTAAGAAAAAAAGTAAACTAATTTAATTTTTAGTTGACAGCCGACAAGCACAGTTTAGACTCTTAAATATTCTTTGCAACTGTCCCTTATCAACTGCCAACTATCAACTGAATAAAGATGTACAAATTAAAAGAAATCGCAGATAAAATTTATTATGTAGGGGTAAACGACCGCCAGAAAGCGCTGTTTGAAAATATGTGGCCGCTTCCTTACGGCGTATCATATAACTCCTATCTGATTGTTGATGAAAAAACAGTTCTCGTCGATACCGTAGACGTTTGTTATTCTGATATTTTCCTGAAGAAAATAGCAGACGCCCTGGACGGACGGGCTCTCGATTACTTAATCGTGAACCATATGGAACCGGACCATGCCGGAAGTATCCGCCTGTTACGCCAACAATATCCCGATGTACAGATTATCGGTAACAAACAAACATTCGGAATGCTGGATGGATATCATGGCATCACTACCGGATTATATGAAGTGAAAGAGGGCGACACCCTGAATATCGGACACCACCAATTGGCATTCTACATGGCGCCGATGGTACACTGGCCGGAAGTCATGGTGACATACGATGCTACAGATAAAATACTTTTCTCTGCTGATGCCTTCGGTACATACGGTACTCTGGATGGCGGAATTATCGATACCGATATGAACACCGAACATTTCTGGGAAGAAATGATTCGCTATTATTCCAACATCGTCGGTAAATATGGAAATCCGGTACAACGTGCCCTTCAAAAATTGTCGGCACTGGACATTCAAACCATTTGTTCCACACATGGTCCCGTTTGGCGCAAACACATTGCTAAAGCTATAGATATTTACGACCGGCTGAGCCGTTATGAAGGAGAAGAAGGCGTGGTTATTCTTTACGGCAGCATGTACGGAAATACCGAACAGATGGCGGAAGCGATTGCCTCTGCCCTGTCTGAAGGCGGCATCAAAAACATCGTTATGCACAATGTCAGCAAAAGCCCGGCTTCTTATATATTAAAAGATGTATTCAAATACAATGCCTTAATAGTGGGTAGCCCGACTTATAGCAACAGCCTTTTCCCCGAAGTGGAAGCAATCTTAAGCAAAATAGAAATGCGTGAAGTGAAAAACCGCCTGTATGGCTATTTCGGTTCATTTACCTGGGCGGGTGCAGCCGTAAAACGTCTTGCCGCATTTGGCGAAAAGATGAAATGGGAAACCGTAGGTGTGCCTGTTGAACAGAAACAAGGGCTGAAAGCGGATAAATATTACGCTTGCCGTGAACTGGGTCTCGCTATGGCAGAACAATTGAAAAGCAAAAGATAATCTTATTTATAAACGCTGGAGATTGCCGGTCGCCACATTGCAGCTTTCAATCTCCTATTAAAAAAACACGTTATGAGACTTATTATTGAACCTAATTACGAGCAGCTTTCCAAATGGGCTGCCAATTATGTGGCTGCAAAGATTAAAAAAGCGAATCCGACAGCAGAAAAACCATTTGTACTGGGTTTGCCTACCGGTTCTTCACCTCTGGGAATGTACAAAAACCTGATTGAATTGAACAAACAAGGAGTTATCTCCTTCCAGCATATCATCACTTTCAATATGGACGAATATGTAGGATTGCCGAAAGACCATCCTGAAAGTTACCACTCTTTCATGTGGAACAATTTCTTCAGCCATATTGATATCAAACCGGAAAACGTAAATATCCTGAACGGTAACGCACCCGACCTGGAAGCCGAATGTAATGCTTACGAAGCTAAAATGAAAGCGGTAGGTGGCGTTGATTTGTTCCTTGGAGGCATCGGGCCTGACGGACATATCGCATTCAACGAACCGGGTTCTTCCCTGTCTTCACGTACACGTGTAAAAACATTGACTACAGATACGATTATTGCAAACTCACGTTTCTTCGACAATGATGTAAACAAAGTACCCAAGACTTCTGTAACAGTTGGTGTAGGGACCGTACTGGATGCAAAAGAAGTACTGATTATGGTAAACGGCCACAATAAGGCCCGCGCTTTACAACAAGTAGTAGAAGGTGCAGTAAACCAGATGTGGACTATCACTGCATTGCAATTGCACCCGAAAGGTATCATCGTAGCCGACGAAGCTGCTTGTGCCGAGATAAAGGTGGGAACTTATAACTATTTCAAAGATATTGAGAAAGATAACCTTTGTCCCTGCACTTTACTGAAATAATATTTCACAGGACATAAAGGGCGGACAATCCGCCATATAGATAAAAAAGGACTGGGTTCTGCTGAACTTGGTCCTTTTTGTTTTCTCATGCAAGCAGTACTGTTGAGGCATTCGCAATACCCCTGTTGCGACATTCGCAATAACGTTGTTGCGGGTACTGCAATAGTACTGTTCGACTACCCGCAACAGGTGCTTTAATAAAAAAGCCTCTCAGATGCCCAATGGAAACGAATAATATAATGTATTAAAAATCCAACTCCAACTGCTCAGGAAGCAAGGTGAAAGTCTTACGGTGATAAGGAGTGATTCCGTTGTCCCGGATAGCCTCCCGATGGGCTTTCGTGGGATATCCCTTATTTTCATTCCAATGATAAGCAGGATATTCTTCCGCCAAAGCATTCATATAATCATCGCGATAAGTCTTTGCCAAGATAGAAGCGGCGGCAATACTCAGATACTTGCCGTCTCCTTTCACTACAGTTGTATGCGAAATATCCGGATAAGGAGTAAAACGGTTTCCGTCTATCAGCAGATATTCAGGTTTTACTTTCAATTGATCGATGGCGCGGTGCATCGCAAGAAAAGAAGCCTTTAGTATATTTATTTTATCTATTTCCTCAGCAGTAACAACTCCAATGGCCCAGGCAATCGCTTCCTGTTCAATAACAGGACGGAGAGCATAACGTTTCTTCTCACTCAATTGCTTGCTATCGTTCAAATCTTCATTATGAAAATCCGGAGGAAGAATAACAGCCGCAGCATATACCGAACCGGCAAGGCATCCCCGCCCGGCTTCATCGCAGCCGGCTTCTATGCGGTTTGCTTCTAAAAAAGAAAGTAACATAAGGAGTTCTTGTTATTAAGTTATTTGTTTGTTTTTTTCTTTACCATCCACGGGCGAATAATAAAATAAGCCACCAGAGTGGCCAATGTCACTCCGATTGTATTAGCAAGAAAATCAAGCCAGTCTCCACCCCGGTAGGTCGTACAGTACTCCTGAAGAATCTCAATGATACCACTCATGGCTATCGGACAAAGTACCGCACCGATCCAGGCGTGCCATAATACATCTTCATAGCGACGATGGTTCAACAGAAATTCAATCCACAGCATTCCCGATACTCCCCCATACATACAAATATGTGCCAACTTGTCCAGATTGGGAATCTTCCCGACATCCAGAGATGGCGGTTTAAAAAAGGATAAATAAATAACAATCGCTATAATCGCTAATGATATAGGATACTTCTTCAGGTAATACCACATAAAAACTTTTTCAAAGGTTTATTTTTAAAACATTTTCCGGACACGTTCTACTCCTGCTGCGAAAACGTCTATTTCTTCTTTTGTATTATAGAAAGAGAAAGAGGCACGGACAGTACCCTCTATTCCCAAAGCATGCATCAACGGCTGGGCACAGTGATGGCCGGTACGGACAGCTATCCCCAGACGGTCCAGCAACATTCCCATGTCATAGTGGTGGATATTCCCTACAAGGAATGACAGAACTCCGCTTTTATGGTCTGCCTGGCCGAAAATGCGCATTCCTTCTATCGCTTTCAGTTTATCTGTTGCATAATGCAGCAGTTCTTCTTCATAGGCTGCAATATTGTTTATGCCTATCCGCTCCACATAGCGCAGCGCTTCCGCCAAGGCTGTACTTCCTATATAATCGGGGGTTCCCGCTTCAAACTTGAATGGAAGCTCATTAAATACGGTTTTGTCGAAAGAAACTGTGGCAATCATTTCGCCGCCACCCTGGTACGGGGGTAGTTTATCCAGCCATTCTTCCTTACCATACAGCACACCGATGCCTGTTGGACCGTATATTTTATGACCTGAGAATACATAGAACTCTGCATCCAGGTCCTGTACATCGACCTTCATATGGGGCACGGACTGTGCACCGTCTATCAAAACCGGTACGTCATGCAGGTGAGCCTCTTCTATCATTTCCTTTACCGGATTGACGGTTCCCAATACATTGGAAACATGCGTAACCGAAACCAACCGTGTACGCTCAGAGAAAAGGTTACGGTAAATATCCATGCAAAGTTCACCCTTTTCATTCATCGGGATGACTTTCAGGGTAATTCCTTTGCGGGCCGCCTGTATCTGCCAGGGAACGATATTGGAATGATGTTCCATAACGGAAACTATTACTTCATCACCAGCCGACATGCATTCGTCGGTAAAAGATGAGGCAACCAGATTAATCGCTTCCGTTGTACCACGTGTAAAAATAATTTCGTTGGATGAACGGGCATTCAAAAAATGTTGCACGGTGCGCCTTGCGTCCTCATGGGCTTCTGTAGCAGTCTGGCTCAGGAAATGGACTCCGCGATGGATATTGGCATTTACGTTATAATAACCGTCTTCTATCTTTTCTACCACACAACGGGGTTTCTGGGTCGTTGCTCCGTTATCAAAATAAATCAGGGGCTTATCGTATATCGTATGCTCCAGAATAGGAAAATCTTTCCGTATGGACTCAACATTAAACATAACCATATCTTTTTGTTTTATAACCGTGTCAAAGATACGATGTTTGAACGTCTTTTTATTGTGAATAAGAGCGAAAATATAATGTATTAAGTTTCTATATCTCAAAAAAACATAGAATGAATGGATTTACAAAATTTTATCCGTATGTTTGTACAAAAACAATCAGGGTTATTCTGAAATCTTCTTGAGCATGCTTGATTCCGCTTTATTACCGCGGACCACACCATCCCCAAATTGAATCATTATCAGCTCTTTTGTTCAAAGCAAAACAAATTATAGACATACTAATCATACGTGTGCCTATGATATATATTATATTAATTTAAAATGACGAAAAGAATTACAACAGGAAAAAGAGACAGAGAAAAGATCAAACAACAAAAAAGACAGGACAAGCAGAAACGAAAAGAAGAACGCGCCGTCAGCGGAAGCCGTAGTTTTGAAGAAATGCTTGCCTATGTCGACGAAAACGGGGTTATCCATTCCACTCCTCAGGACATTGCGCCCAAAGAAGAAATTGATGCCTCAACAATAGCAATATCTGTCCCTAAAAAGACAGAGACAGAAGAAATTCTTCCCCTAAACGGACGTGTGGAATTTTTTAATACATCTAAAGGCTATGGTTTCATTAAAGATACCGAAAATAATGAGAAGTATTTTTTCCATGCTTCCATGGCTTTTGACGGAATAGCCGAAGGCGATAAAGTAACATTCGAAATAGAACGTGGCATGCGGGGTATGAACGCTGTACGGATTTCACTCATTAAATAACAATTTTAACAAACAAAAAAATGAACATTTATGTTTCAAATTTAAGCTGGGGCACAAGCGCGGACGGCTTACAAGAATTATTCTCACAATATGGCGAAGTTGATTCGGTTAAAATCATAACCGACCGTGAAACAGGACGTTCACGTGGATTCGGTTTTGTGGAAATGCCTAACGATAGCGAAGGGCAGAAAGCAATCGATGAACTGCATGAAACAGAATTTGAAGGTAAAACAATAAACGTAACCGTAGCACGCCCCAAAACAGAAAGACCATCAAGAGGCTTTAACAACGGCGGCGGTGGCTATGGCGGTGGCGGTGGCTACCGTGGTGGCGGCAACCGCGGCGGAGGCGGTGGTTACAATCGCGACCGTGGAGATAACGGAGGATATAACCGCGGAAGATATTAATCTTCTTTAGGTATCAAAAAATAAAGAAGGCTGCCAGGACTTACGGGGTTACCCCCAAGTCCGGCAGCCTTTTCATTTCCGGCAACCTCACCTTGGGCATTATCTCTTTTCGTTTTTTATCTTTACCTTTGCATGACAAACAAAAATAGCGACCCGCTTATCCGGATAATACAATGGCTGGTTTATACATACATATACCTTTTTGCGCCAAACGGTGTTTATATTGCGACTTCTTCTCGAATACGGAAATGAAGTATAAAGAACCGTATATAAATGCAATTATCAGGGAAATGGAACTACGTCGCGACTACATAAACGGAGAGCCATTAGAAACTATCTATTTCGGAGGAGGAACCCCCTCCCAACTCCAATCCTCAGATTTCAAACGTATTTTCGATGCTATCGGACAACTGTTCGATATAAACTCATGTAAGGAAATTACTCTTGAAGCTAATCCGGATGATATGACGCCCCAATATGTAAAAGAACTCCGTACACTACCATTCAACCGGGTCAGTATGGGGGTACAAAGTTTTAAGGCAGAAGACCTCCGCTTCCTGAACCGTCGCCATACTAAAGAGCAGGCATTACGTGCCGTTGAACTTTGCAAAGAAAACGGGCTACATAATATAAGTATCGACCTGATATACGGATTACCCGGTCAGACACTCGGTGAATGGGAATCCAACCTTGAAAAAGTCATCCGCCTCGATATTCCCCATATATCCGCTTACCATCTGATTTATGAAGAAGGTACAGCACTTTACAAACTGATGCAGGCAGGAAAAGTGCAGCAAGCCGATGAAGAACTGAGTGTTTCTTTATTCTCCACATTAATAGACAGGCTGACAACAGCCGGATACCAGCATTATGAAATATCCAATTTCGCACGCCCCGGTTATTTTTCTATGCACAACAGCTCTTACTGGACCGGCAAAAAGTATCTGGGACTGGGACCTTCCGCCCATTCTTTCAATGGAGTGGAACGGGAATGGAACATATCTTCCCTCCCGCTTTATCTGAAAGGTATTTCGGAAGGAAAACCAGAAATAGAAAAGGAAGAACTGGATAAAAGAACCCGCTATAACGACTTTATTATCACCGGACTGCGTACGATGTGGGGCATCAAAACAGACGACATCCGGCATTTGTTTGGAGACAAGATGCTGGACTATTGCCTCAAACAGGCAAAGCCCTACCAGGAACAAGGGTTATTAGAACAAAAAGACAACATATTAACACTTTCGCGGAAAGGTATTTTCATTTCCGATAGCATCATGAGCGACTTATTATACATATAAGCTTATTCGTCCGAATCGTTAATAATGAAGGCTAAAAGCTAATATTTTAGCAAATAAGTAGTTAAAACACCTCAAAATTGCACATTTTCACGATTTTTGAGAAGAAAAATAACCAACATAAAAAACTATTCTCTATATTTGCCCCATCAAAAACAGCAAAAGGTGCCATATTTATACATAATATCAGGATGCAACGGGGCAGGAAAAACTACAGCTTCTTTCACTATTCTACCGGAAATGTTGAAATGTAAAGAGTTTGTTAATTCCGACGAGATTGCCAAGGGGCTTTCCCCTTTTAATGCTGATAACATCGCGGTCGCCATAGAAGCAAGCCGAATTATGTATAAGCGCATTAAAGAACTCATCGCTGCAGGTGAGACTTTTGCAATGGAAACCACGCTGGCCACTCGTTCAGTGGCAAACTTGATAAGAGAAGCACAAAGGGAAGGTTATTATGTTACATTGCTCTATTTCTGGCTGAATACGCCGGACCTGGCAGTGGAACGAGTTAAAATGAGAGTTGCAGCCGGAGGGCATAATATTCCGGAAAGTACTATCCGCCGTCGTTATGAAGCGGGTATACATAACCTCTTTGAACTATATCTCCCTATTAGTGATTATTGGATGATTACGGACAACTCGATGTCTCCGATGGCTGTTATAGCCAAAGGATTCAAGAGCGACAAAAAAGAGATATATAATCCGGATATTTACTGTAAACTTGAACAACATGAGTGAACAAGAAATAAGAGAATTTGAAGAGAATATAGTTAAAGGTGCCAGTATTGCTTTTCAACGTTTAGTGAACGAAAAAAAGAAAGAAAACGGTGAGCTGGTTTTTTCACGCAATGGAAACATTTTCCGTGTAAAAGCTGCTGATTTAGACAAAGGTTTATTCTAACTATAAAAAATATAAGAAAAGGCGGACGGTCCACGGATTGTCCGCCTTTTTGCATTTCAAGCTGTATTTTAATTGTCAACTGTCACTTGTCAACTGTCAACTAAAACAATCCTCATGTCAGAACAAAACTACATCCATATCACCGGCGCCTACGAGAACAACCTGAAGCATATCTCCCTAAAAATACCTAAAAAGCAGATTTCCATATTCACGGGAGTATCCGGTTCCGGGAAATCTTCTTTGGTATTAGATACGATAGCAGCCAGTTCACGGCGCGAACTCAATGAAACATTTCCCAGTTTCGTACAACAATACTTGCCCAAATACGGACGTCCGCATGTAGATAAGATAGAGCATCTGCCGGTAGCCATTGTAATAGACCAGCGCAAGCCTGCACCGAATGCACGCTCCACGGTTGGGACTTACACGGATATTTACTCACTGCTACGCTTGCTGTTTTCGCGGGTGGGAAAACCGTTTGTCGGCTACTCGGATACGTTCTCATTCAACCATCCGCAGGGACGGTGTACACGCTGCGACGGATTAGGAGAAGTCCGGGAACTGGACATTCACAAGCTGGTCGACTTTAACAAATCACTGAACGAAGAAGACGTTATCCATTACGTTGCTTTCCAGCCCGGGGAATGGAGATGGATACGGTATGCCAACAGCGGCTTGTTCGACCTGGACAAGAAAATCAAGGATTACAGCAAAGAGGAACTGGACCTATTCCTTTATTCCCCGCAAATCCGTTTAAAGAACCCGCCTGCCGAATGGCCCAAAACAGCCAAATACGAAGGACTGGTAACACGCATGTACCGAAGCATCATCAACTCCGAAGAAGGCAAACTGCATCAAAAGCTGCTGGAGCCCATGGTTACAATGGGCATTTGCCCGGATTGCAACGGAGCCCGGCTCAACCCCACCGTACTCTCCTGCCGCATCGGAGGCAAAAACATAGCAGAGGTAACCCGGATGTCTATCCCCGATATCCTGCAATGGCTGGAAAACATCCACGACCCGCTCTCGGCAGACCTGAAACAGGCAATCGCCGGGCGCTTGTCGGCTTTGGAAGAAATAGGGCTGGGCTATCTGACACTCGAACGCAATATGGGAACCCTCTCCGGCGGAGAAGCCCAACGCTGCAAAATAGCCAAATACATCAACTCCTCCCTATCGGATATGCTGTATGTACTGGACGAACCCAGCGTAGGACTGCACAGCCACGACATACACCTGCTGAAAGCCTCCGTCCGCAAACTGCGCGACCACGGCAATACCGTCCTGCTGGTCGAGCATCACAAAGAAATGATACAAATAGCCGACCACATCGTAGATATGGGCCCCGGCTCGGGAATGGATGGCGGACAAATCCTGTATGAAGGCACCTACGCCGGACTTCTGGAAAGCCAAACACTGACAGGACAGATGATAGCCGAGAAATCCCCGCTAAAAAAGTCTGTCCGCACCCCTTCCGGTTGGTACACATTGGAACATGCCGGCGAACACAACCTGAAAGACCTCACCGTCCGCTTCCCCTTAGGCATCCTCACCGTTATTGCAGGGGTAGCCGGTTCCGGTAAAAGCTCATTGATGGAATATTTCCGGAATACGTATCCGGAAGAAGTAATCTACATCAGCCAGAAGAATATAGGCATCAGCCTGCGTTCCACCCCGGCTACCTATCTGGGCGTTGCCGACGACATACGCAAGTTGTTTGCCAAACAGAATAAAGTAAGCCTCAACCTGTTTACCTTCAACGGAAAAGGGGGATGCCCCGTCTGTGGCGGAAAAGGGGTTATCGTATCCGACATGGCTTTTATGGATGCCATCGAAACGGTATGCGAGGCTTGCGGCGGACTCAGATACTCACCGGAAGCCTTGCAATATACGGTAGAAGGATTGAACATCGCAGAAGTCATGGACCTGACCGTCCGGAAAGCCTCCCTTCGTTTTGCCGGTACGGTTATCGAAGAAAAGCTGCGTCCCCTTATGCTGGTAGGACTCGGCTACCTGCATCTGAACCAGGCGCTTTCAACCCTTTCGGGCGGAGAGTTGCAACGGGTAAAACTGGCCTCTTACCTCAACAACAAAGGCAGCCTGTTTATTCTGGACGAGCCGACAGACGGACTGCATGTGAAAGACATCCGCCACATCATCAACCTGTTCGACTCCATGGTGGAGCAGGGAAACACCATTTTCCTGATTGAGCATAACCTCGACGTCTTGAAAGCAGCCGACTACGTCATCGAACTGGGTCCCGGAGGAGGCGAAAGAGGCGGGCAACTGCTATTCGCCGGCACGCCATCCGATATGCTGGATTGCAAGAAATCAGTCACAGCGAGCTATCTGAAACAGGAATTACCTCCGCCCTGATAGCAGTTATACCAAATATCTTACTACATTTAACGCCAGATGTGAATAAAAAACGAACAAGATGAACCGAAATCTATATCTAAGCATACTCTTAGCTTTATTCTCCAAAAGCTCCGCGACAGCAGAGACTATACAGATTGAGCCCCCTTTCTGGTGGAGTGAAATGAAGAACCCGGAACTGCAACTGATGGTTTATGGGACGAACATCTCCGGCTACAGTCCGGAGATTGACTATCCGGGTATCCGAATTACCCGTACCGTAACTTTGGACAATCCGAACTACCTCCTGCTCTACCTCGACCTTGCCGGGGCCAAACCGGGCAACTTCAATATCACTTTCAGGAGAGGGGAAGCTTCCATTTTCTACCCCTATGAACTGAAAAAACGCAAAAAGAACGCTTCTTCTGTGAAAGGCTTCGATTCTTCGGATGTTATTTACCTGATTATGCCCGACCGCTTCGCCAAAGGGAACCCGGGAGATGATGCCATCCCCATGCGGACACCCTATAAAGTAGACAGGGAAGACCCGGGAGCACGCCACGGGGGCGACCTGGCAGGTATAGAAAACCATTTGGATTACATCGAGGACTTAGGCGTTACCACCCTTTGGCTCACTCCTGTCCTGGAGAACGATATGGAAGGCCATTCCTATCACGGATATGCCATCACCGACTTCTACAAGGTGGACGCCCGCTTCGGAACGAACGATGACTATCTCCGTCTGATAAAGAAAGCCCACCGGAAAGGATTGCGGGTAATCATGGATATGGTATTCAACCACTGCGGCAGTTCGCATCCCTGGGTACAGGAAATCCCCTGTCACGACTGGTTCAATAATCCGGACCACTACGTCCAGACGAACCACGACAAGGAAGTTTTCTTCGACCCCTACGCCTCGAAGTACGACCTCGATACAATGACCGACGGTTGGTTTGTACAGTCCATGCCCGACCTGAACCAGAAGAATCCGCACGTTGCCCGCTACCTCATCCAGAACTCTGTCTGGTGGATTGAATATGCAGGCATCAACGGCATCCGGCAAGATACCTATCCCTATGCCGACGTGGATATGATGCGGGAATGGTGCATGGAAGTAATGAACGAATACCCCGACTTCAATATCGTAGGGGAAGCGTGGATGAACCACACCATCGGCTCCGCTTTCTGGCAAAGAGGCAGCCGGTTGAATAAAGGGAAAAACACCCACCTCAAATCGGTCATGGATTTCCGCCTGCTGAATATTGCCGGCAAAGCGTTCCACGAAGAAACGACCTGGGCCGGTGGGCTGCATACCTTGTTCGAACATTTATGCTACGACTTCGTATATCCGGATATTTACAACGTGCTGCGCTTCCTCGAAAACCACGATACGGACCGCTTCCTGCCGGGCATGCCGGAGAATCTGGATGCCTTCAAGCAAGCCATCACCTTCCTGCTGACCATTCCGGGTATCCCCCAGCTTTACTACGGACAGGAATTACTGATGAACGGAAGCAAAGAAAACGGCGATGGCTACATCCGCCGCGACTTCCCCGGAGGCTGGGCCGAAGATGAAAAGAACCAGTTTGAAGCCTCCGGACGCACCGATATACAGAATGAAGCATGGAACTTTATGCAGAAGCTGTTGAAGTGGCGGAAAGGGAATGACATCATAGCCAGAGGCAAAATGAAGCACTTCATGGTAAACCAAAGTGTGTATGTATACGAACGCCACCTCAACAGGAAAAGCGTAGTGATTATGATGAACGGAAGCAGCCGGGAAGTCAGCCTCCCGTTAGACCGCTATGCGGAAATCCTGCACAAGAAGAAGAAAGGCAGGGATATTATCACAGGAAAGACGGTTCATCTGACACAGCCCGTCGAACTCCTGCCGAAAGACATCCTGATACTCGAACTGTAAAAGACGTCAAGCCGCAGACAGAAAACAACAGGCGAGTTTCATCACATTACTGAACGCTGACGACGCAGAATACGCAGATTTACGCAGACTAATTTATTTTAATTATTATCTGCGTTTGTCTGCGTATTCTGCGTCGTCAGCGTTCGGTAATATCTTTTGCTTAGATACTTACTTACAAATCCGGCATCCGGCACAACGTGCCAACTCGCCGCGGAAACGCTTCTCCACCAACTTATGCAGGCGGTCTTTCAACGCATCCATCCGCACATAGTCGATTACATCGGAAGTAAACGCAACACTCAGCAACATACGTGCCTCGTCGCGGGGAATACCACGGCTCTGCATATAGAACAGGGCATTTTCGTCCAACTGTCCCGTAGTCATGCCATGCGAGCATTTCACATCATCGGCATAGATTTCCAACTGGGGCTTGCTGTACATGCGGGCTTCGCGGGTTGCACAGAGGTTGCGGTTGGTCTGGTAAGCCGCCGTTTTCTGTGCGCCTTCCTTCACCAGGATACGTCCGCTGAATGCACCTACGGCCTGGTCGTCGAGGACATTCTTAAACAGTTCGTTGCTGGTACAGTAGGGTGCGGCATGGGTGATATGGCTATAGCTGTCCACCTGCTGTTCCTTATCGAGGATAGACATTCCGCAGAGGGTCGCTTCCGCCTGTTCGCCGTTCAGCTCGACATAATAGTTGTTGCGGGTAAGCCCGTTGTTTAGGGTGATACCGTTTACCAGCACATTACTGCCTGCCTCCTGTTTCACATGGACGGAAGAGAAACGGGTGGTAGAATCGCTGCTTTCCTCCAGGTCGTAATAATCGAAGTAGGCGCCTTCGCCGGCAAACACTTCCACCACCTGGGTGGCAAGGAACTTCACATCGTCTATGCTATGGTCGCAAACCAGCAGCTTGGCATTGGACTGTGCTTCCATGATGACAAGGATGCGGCGGTTTGCCATCGTATCCACATCGCTGCGGAAAATATTGACCAACTGAACCGGACGCTCCACCACAACGCCTTTCGGCACATAGAGCACGAAGCCGTCCTGTGCCAGCATCGTATTCAGGGCGATAATGCCGTCATGTTTCGAAGAGGCTGCCTTGGCATAATAGCGGGCGGCTATCTCGGGATACTGCTCGGCAAAAGCGTTCAACCCGCCGGCATACACGCCTTCGGGAAGATGGGCTTTCGGCAACATCTTGTCGTAGAACGTATCGTTCACCACAAAATAGAGCGAAGTACTGAGGTTCGGTACGTCACAGCGGAACACATCGTAAGGATTCACCGGAATGGATAGGCGGTTAATATTCAAACCGTAGTCCGGCGCAAACGACTGTGCCACGTCGGTATACTTATAATCTTCACTCTTCACCGAAGGGAATCCCACCCGCTCAAAGTCGGCAAAAGCCTCTGCCCTCGGAGCATTCATCACCCCCGCAGCATGGCGGCAAATCAAGTCCTCACACTGCGCAAAGAGATCGATATATTGTTGTTCTGCTTTCATATGCTATTTATTTTTATCTGTAATGAAGAACCAGGTTCGCGGATGACGCGGATCGGGCGGATGTTAACGGATTACTCTTTTTTAATATCATGTCTTTCTTTATATCTGTCATGCAAGTTGTTGGCAAAGACTTTCCGTCTGAATTCAGGGCGTGCACCAAAGTTCAATAGCAGTCCCACTTCCATATGGGTGGCTTTCAGATAATTCTGTAACTGCATCTCATGTGCTTCCGTAAGCGTACTTGATGCCTTCAGCTCCAGTATGACCTCGTTTTCCACTACCATGTCCGCCACATATTTACCTACAACTTCTCCTTTGTAATACACTTCTATCACTTTCAGGGGCTCACATTTCAGCCCTATACTACTAAGCTCCTTGTAAAGAGCATTCTGATACACATTCTCCAGAAAGCCAAACCCAAGCTCATTATACACAGCATAAAATGCCGACAATACTTGATCTGTTATCTCCTTACAAAGCAGTTTCATAAACACTAATAATCCGTTAACATCCGTCCGATCCGCATCATCCGCGCACCTGGTTCTTCATACAACTTTATTTCTTAATCACCCATCTCCTTCTTAATCCAGTCGTAGCCCTTTTCTTCGAGTTCGAGGGCGAGTTCCGGGCCGGCGGTTTTTACGATGCGGCCTTTGTAGAGGACGTGCACCACATCCGGCTTGATGTAATCCAGCAGACGCTGGTAGTGGGTGATGACGATGGCTGCATTCTCCGGCGTGCGCAGTTGGTTTACACCGTTGGCTACGATGCGGAGGGCGTCGATGTCCAGTCCGCTGTCCGTTTCATCCAGGATAGCCAGTTTCGGTTCGAGCATCGCCATCTGGAAAATCTCATTGCGTTTCTTTTCTCCACCGGAGAAACCTTCGTTTACGCTGCGGCTTGCCAACTTGTTGTCCAGTTCGACGATGGCCCGCTTTTCGCGCATCAGTTTCAGGAAGTCGGTAGCCGATACAGGCTCCAGGCCTTTGTATTTGCGATGTTCGTTCAGGGCCGCACGCATGAAGTTCACCATGCTGACACCCGGAATCTCCACCGGATACTGGAAACTCAGGAAGATACCTTCGCGGCTGCGGTCTTCCGGTTCGAGTTCCAGCAGGTTTTTGCCGTTGAAAATAACTTCACCTTCCGTCACTTCGAAAGCCGGATTACCTACCAGCACGCTGCTCAGCGTACTTTTCCCGGAACCGTTCGGTCCCATGATGGCATGTACCTCGCCCGCCTTCACGGAAAGGTCGATGCCTTTCAATATCTCTTTGCCATTTACGTTGGCATGTAAGTTCTTTATCTCTAACATCTCTATTGTTATTGCTTGTTATACTTCTCGTTATTCACTGTTTCCCTCCGCCCGGGAGGTATGGAGCCATACAGCGTTGATGCCCTGCTGTCAACAGCCCTGTATCGACTGTGCAGCATTGCTATGCTGTACTATCCAGCATTCTCCTGCTGCGCCATGCAGCATAACAATGCTGCACTGCTTCACCAGTACTGTCTTATCCTACGCTTCCCTCCAGGGAGATGGTCAGCAGCTTCTGCGCTTCGACGGCAAACTCCATCGGGAGCTTGTTCATCACCTCGCGGGCATAGCCGTTTACAATCAGCCCCACGGCTTCCTCTACCGAGATACCGCGCTGCTGGCAGTAGAACAACTGTTCTTCGCTAATCTTGCTGGTCGTTGCTTCGTGCTCCACTACAGCCGTTTCATTCTGAATATCGGCATAGGGGAACGTATGCGCCCCGCAGGTGGAACTCAACAGCAGACTGTCGCACTGGCTATGGTTACGGGCACCCTCGGCACGGGGCGACACCTTCACCAGACCGCGGTAACTGTTCTGGCTGTGACCGGCGGATATACCTTTCGATACGATGGTACTGCGCGTATTCTTTCCGAGGTGAATCATCTTGGTTCCCGTATCCGCCTGCTGGTAGTTGTTGGTAACGGCGACGGAGTAGAACTCGCCCACCGAGTTATCGCCGGCAAGGATACAGCTCGGATATTTCCAGGTGATGGCGGAACCGGTTTCCACCTGTGTCCAGGAAATCTTACTGCCTTCGCCCTTGCACAGACCGCGTTTGGTTACGAAGTTGTAGATACCGCCTTTGCCGTCCTTATCGCCGGGATACCAGTTCTGGACGGTGGAATATTTCACTTCGGCACGTTCCTTGGCCACGATTTCCACAATGGCGGCATGAAGCTGGTTTTCATCACGCATCGGAGCGGTGCATCCTTCCAGGTAGCTGACATATGCCTCGTCGTCGGCCACAATCAGGGTACGTTCGAACTGTCCGGTATTAGCCGCATTGATACGGAAATAGGTGGACAATTCCATCGGGCAACGCACGCCCTTCGGTATGTACACGAAAGAACCGTCCGAGAATACAGCCGAGTTGAGCGCAGCAAAGAAGTTATCGCGGTAGCTTACCACGCTGCCCAGATATTGCTGCACCAAATCAGGATGATGCTGTACCGCCTCACTGAAAGAGCAGAAGATGATGCCCTTCTCCGCCAGTGTTTCCTTGAAGGTGGTCTTCACGGACACGCTGTCCATCACGGCATCGACTGCCATCCCGCTCAACTGGGCACGCTCGTGCAAGGGGATTCCCAGCTTGTCGAACGTCTTCATCAATTCGGGGTCTACCTCGTCGAGGCTCTTAGGCCCTTCTTTTTTCTTCGGGGCGGCATAGTAAATGATATCCTGATAATCTATCGGGGGAATATTCAGATGGGGCCAGGTCGGCATCTCCAATGTCAGCCAGTGGCGGAACGCCTTGAGACGAAATTCGAGCAACCATTCCGGCTCGTTCTTCTTGGCAGAAATAATACGGACGGTCTCTTCATCCAAACCACGGTGGATTCCCTCCGTATCAATATCGGTAACGAAGCCATACTTGTAGTCGCTGGTCGTTACCTCATTTAGTATGTCGTTTGATTCCTGCATATATTTAATTTATAGTGTATTTCTTTTTCGACGCTATTTCTCTTCTGTAAACAAATTGTTCGGATAAATGGTTGGAATGATTTTCTCTATCGGGTGATAGAGGCGGGATTCTACTTTTATCTGACGGGGTATAAGTACCGAACCGCGGTCTATCAATTCGACGGCATTCAATGCCAGACTGATAAACAGCAACATCATACAGACCCCGAACAACCCTCCTGCCAGATGGTTCAACAGACTGAGCGGCGTGGCTCCGACTACCCGGCTGACTATCTCGCCTGCCAACAGCAGGACACCGACTATCAACAGGAAACCTGCCACATAACTGAGAATGGTTACCCCTTCTTCCGGAAACCACCCCAATGCGACAATATATCCCCGCAGCCATGCCGCAGCTTTTGCACAGAAAAAGATACCAACCAAGAGGGCTATAAGCGAAACAACCTGTTTGATGACTCCATCAAACAGGCCTTTCACAAATCCTATCCCTGCCAGACATACGAATATAATGTCTAACCAGTTCATGTTTATAACGTCTTCTTAATTTCTGTTTCTTCGTATGCTTCGATAATATCGCCTACCTGGATATCATTGTAGTTTACTAAGTTCAAACCACAATCCAGCCCGGCTACCACTTCCTTCACATCGTCCTTGAAACGTTTCAGGGATTCCAGCTCGCCGGAGTGGACTACGATACCGTCGCGGATTACGCGCACCTTGTTCGTACGTTTGATTTTACCTTCACGTACCATACATCCGGCAATCGTACCGACCTTGGTAATCTTGAACACTTGCAATACTTCCACATTGGCGGTAATCTCTTCCTTGATTTCCGGAGAAAGCATCCCTTCCATTGCGCTTTTCACCTCTTCGATTGCGTCGTAGATGATTGAGTACAGACGGATTTCAACGCCTTCCTTATCTGCCATGCGGCGAGCCGGCAATGCAGGACGAACCTGGAAACCGATGATGATAGCGTTTGAAGCGGCAGCCAACACAACATCCGATTCGGATATCTGGCCGACAGCCTTGTGGATTACGTTCACCTGGATTTCTTCGGTAGACAGACGGATTAACGAGTCGGACAAAGCCTCTACGGAACCGTCCACGTCACCCTTCACGATTACGTTCAGTTCCTGGAAGTTACCCACTGCGATACGGCGTCCGATATCATCCAGCGTAAGCATCTTCTGGGTACGCAGACCCAATTCACGCTGCAACTGTTCGCGGCGGTTGGCTATTTCGCGGGCTTCCTGTTCGGTTTCCAATACATTAAACGTATCACCTGCCTGAGGAGCACCGTTCAGACCGAGGATTAATACCGGTTCGGAAGGACCTGCTTTTTCCACACGCTGGTTACGTTCGTTGAACATCGCCTTGATACGTCCGTGGTGGGTACCGGCAAGTACGATGTCGCCGACTTCCAGTGTTCCGTTTTCCACCAGGATGGTAGAAACATATCCGCGTCCCTTATCCAGAGAAGATTCGATGATGGAACCTACTGCGCGTCTCTTCGGGTTTGCTTTCAGGTCCAGAAGGTCTGCTTCCAGCAATACCTTTTCAAGCAGTTCCTCTACGCCCATGCCTTTCTTGGCAGAGATTTCCTGGCTCTGGTATTTACCGCCCCAGTCTTCCACCAGATAGTTCATATTGGCAAGCTCTTCCTTGATTTTCTCAGGATTCGCATGCGGTTTATCTATCTTATTGATGGCAAAAACGATAGGTACGCCGGCAGCGGAAGCGTGATTGATTGCTTCGATGGTCTGCGGCATGACATTATCATCGGCAGCTACAATAATAATTGCGATATCCGTTACTTTGGCACCACGGGCACGCATGGCGGTAAACGCTTCGTGACCCGGAGTATCCAGGAAGGTTATACGGCGTCCGTTCTGCAACTTCACATTGTAAGCACCGATGTGCTGTGTGATACCTCCGGCTTCACCGGCGATTACGTTTGCATTACGGATATTGTCCAGCAATGAAGTTTTACCGTGGTCGACGTGTCCCATCACTGTTACGATAGGCGGACGTGCTACCCAGTCTTCTTCATTGTCGTCTTCTTCATTTTCCTTGATGGCCTCGACTACTTCGGCACTTACATATTCAGTCTTGAAACCGAATTCTTCAGCCACGATATTGATAGTTTCCGCATCCAGGCGCTGGTTGATTGATACCATGATGCCGATGCTCATGCAAGTAGCGATAACTTTGGTAACAGGGACATCCATCATGTTGGCAAGGTCGTTTGCTGTAACGAACTCCGTCAACTTCAGGGTTTTGCTTTCCATTTCCTCCTGCTCCATCAATTCGTGTTCGCGCTTCTGCACGGCGTCACGTTTGTCGCGGCGGTATTTGGCACCCTTGTTATTCTTATTGCCCTTGTTGGTCAGGCGGGCCAACGTTTCCTTAATTTGCTTCTGTACATCCTCCTCGCTGACTTCGGCTTTTACCGGCTTCTTCAACCGGGGCTTGCGGTCGTCGTGCGGACGGCTCGGACGTGTATTTGTTCCCGGAGTGTTGTTTACATCCACCCGGTCTTTCTTTATACGGTTACGTTTTTTCTTTTCCCCGTTAGCGTCGCCAGGTTTTGCTGTAGCGGAGGCAGTAGCCGGTTTCTGTATACCGTCCTTATTCGGTTTGTTGAAACCGCCGCCCTGTTGTCCGGGTTTATTATTGGAAAAACGTTCACGCTTGTCGTCGCGTTCTTTTTTCCGCTCTTCCTTTGTCTTCTTTTTAGGACGGGTAGATTGATTCAATGCATTCAGGTCAATCTTGCCGGTTACCTTGATTTTCGACTCAAACTTCGGAGTATTCAAACGGAACAATCCTTCTCCCGAAGCAGCTTCTTCTGTTTCAGACGGACGATTTCCGACTTCCGCATTACCGGTTTCAGCTTTTACCGGCGTTTTTGCAGGTTCCGTTTTTTCTACTTCTACAGGTTCCTTTTCCACTTTTATCACTTTTACTTCTTTTTTCACCACTGGCGGCTGTATTGCTTCTACCTTTTCCGGAGTTTTTTCCGGTACGATGACAATTTTCTTCGGTGCCTCTTTCGGCTCTTTCGACGGAGCGGCAACGGGAGCCGCAGGAGCAGCTACAGGGGCGGCAACCTTCTTTTCTACGGGAGCAGAAACGGGGACAGTTTTTTCCACTACCGGAGTCTCTTTCACTTCTTCGGCAGCATCCTGTTTTTTATATGTCTTATCCAGATCAATCCGGCCTTTGGTTACAATTTTAGGCTTGAATTCATCCGGTATTACGGTCTTAATTTCCGAACTCTTCTCTTCTTTCACAGAAGAGTCCTTATGATGAGGACGTGCCGACACGGCACGCTCACGCTCAAAATTTGTGTCCGGTAAATCTTTTCCAAACTCTTTTACGAGCAAAGCATACTGTTCATCACTGATTCTCGTGTTGGGATTATCCTCAACCGAAAACCCTTTCTTATGCAGGAACTCAACCACCGTGTTGATTCCTACGTTCAATTTTCTTTGTACTTGTATTAATTTTATAGGCATATCTAACTTTGTCGTAATACTTATTCTTCACTTTCACCTTCTTCTTCAAATTCGGCGGATAATATAGCCAGCACTTCATCTACTGTCTGTTCTTCCAAATCGGCACGTTCCAAAATTTCACTCCGATCCATAGCCAGTACACTCTTTGCCGTATAACAACCGATATTCTTCAGGGCGTCAATTACCCAAGAATCGATTTCATCCGAGAATTCATCCAGATAGATATCTTCTTCATCTGCACCTTCCACATCGCGGAATACATCGATTGTATATTCTGTCAACAGACAAGCCAGTTTAATATTCAAACCGCCTTTACCGATTGCCAGTGAAACTTCTTCCGGACGCAGATAAACTTCAGCTTTACGTTCTTCTTCGTTCACACGGATAGAAGATATTTTAGCGGGGCTCAATGCACGTTGTATAAACAGTGCTACATTGGCCGTGTAATTGATAACGTCGATATTTTCGTTTCTCAATTCACGTACGATGCCATGGATACGGGAACCTTTCATTCCGACACAGGCACCAACCGGGTCGATACGGTCATCATAAGATTCGACTGCTACTTTGGCACGTTCTCCCGGGATACGGGCAATTGCCTTGATGGTAATCAGTCCATCGTTAATTTCAGGTACTTCCAGTTCGAACAAACGTTGCAGGAACATTTTGTCCGTACGTGAAAGGATAATCTTCGGATTATTGTTGAAGTTATCCACCCGCTGTACAATCGCACGAACGGTTTCACCCTTGCGGTAGAAATCGGAAGGGATTTGTTCGGATTTCGGGAGCAGCAACTCATTACCCTCGTCGTCCAGCAACAGGATTTCCTTTTTCCATACCTGATACACATCGGCAGCGATAATATGACCGATTTTGTCTTTATATTTAGCAAACAAACTATCCTTCTGCAATTCAAGTATTTTGGAAGCCAATGTCTGGCGCAGGTTTAGAATTGCACGGCGTCCGAAGCCTGCGAAGTTAACCTCGTCAGTAACTTCTTCACCTACCTCACAGTCTGCATCAATCTTACGAGCCTCAGTCAATGTGAGCTGAAGGTTCGGATCTTCCAGTTCATCGTCGGCTACTACCGTACGGTTACGCCAGATTTCGAAGTCTCCTTTTTCAGGATTGATGATCACATCATAATTTTCATCCGTACCGAACATTTTGGCAATCACATTACGGAAGGAATCTTCCAACACGCTGATCATCGTATCCTTGTCTATATTCTTCAACTCCTTGAACTCAGCAAGGGTATCAATCATACTGATTGTTTCCTCTTTCTTGGCCATAATCTTTTACTTAAATCTTATTAGATATTTTGTATATTTTATTTCATCGAATGTATACGATTGGTCTTCCGTAACGGTAACCTTGCGTTTGGCACCTTCCGGCTTTATCTGTTTTTCGATTGTTATCACCACACCATTCTCGTCGGCAGCTTTCAGCACACCGGCAAGTTTGGTGCCGTTCTTTAACAGCATTTCAACTTCATTACCAATATTTTTCTGATATTGACGAAGAATCTTAAACGGGGCTGTTATTCCTGCGGAACCTACCTCCAGTTCAAAATCTTCCTTATCCCTATCCAAATGAGCTTCTACGTAACGGCTTAGTTCAACACAGTCATCAATACAGACACCCTCATCATTATCTATCTCAATGATAATCAAGTTACCAGGTTTAATCACTACGTCCACCAAATAATTTCCGGATGAAGCTAATTTCTCTTCTACCAATTGGCTTATCAGATCCTTTTCAATCATATACATATAGTTAAGAACAAAAGGAGGGGACTACCCGCCCCCTCCTCATCTTCGCTTAATCGCCTGCAAATATACAAATAATCAATGAGTTTTCAAATAATTATTATTTTTTTATTCATTGTCCGGCAGGATTTGGGGATATGGTATGCAAACACTATCTTTACGGCCTGAATACAAGGGGTGCTTATGGCTATACGCCACAGGCTGAGAACATACCCATATTACCTGTACGGATAATGCCGGCGTAGGGAAAAAGCAAGCCATCCGGCTTCATGGTATACATCCTCACTCAACACTCCTCTCCTATTCGTTTAATTCATTTGTTTAAACAAAAAGACTAAGGATGAAAAGTGTATTAATGATCACCGCCGGGGTATTGGCGGTATTTACTGTCGAAGGCAAACAATCCGAACCTGTCGACTCGTTGAAAATTTCAAAAAATATTCCATTGGAGGAAGTGGTGGTAACTGCCACCAAGGTTTCGAAAGGGACCCCCGTTGCATACAGCGAAATATCCAGAAAAGAACTGAACAAACGGAATGACGGGCAGGGCATCCCCTTCCTGCTCCTCCAGTCGCCATCCGTCATTATGACTTCGGATGCAGGGACAGGTATCGGCTATTCGGGCTTCAGGGTCCGTGGAACAGATGCAAACCGTATTAACATTACAGTAAACGGGGTACCGGTCAACGATTCCGAATCGCATACCGTATTCTGGGTTAATATGCCGGATTTTGCCTCTTCCGTTGATAATATCCAGATTCAACGCGGAGCCGGCACTTCTACAAACGGTGCCGCCGCATTCGGTGCCACAGTTGCTATGCAAACACAGAAACCGGACTTAAAACCTTATGGCATATACTCTGTTTCAGCGGGTTCGTTCGGCACAGTAAAAAACACGGTACAAGGCGGCACCGGACTTCTTTACGACCATTTTGTGTTTGACGCCCGTTATTCCAATATCCGGAGCGACGGATTTATAGACCGGGCTTCCGCCAACATGCATTCTTATTTTGCTTCCGCAGCTTACTACGGAGCAAATACTTTAATCCGTTTCCAGACATTCGGGAGTAATGAACAAACGTACCAGGCATGGACCGGAGTTCCTTCTTCCATGCTGAAAACAAACCGTACGTATAATCCCTGTGGTGAATATGAAGAAAACGGAGTAACCAAATACTATGATAACCAAACCGACAATTACAAGCAACAAAACTACCATCTGTCGGCAAGCCAGCGTCTCGGGGATTACTGGAATATGAACCTGACGCTTCACTATACACATGGGGAAGGCTATTACGAAGATTATAAGGCAAAGGCGAAGTTTAAAAGTTATAAACTCCAACCGTATATAAACAGCGATGGCGAAACAGTTACCAAATCCGATTTGATACGGCGTAAATGGCTGGATAACGATTTTTACGGGGCCGTATACAGCGCCAACTACCAGACCAAACGGCTGAACTTCTCATTCGGTGCTGCCGTAAACAAATATATAGGCGGTCATTTCGGACGTGTCATGTGGGTAAAAAGTGCCGAAAATCTGCCGCAACCCGACTATGAATATTATCGCAATACCGGAAATAAGCTCGACTATAATACGTATGCGAAAGCGAATTACCAGCTTCACCCTTATTTCAACGGTTATATCGATATGCAATACCGGGGTATCCACTACACAATAAAAGGAAGTGACGACAAAGCCGGCGACCATGTCAACGTAGACAAATACTGGAACTTTTTCAATCCGAAAGCGGGTGTCAATTTCCGGAAAGGCGGACACAATGCCTTTGTTTCTTTTGCCGTAGCCAATCGCGAACCCAACCGTGACAACTTTACCGAGGCCGGTCCCGGCGAACGTCCCCAGCATGAAACGCTATACGATTATGAAGCGGGATATAGTTTCAGCAATTCCCGTTTCCATGCCGGAGCCAACCTCTATTATATGGACTACAACAACCAGTTGATTCTGACAGGCAAAATCAGTGAAATCGGCGAAGCACTCACTTCCAATATCAAGGATAGCTACCGGATGGGAATCGAACTGACAGGAGGCGTAAAAATTACCCGGTGGCTGGAATGGAACGGAAATGTGACATTCAGCCGGAACAGAATAAAAGACTTCACCGAAACGCTGCAAAATTTTGATGCGGACTGGAATCCTGTCCCGGGTCAGGAAGAAGTCAAAAATTATCTGGGGACGACCCGGATCGCTTTCTCGCCGGATATCATTGCCAACAGCATGTTCAGTTTCTACTGGAAAGACCTGAGTGTAGGCTTCAATTCCCAATACGTAAGCCGCCAGTATATAGACAATACTTCCAGCAAAGAACGCTCCATCGACCCTTATTTCGTGAATAGCTTGCAAATAGGTTATATATTCAAGCCTAAATTCATGAAAGAGATTGGTTTAGACCTGACTGTCAACAATCTTTTCAATGAACAATACGAAACAAATGCATGGGTTTACTCGGCAATCGTAGATGGTAAACGTTACAAAGAGGATGGGTATTTCTGTCAGGCAGGCATTAATGCCATGGCCCGGGTAACTTTCAAATTTTAACCGGATGGAACATTTTCTCGAATATTTCGGTGTATTAACGGGACTGCTTTATTTATTGCTCGAAATAAAGCAGCACCGTGCCATGTGGGTGGTAGGGTTTACCACCTCCCTGGTCTATGTCTTCGTATTTTTCTTTTCTAAGATTTATGCGGACATGGGGCTGAATATTTATTACACAGCCATCAGTGTTTATGGTTTCTGGCAATGGACCCGGAAAAATAAACGCCAGAAGAAAGAGGAGCCACAACAGCAAAACAGTTCTTCCGAAAAGATACTGTACCGCCATGCAAGCTTGAAATTGCTGGCGGGCATCTGTTTTTCCATACTCGCCATCTACGGATTCCTTTTTTACATCTTATATACATTTACGGATTCACCCATACCATCAGGAGACGCATTTACCACAGCAGTCGGGATTGTCGCCACCTGGATGCTTGCACGGCGCATTATCGAGCACTGGATATTTTGGGTCATCGTAAATTTCGTTTCAGTATATCTTTATTACCTTCGCGGATTATATCCCACCATGTTCCTTTATACCTGCTACGGATTACTTGCCATAGTCGGATTATATACATGGAAAAAGAAAGGAATCAATACAAATGACAGCACCTTATAACTGCATAATCATGGCAAACGGCAGTTTCCCAGAAACAAGCCTGCCGCTGGAAATGCTTCGCAAAGCATCCTTTATCATAGCCTGCGACGGGGCTACAGGAGCGCTGCATGAAGCAGGAATCATTCCGGATGCCATAGTCGGCGACCTGGACAGTATCCCGGCACCTTTCCGCCAGCTTTATGCTGACCGTATACATATTGTAGAAGATCAGGAAATCAACGACCTGACCAAAGCCGTTCGTTATGCCCATTCCATCGGACAGCAAGAGGTATTGATACTTGGTGCCACCGGATTAAGGGAAGACCATACATTAGGAAATATCTCCTTGCTTATGGACTATGCTTCCATGTTCCGGAAAGTCGAGATGCTATCCGATTACGGACAATTCACCCCACTTTTGCAAACCGCTACGCTGCAAAGCCATCCCGGACAACAGGTATCCATTTTCTCCATGTACCCTGAAGGAAAAATCAGTACAAGCGGACTGAAGTGGCCTATCTGCAACCGGAAACTCACATCCTGGTGGCAAGGTTCCTTAAACGAAGCTACCGGAAATGAATTTACTATCGAATTATCCCCCGAAGCCCGGGTGATTGTTTACCGGACCACATGCATATAAAAAATATCCCGAAGGCATCTTTTTTTTGAGATTGCCTTCGGGAATAAAATACACCCTCAATTTTACAACTTAGTATATAAGCCTCACGGCTTAGTGAATATTTTCCTTTAATTTATTAAGCTGAAAGTTTATTGAGCAATGAAGCTTTCCACTCGATAAAACCCTCAATGTTATTTTCTACCCTGAACTGCAGTTTATCATCTGCAACTTTTTTCAACTCTGTTTTGGGAGCCAACGGAAGGCACATGTCATCCACGTTGAAATAAGCTTTCATCAAGATGACGTCATAGCCTCCGCCAATAACGGTCTTCACCAATGTCACAGGTACGTTCAATTGCGCCAGATAATAAGCAGAACGTTCGTAAGCGCACCATGCATTGTCTTCGAGATACAAGTAGACATCCTGCCAGTTGTCCACTTCATTCCCTAAAATAGTACTGACATCAAATATGCACTCCATGTTACTTTTAATTATACTATACTTTATAAACTCTGACAATGCAAATATATACACTTTTAAAGCCCGGAGCGGGTTGTAAAAATCTCAATTATCACTGTCAAATCTATCAATCTTCCCTTTTGATAGAAAACTCCCTCTATTTTTACAAAAACAAAACCATCCGTAAGAACATGCTCCCCAGTCGCCTGAGGAATCATTCTTACGGATGGCTCTTAAATTAATTTATCTGAATCAGAGGTCTGCGCGCTTCTTACGGAGTTCTTCCAGATTGGCGGAAGCATCCTCTATACCGGCAGCTTTAGCTTGGTTAAGCAAACGTTCTGCCTCGTCCAAATTATCCTGCAACAGGGCAAGCACACCACGTGCGTGAATAGCAACCGGACTGTTGTCCGCTTTAGCCAAATATCTTGCAGCAGCATCCAAGTCCCTTTTTGAAAGAGCCACATTTGCTGCATTCAGATTTGCTACAGGATCGTCACTGAATATACGTACTGCGATTTCGAATACTTCATTATACGCATCGCTTCCAAGCGGATAGCTGTTTGCCACTGCATACATTTCATCAAGACTCAACTGCTTCGGATTGGTTTTAATAATCCTGCGAGCTTCTTCCAGAGAGAATTCCCGTACTAAATATTTAACCTTGTAATCCGTACGGCGCAATTTAGGATAGATGGTCCTGTAAATATACTTATAAGGCTCTCCGCCATTCAGTGCTTCCAGTTCATCCTGCTTCTTATCCGGACCTGCGTTACTGTTTATGATATCCAGCACTTCTTTGCGTGAAGGGATATTCATATCCGCTTCTGCATATTTTTTCAGACCGTCCCAATCTTCAATCCCGTTCTCCAGTGTAAACAGGTTTTCTGCGAGATTATGTTTCTTACCAACGTATTCGGCCAAAGATTTCACACGGTTACCTGCCAATATTCTATTATGCTCGAAAGAGGCTTCCGGCGAAGCGAAACCTTTCAATGTGATTCCTTCCAAAGAAACATTCTTGTCATCAACAACCAGATTAATACTGTTGTCGATTTTTGCCAACTCGTTTGCATTGCCACGGAAATCATTAAGAATATTATATTTATCCACCCGGTATTCGATGAAAGCAGAGCTTTCTTCAACCCGGTGTTTCTCCGGCTCCACTTCCGGACGGATATAAACCAGGAACGGCTGAACCTGGTAAAAACCATCTACCTTATCCGCAATCAGCAATGGTTCACCCGGTTTCTCTTTTCCGCAACCACATAAATCCTGGGCCAATACAAAGCGTGCATCTTTCATCCACGGTTCATAAGGAATTGTCATCTTATATGATACAGAAGCATCCGGATTCTTTTTAGCATTCACTACAGCAAAATATTCTTCATCCGTATTATTCAGTGCAACTTCACGGTTATACACCTTATTACGGATTCTGCCGTTCACCAGAACAGAGGGCAACCCCATCTTTTGCGAACCGGATTCCAGTACCGGTGTCAACGTAAGGAATCTTCTGGTTGAAATCTGATCTCCGTTTATTTTTATAACAGCGTCAATGTAAAGTTCGTTACCTTTTTTCTTTAGCTCGTTGCTAACCACACTCACAGGCGATTCGGTCTGTGCTTCGGCTATCGGGGCAAAAGCGGCAAGAAGGGCAGCAAACATATATATTTTCATTCTTATCTTCATAGCTCTTGTTATTTAAAAAAGTAAATAATAGATAGAGCGGCTTTCGTTACGCCGAAATAATTCTTCGACTCTGTTGCCAAAACAGAACCACAAGTCGCACATGGATACTTGTCATATTTCAGATGTGCCCAACCGACACCGATCTCAGCTTCCATACTCCAGCGGTTACCAAGCAACCATTGGTAACCGTACCCGATACCTACACCATACAAATCACCCTGATAACGGTTTTCCTTAATATTACCTCCGAGAAATTTTAATCCTCCGACATTATAATCAGCATAAAAAGGATGCAGACCGAAGAAATGTCCGTCAAACCTCTCGCATAACCAATAGCGTACTTCCGGCTGGATCATCCAATGCTTCAAACGGGCTTCTTCGCCAAGCTTCCATCCATTATAATTACCGGACAGATCCAATGTCCACTTTTTGCTTAGCCCCACCTCAACACCCAGATTGATTGTTGCTGTAGCATCATAAAGCAAATTGGACTTTACCGCAAACTTCTGTCCATAGGCATTCGTCATACACGACAGAAGTAAAAAAAGGAAAAGTACTTTCTTCATATACATATAATTTTAATACTCAGTTTGTATCTTTTTATTAAGAGGCAAAGGTACATAGAATATAAACCTTCGATAATAGGTAAATGTTTCAACTTCAACGGGCGTTGTTCTCATAGCCGCTCTATTTATTTCAGTAATCTCAAACTCATATAAAAAATGACACTTTTACCGTCTACTTTTGCAGTTAATGCCTACTTTATTAGAACTTTGGAAAAGCAGGCATGTTCTTATAACCAGACTTTTATTCCTGCCTGTATAGATAAGGAAATTTGCAGGCAGTCACTTGTTATTTACAAATTAGATATATATCTTTACTCGGAAATGACAGAATAAGCAGCGGGTAATGTTAGCAGCCATACAAATACACATTCAATGGATAGCAGGTATAATATTTATCATATTATATTCTGTTACTATTCTGGGGCTCGTTCTGGTTATTATTGCCGAAAACCGGAATCCGCTAAAAACCATACCCTGGGTAATCGTACTTCTTCTCACTCCCGGTATCGGACTTATCTTCTACTTTTTTTTCGGGCAAGACAACCGGAAACAGCGTATCATTTCACGTCGTACCTATAAACGTATCATGAGGCGTCCCCACGACGGTAATCTGCCGCAGGATGCCTGTTCCGTTCCGGCCCCTTACCAGCCCCTGGTTACTCTATTGGCAAACAGCAACCAGTCTTCACTCTTGTATGGCAGTGATATGAGCATCTATACAAACGGGAGCGACAAATTCCGCGACCTGATTAGTGAAATAGAAAAAGCGACCCACCATATCCATCTGCAATACTATATCTTCTGTGACGACAAGATAGGCAATGTAATCAAAGAACTATTGATAGCCAAAGCCAAAGAAGGTGTCGAAGTACGTGTATTGTATGATGATGTAGGTTGCTGGAAAGTAAAAGAGAAATTTTTTAAAGAAATGAAAGATGCAGGCATAGAAGTATATGCCTTCCTGAAAGTGGCATTCCCCGTCCTGACGAGTAAGGTAAACTACCGGAACCACCGGAAAATCGTAGTAATAGACGGAAAAGTAGGTTTTATGGGAGGAATGAATATCGCAGACAGATACGAAAAAGGAACCGACTGGGGCACGTGGAGAGATACTCATTTCAAAATTACAGGTAAAGGGGTTCATGGATTACAGGCAGCATTCCTGATAGATTGGTATGTCGTTAGCAAACAATTACTAAATGCAAAGACCTATTATCCGCCTGTCCCTGTCTACAGTGAAGACAACATCATGCAAATTGCCACCAGCGGGCCGGTCGGCCAATGGCGAATTTTGCTACAGGCTTATATATTCATGATTGCCAATGCGAAAAAATATATCTTTATACAGACTCCTTACTTTCTTCCTACCGAAGGATTGAATCAAGCTCTGCAAACCTCGGCATTGGGAGGTATCGATGTAAGACTGATGTTGCCCAAACGTTCGGACACCCGTACGGCAAATATGGCTACTCATTCATTTATTGATGAAATGGTAAAAGCCGGAGTAAAGGTTTATTTCTACAAACCGGGGTTCCTGCACTCCAAATTATTGGTGACCGACGATGCCGTAACCTGCATAGGTTCTGCGAATATGGACTTCCGCAGTTTCGAACACAATTTCGAAATCAATGCCTTTGTATACCAACCGGCATTTGCCAAACAAATGAGAAAGGTATTCATGTATGACATGCACCATTGTGAACGGCTGGTTCCTACACGATGGTTAAGACGCCCGTTAAAACAGCGTCTCGCAGAATCATTTATGCGTTTGTTTTCTCCTCTTCTTTAATAAAAATACTGAAATTAACAGAACCGTATATTCTACGCTGATAAAAGTAAGGTAGTTCGGAAAAATCATATTCCTTCGGATGCTCCATTACGAAAATTCCATCTTCACGCAACAGGTCGCGTTCAAACACCAGGCGGGGAATTTCCGGAAGTTCTTTTAGCGCATAGGGAGGATCGGCAAAAATAAAGTCGAAACTTTGCATGGGAGCCGAACTTAAATAGCGGAACACATCTCCACGTATCAGATGTAATGATTCCGTTTTCAATTCTTTGGCTACTTTAGCAATAAAAGAAGCATGTTGGTTATTCTTTTCTACAGCCGTTACACTACGGCATTCACGTGAAAGCAACTCAAATGAGATACTACCGGTCCCGGCAAACAAATCAAGAGCATCCGCCCCTTCCAAATCTGTCAGGTTGGAAAGCACATTGAAAAGATTCTCTTTGGCAAAATCCGTTGTCGGGCGCGCACTGAATGTAGACGGCACGTCAAACCGTCTTCTTCCATATATACCACTTATAATTCGCATAAAAACAATGCTGTTAAATCCAAGGGAGCCTGCACTATTTCCGGACCAAGCAAATAGGCTTCGGAAGGCATCTCCAAAGGATCGATATATTGTAAATAATTTCGTAAAGTACTTGTTACCGCATTCCTGAAATCAGCCTGACCGAAAATTCTCAACTGGTCTTTACGCTGGTCCATGCCTGTCTGTTTCCATACATATAATATATAATACAGAATATCGTCCGGCTGCTCATATTCAAACGAATTGACAAATAACAGCTCCCCTTGTGCATAACATGCCACATCCATCATTTTCCGTTGCAACACTACATACAGTTGTTTGGGGATTCGCGAACGGCTCTGCTTCTTCCAAAGAGACAACAGCGGAGAGAGATGATGCACAAAACGCGGGCTTACCAAAGAACGGCAACAAAACTCATAGACTTCTTCATTCATTCCAAACAGAAGTTCTGCATCCTCATCTTCCAAATAATTATCCAAACAACGTTCCTCCGGTGAGAAAAAGGCAAAAGATAACAACTCCTGCTTCCGCTTCTCCTCAAAAACAGCTTCAGGCACCAGTGTATATTGGGGAGATACGCTAACCACATGGATACGCTTATATAAATAAGTAAGGAAATCATTTTCAAAGAAAAACTCTTTCAGAGAAGAAACATAAGGTTTTGTCCGGTCAAACTCAACGTCTCTGAAAAAGAAACTTTCGCTAACCGAAGGGCTATAACCCGAAAAAGAAAGTCCACCCGACCGAAGCCGGATGGACATTGTATATTTTTCCGAATTATCAGCAGTCAACTGGTCGGGCACACTGATAATCATAAAACTGTTTCTTAATTTTCCCAGTTACCGGCGTTATTATTAATTTCTTCCAATGAACCTACGCGCAGACCCGGGTATTTATTAGTTTTTTCAGCCTTATCTTTCAAGTTGAACACTAATTGTTTGTTTAAGTCACCCAGATAATCGTCATATAAGACACCGCACTGGAACACCTTTACAGTATAACCTGAACCGGAAGTCAAAGTGGCAGTATCCATAGAGAACTGAACATTCGTATACGGAACATTACGCATATCTGCTACATTATAGTTGGCACCGAACAGTGTATCTACTGCAGTTACCCAAACAGTATCACGTTTAATCAAACCTTTCTTCACGGCTTCTTTTTCCGTCATACCTTTTTCTAACTGTTCATCAGTCAAAACACCTTCTTTGATAAGGAACGGCAATTTGTCATCTTTCAAGAACTTAGCCAATTCATCAAAGTTTGCTGCATGTACTTTGTACTTGTTCTTATACTCGATCTGAGCTTTACGAATATCGATCAAACGCTCTTTAATTGCATTTTCACGAAGATCTTTTTCTTTATTAAACTCAATCGGAGTCATAATACTCCTGTAGCACATGTACCCGAGCAGCAACACTGCCACTGTCAATAAAATCCTCAATGTAACTTTCATGGTTTGTATATTTTTTGAATTTATTTCGTTCGGCAAATTTAAAAAAGAATATTTAATACACTACCTTTATAGCGAAAATTATTATAAACAAAATGATAAATAGTTATTTAAGCAGCCAAATTAGACAGAATTTTCCGTATAACCCGACAAAAGACCAGCTTTTCGCCCTCAATGCCTTGTCGGATTTCCTGCTTTCGACCGATACAAACACCTTGTTTCTAATGAAAGGATATGCCGGTACGGGGAAAACATCTCTGGTCGGAGCGCTTGTCAAAACCATGGCCGACTTACAGCAAAAATCCATCTTACTGGCACCTACCGGACGTGCGGCAAAAGTCTTTTCCAACTATGCCGGACAAAAAGCGTTTACCATCCATAAAAAAATTTACAGGCAAAAAGCTTTTTCCAACGAACCTACCGGATTCCTGCCTACCGATAACTTGCACAAAGATACTATTTTTATTGTAGACGAAGCCTCCATGATAGCAAATGATGGGGTCGACTCTTTTATTTTCGGAACAGGGCGCCTGCTCGACGACCTGATTCAATATGTATATTCCGGTGAAAACTGCCGCCTTATTCTTATGGGCGACGTGGCACAGCTTCCCCCGGTTTCGCAGACCGAAAGCCCGGCACTAAACCCCGACATACTCAAGGGATATAATCTAAACGTGACAGAAATTGCCCTCACTCAAGTCGTACGGCAAGAAGGAGATTCCGGAATCCTTTTTAATGCGACCCGCCTTCGCGATGCACTGCGCAATAATGAGGTCGAAATATTTCCTAAATTAAAACTAAAAGGATTTTCCGACTTTCGCAAAATCGGGGGTGAAGACCTGATAGAGGAAATCTCTGCCGCCTATAGCCGCGACGGAATAGAAGACACCATAATTATCACGCGTTCCAACAAACGTGCAACTATTTATAATAATGGCATCCGCAACCGCATCCTCTACCGGGAAGAGGAACTTTCTTCCGGCGACCGGCTGATGGTTGCCAAAAACAACTATTTCTGGACTACCGGCTGTAAAGAAATGGATTTTATCGCCAATGGTGAAATCATACAAGTGCTGCGTGTCCGCCGTACGACTGAAATGTACGGTTTCCGGTTTGCCGATGTCAGCGTACGTTTTCAGGACTATGACTTGGAAATGGATGTCAAGATATTACTGGACACTTTGCAAACAGACAGCCCCGCACTCCCCAAAGAATTAAACGACAAACTGTTTTACACCATACTCGAAGACTATTCAGACATCCCGACCAAAGCGGGCAAGATGAAAAAAATGAAAGTAGACCCTTATTATAATGTGCTCCAAGTGAAATATGCCTATGCCGTAACCTGCCACAAAGCCCAGGGCGGACAATGGATGAACGTATTCCTCGACATCGGCTATATTACGGAAGAGATGCTGGGGGAAGATTTCTACCGCTGGCTCTACACAGCGATTACCCGTGCGACACACCGCCTCTATCTAATCAATTTGCCGGATGAATTTGAAGATTTTAGCTCATAATCATAGTACTATAAGTAAGAAATGTATATTTTTGCCTTTATTATAGTAGTACATAGGCTGAAATAAGGTAAAAATAATGGCTAACAAAGAGAAAATAGATTATCTGCTTTTAGATATCAGAGAGCTTGAAACACTGATTGCCGGAATACGGGATGCGGAAATATATCCGGCATCCTTCTTCGGACAGACATTCAACCTCACCCACAAAATATTAAAGGACCTCCACTCCCTTGAAACGTCCCAGATAGAGATGTTACGCAAACAAATGGAGGAACATCAGGCACTATTGCAGTCCATCCCCAATCAAGTGGCTGCTCCTATGCCGGAAGCCCCGGTCAAGGATGTCCAAATCCAGGAAACCCGGCAGATTGTTGAAGTGAAACCGGAAATACTTGAAGAAGAAATAACAGAGCCCGTGCAGGAACAAGTACAGGCCGAAGATATACTTCAAGTCCAGCCGGAGCCGGAAATCAAAACTCCCGAACCTATGGCAGCAGCAGTTAAGGAAACCGTTCAAGTACAGGTACAGGAACCTATACAAGAACCGGTACACAAAGGGAACGCCGAACGTTCCGGACTTTTCCTCAACGACCTGTTGGAAAAAAATAACCTTTCCGACTTCCGCAAAGCATTCAGCCTGAACGACCGCTTCCGTTTCCGCCGGGAACTGTTCGGAGGGGACGAAGAACGGATGAACAGGGTAATCAGCGACTTGAATGACCTTCATACCTATGAAGATTCGGTCACTTACCTGAATAATGAGCTGAAATGGAATATTGAAGATGAAGCCGTTTCCGATTTTATCAAACTGCTTGAAAAACGATTCCTCTGAATTATGGCAAAATTAACCGTAGTCCCCACCCCCGTTGGCAACCTGGAAGATATGACTTTCCGTGCCATACGCGTATTGAAAGAAGCTGACTTGATTTTGGCAGAAGATACCCGGACGACCGGTTTTCTGCTGAAGCATTTCGAAATACAAAACAAAATGCAATCCCACCACAAATTCAACGAGCATAAAACAGTGGAACAGATTGCATCCCGTATTAAGGGGGGAGAAAATATCGCCCTTGTATCCGATGCCGGCACTCCGGCAATCTCCGACCCGGGTTTTATGCTGGTAAGAGAATGTGTGCGGCAAGGTGTCGATGTGGAATGCCTGCCGGGAGCAACAGCATTTGTTCCGGCATTGGTAGCATCCGGACTCCCCAATGAAAAATTCTGTTTTGAAGGTTTCTTTCCACAAAAAAAAGGACGGCAAACCCGCTTGAAAGAACTGGCGACAGAAAACCGTACCATCATCTTCTACGAATCCCCCTTCAGGCTGGTTAAGACTTTAACCCAGTTTGCCGAATTTTTCGGAAGCGACCGGCAGGTTTCGGTTTCCCGTGAAATATCCAAACTGCACGAAGAGACTGTCCGGGGAACACTTGAAGAGGTAGCCTCCCACTTCACAGTGAACGAACCGAAAGGTGAAATTGTTATTGTTTTAGCAGGCTTAAAAGATAAAAAGGACAAAGAGAGAGAAAAAGATGTTTAACGTAAAAACAAAAAGAACATGAAGAAAGTAGTTATTGCAGCTTGTATCTGCACAGCCATGCTGGCATCCTGCGGACAAAATTCGGCAGATTATAAAAAGCTGAAAGCAGAAAATGATTCTCTGAAAATAGAGAACACCCGTAATGTGGCGGAAATCAATGATATCATCGCCACCCTGAATGATGTGGAAACAGACATTCAGTCCATTCGTGATGCTGAAAATTATCTGACTATACAGCAACAGACCGGCGGTGAAATGAGCAAAACAAACCGCGAACGTATTAAAGATAACATGCAGCTAATCAGCGAAACGCTGAAAAAGAACCGTCAGCAAATCTCTGAGCTGGAAACAAAACTGAAGAATAGCAATATCCAATCATCCGCTTTGAAAAAGACGATTCAGCGTTTAAACTCCGAGCTCGACCAAAAAGCGACAATGATTGTTGCCCTGCAGGAAGACCTGGCTAAAAAGAATGTACGTATTCAGGAACTGGATGCCATCGTTTCCTCTCTGAATGAAGATGTGGAAAATCTTGCCGCAACTTCTGCTTCCCAGTCTGAAAAATTGAACGAGCAAGACAAAGCGTTGAACACGGCTTATTATTGCTTCGGCACGACTAAAGAACTGAAAGAACAGAAAATCCTTACCGGAGGCGGTTTATTCTCCAAATCCAAAGCACTGGAAGGTGATTTCAATAAGGACTATTTCATTTCTATCGATATCCGTGAAGTAAAAGAAATTCCGCTGTTCTCAGGAAAAGCAAAACTGAAATCCAACCATCCGGACGGTTCTTATGAATTTATAAAAGACGAAGACGGGAACCTGACATTGAAAATCACAGACCCCAAATCATTCTGGAGTCTGGGCAAATATCTGGTAATCGTAGTCGGATAATGAAAAGATACAAGAGTTTGTTTATCGACCTGGACGATACCCTTTGGGATACGTACCATAATAATAAAGAATGTCTTGAAGAAATATATACCGCCCACAATTTCGGGCGGTATTATACTTCATTCGAGGCGTTTTTCGACATATACTGGCCCCACAATATGTTATTGTGGAAACAATATCGCAATGGGGAGATAGACAAGCAATTCCTGATAGTGGACCGTTTCCGCTACGTCCTGCGCCCGTTAGGCATAGAAGACGATAAAACATCTCTCGCCATCAACAGCGAATTTTTACAACGGACCACCACCAAAACCCGCCTGGTACCCGGAGCAATCGAATTACTGGAATACCTGCGCCCTTCTTACCGTCTATTCATTCTCTCGAACGGCTTCCGCGAAGTCCAATCCAAAAAATTAATCAATTCCGGGCTGGCTCCTTATATCGAGCGGATGGTCCTGTCGGAAGACGCCTGCATCCAGAAGCCCCATAAAGAAATCTTCGACTACGCCCTGCGCAACACCAATTCCCGCCGCTCGGAAAGCCTGATGATAGGCGACTGCTGGGAAGCCGATATCGTAGGCGCACACGACTCCCGTATCGACCAAATTTGGCTCAACCCGGACAAGTTGCCTGCCAAAGGCTTCGAACCGACTTACACGGTAACTTCCCTACAGGAAATAAAAGAAATCCTTCCATAGGAAAAAACATTATTCAAACGAAAACTTCGGTTGAAATTAGAAAACAATCTTGCATGGAAAATAGCGCCTATTCTTTTTCATAGTTATGAATTTCCGAAATCATAAGTATGATTTTCAAAAACCATACTTATGAATACCACATCCAGTGACTTCTAATAAATGACTTTTGTTCGGTCCTTTATGATGATACAAAAATATGGATACGCAATGTAAGGCCGGCAGTATACATTTCAATCGTACGCGTTAAACGTTGCATTTTGCAGGTTCACTTCTTGGAAGTAGGGCTAATGATTAGTTTTGCAACTTGTGAAGAATTGTTTACAACCGGTTTTATTTTCTCTTTCATTGTAACTTTACTCAATCTGTGTCTGGCAATAATATTATAATTTTTTTATTTTAAACAATGCCAAAATAGAATTATCATCATCCTTCAAATTAGTTTTAATTATCTCCAGATCTTTTGGAATCATAATTTTTGCTTTTTCACAATAAGCAAGATAATCACAGAGTGCATTTATCTTTATCTCAGCAATAAAATAATCATCATTACTAAACAGTGTAGGTAAATCTATAATTTTACCTTCTGAAAATAATATAGATTTAAATCCTATATGTTTTAGACTTTCCTTATCATAAAGATAATAATAACGTTCATTTTTATTTTTTATAGAAAAACTCACATGTGTCCTATTTTCTCTGACATATGGTTCTAAATAGCATTTTCCCGAGACATATTCATCAAATTCCTTATCACTTTTTAATGTAAGTATTTTATTATTATCAATATAATCAAACTTGGATAAATCAAATATGTATCTAAGTTCAACCTTGTCTTCTCTTATAGTATATATACTATTCGTGAATTGTGGATAATAAATCAGCTCATCATCCATATAAAATATATTAGACCATGCTATATATAATTTTTCATTATCATTATACTTAAATGCAACTTTTGAAATATTCCCCAGAGTATCTTGATAAATCAAACGATAGTCATTGAATTTATCTAAATGTATATTCATATCATTTTGAGAAGTTGAAGATACAACTTCTCCAGATGGAAGAAATCCATATTTACCCAAAAACCTTAAATTTATTTCTTCATTTCTTATATAGTCTCCTGATAATGTATAGTAAAAAAATTTCCTTTTTCTATTATCAAATAATATTAAATTATTATTTTCCTTATCAATAGACATTCCAGATAGCATATAGAATTCATTAGGAGCTCCTCCATAATCCCCTATTTTCTTTATATATTTTCCCTGAATATTAAATATAAATACCGCCTTAGCAGATAAACCGTCAAATATATAAATATAATCTTTATAAATAATCACATTTTGATAACATCCAATCAAAACACTATCATTTGTTTCAATAGGAATATAACTTATTTCACTTATAATATCCCCTGATTCTATTCTATTTATCGGTTTATCTATTTTGATTATTTTACTCTTTAACGAATCGACAGGCAATATTTCAATCTCTTCAATATTCTCAGGAGTACTTAATCTATTGACATTAGAGCCTTGATGTAAACAACTAATACAAAGAAACATTATACATAAACAAGGGAAAGCTTTAGTAACAATATTCATAATCTATAACAATATTTTAAAAATACTCGATCAATATTTATGCATAAGTTGCCAAAAATTTCTGTATAAACAATCAGATAATCCCGCAAATCACGCCTCCAAACAACTACAAAATTCAATTTTAAAACAAGCTATACAATAACCCCAAAAGGCATATATATAGTATTCATTCTAACCATTATAAAAAGATATGGATTATTTAATCCTCCGGAAGAGATAGAAAAGAACCGAACCAAACCTGATAGACATAACTAACACTTTGGCATTTAAATCATGTTTTAAAACACTATAATTATCGGTCCATAACTAAAGTTTAACACCTGAGTAAATAAAAAATCAAAAACACCTAAAACTGTAAAATTATCATTTTTCATGGTCGCATTATTTTTTACAAAAAAAGTATATATACCAATATTTGCAAAATAACACAGCATGTTATAAAACATCCTGTATTAATGGATATAATTTAATTCATTGATTTTTTTGTTTCAAAATACAGATTGTATTATGTATTTCATCGTTTGAATATTTTTAATATAATGCAAATTAAATTGAGGGGACCGCATACAATCTATCGAAGGATATGAGCGCACGATGGAACTATAACTTCAACAAAGTCTATATTAAAAAAGAAGAACGAATCAAAATTGCCTCTAAAATGAAACTGATAGGGACACCCATTTCCGAAATCTTTGAATTAACCGAGCTGACTGCTGAAGAGATTGAGCAACTGTAAATACCCATATCTGGCCTACAATGGAAAATTTATTGTTTGAACAAACAACTGACATACTATCATAAACAGATGTAACAATATAATATTCAACACATTAATACTATGACAGTTCTATTTTAAACTCTCATAACATCTATCATACCATCATATCGGATTTGTAGGAATACATATATTTCCATCATAATATATTGCTTATTTTTAGACAGATAAGTACTTATTTCCACGAACACCCGGGTGTGGACAGATTAGTCATCCGGGTCTCAGTACCGTGCAGATGCGGGTGTAAACCGGATTAAAATGGGCATCTGCTGTGGTATTTATTACTGAGTTTGGAAAGAAAAGAAGGTATTTAGTACAAAAGAATCCATACCTGCTACTTTTATTTTTCACCGCCTTTATATAAAAATAAAGGTTGCCCCACCTGAATGAGACAACCTTTTCTATACTATACTTCATTTATCTATCGCCCATCTTTAACACAACGAATGATTGTTCCTGAATTTGAAGCCAGGGTCAAAAAATTTATTCCATTATTATAAACCAGCGTATATAATTGATCTTCATGTGTTTTATATTCCAATTCCGTATATGTACACGAGCCCAATTGATCTTTTTTAACAGTACGTTCCCAATGTCCAATCCAATCTGCCCAACCAGTCTGTTTCCATTTCCAATCACTACCCGGACTATGATACCGATCATTATCATTACGCTCAGTAACAGAATATTCAAATTTAGAGGTGGAATACCCTGCAATTAAAGCCAATTCTCGCTGATTAGGGATACGATATCCGGCTGGACATTTATTATTAGGCAACTTTGCTGCCCCCGGATTATTTTTATTATAAAACACATCGGCAACAATATTATCTCCATATACCTTAAAAGAGTTATACGGACGATTTGCAGTACCAGAAGTATGTTCCCCATGAAAATCGATAGCCGGCAATACATTGGAACGCAAAGCATCCGGGGCCATATTTGATAAATCGACAGCAGAAACATGCCCTTCACCATCTATTGTTACATTTACAAAATCTTGCGGTTCATCTGTAACGTTTGCAGGTCTATTTACAGACATCCCCAAATTACGTGCACAACGCACATAAAATGCATTATCACTGAGCAGATTACTTCCTGTAGAAACACCTTCCTCCGTCCAGAAACGAACTCCATTACTACTTATAAGATGATAATCATACCGATTAGTTGCAGTAATATCCGACACCGTAGCTTGCAGAAGACGAGTTTCAGAAGGCAAAACGTCCTGGCCAATCCATAATCCTATATATTGATTAGTTGCAGGCAAATACCAACGAACTTCATCATCATCAATCGTGCCATTTCCATTCAGGTCACGGTTTCTTTGCATACAAACATATTCTGCCGTTTCTTTTTTATAGGTATTGTTAGGAGCATTCACATAATTAGTCCAACTTTTATCACGTGTGTTATCCAATAATTTAAACGTATTGTACCGTCCATTTGTCCTTGTATCCGACAAGGTTTCACCTGCACCTAAATCTGTAAACGGTAACTGCCCGACCTTATTATTCTTATTATCATAAGGCACAGCCTCCTCACATACCGTTTCAATGCCCCAGGCAGTTTGCAGATTAGCGGAATTCTTATTAAAGACCGTCTTTATAGAACGTTGGTTAATCATAATATTGGATTCTGTTAAACTACTCTGTTCATCCAAACTGTATTTTGTATCACAAAGGATATGCATTTGACGGTTAGGGACATTAACAAACTCTTTCCAGCTTGTCGAAGCCTTGGTTACAGGATTCGTATCATAAACAAATTCATTGACAAAAACAGTATAGACCACATTTCCTTCTTTATCCCAAAAACCATCATTATTCGAGCCATCTTTATGGTTATACAACTCCCGTAAGACCTCCTTTATATTCTTTAGCTTACCCTTTGCAGAAGTATAACTCAAATAGTCGGAACTGTATGGACGATTATTCTTATAAGTATTCTGAGCAAATTCAACCCATTCAAAATCTTTCAAATTATCTTTAACATCCCCTGTCGCTTTATTTATGACGAAACGGGCATCATCTGTAGAACGGGGAGATTCATAAGGCGTTTTTACCATAACAGACAGGTTCTCCATCTTATTTCGATTGAAAATAACACTTTTAACTTCATAATGCGCATCCAATAAAAACGATTGATCCGATTGAATCACATTCCCTTCTGCTCCCGGTTGGTTTTCCTGAAAAGTTTGTCCAGGCTGGCTCGATATCACTTCCAATACGATATTATCTATATTCTTAATTGTCACATTATATATATATGAATAATTACGCTCGCTGTTGAAATCATTTACCTGATTCTCTAAATACCCTAAATGTATTGTATACTGCACTTCGGCAGAACGTACCAATTCATGATTAGCATCATATTGAGAGTAAGAACCTGTCAATACCACATAAGTAGCATAATCGTTCGCATATGCAAAAGGTTGTTCAGGGCGTCCTCCTTCAGGAGTTTTATATTCACGTTGTTTATATTCGGTAAGTTCTTTTTTCGGTTTTTTCCTGTTTTCTGTCATATAAAAAGAAAAAGAACCTCCTTGAAATACATTATCTTTTTGAATAAGGGATTCGAAACCTTCTTCACGGGTAGCAAAAAAATCGCCTGCACCTACACTTGCATCACAAGCTTCGGCGTCTTTATCCCGCTCTATCAAAAAGCTCTTTCGGGGGATATTTACAACCTTCCATTTAGAAGGTACAAATTCTTTGGTATTCGTATCATCGACCTTTACATTAAATTTAATTCTGGAATCTAAATGAGACAAGTAAATCTTACCGGGCAAAGTAACAGTTTCGGAAGCAGACGGAACAGGAATAACAACACTCCCTTTGCTGGCAAGCGATTCAGAAAAATCCGTTCCATAATAACCACTCATTACCAAATTGGCATCTTCACGCTGTGAACGGTCTTCGTTAAACTTTATCATCAGATCCTTCAAATCCGAAAGCTTTACGACACTCTCCAATGTAACCACAGTTCCTAGTTCATTCAAACATTTGACATCGGCAGACTGGACATTTGAGAAAGCGATAATTGTTTTTTGTCCGGAAGTTACGGCATTCTCCGGCAGAGTCAGTAGCCCGCTATTTTTAGAACCTCCGCTTTGGGAAAACCTGTCGCTTGAAAAAGATGCTCCATATTCCAAATCTCCTTTTTTATCAAAGATAAAAAGATATAAGTCTTTTATCTGATTCTCCTGTTCGATTGTCAGGTCGGATTTTGTTGTGACAACTTCCGAGTCAATCAATGAAAAAGGAAGACTAAGCGTAACCGGAATCCCCTCTACAACAGCTGTTCTATCCACTAAATCGTCCTCATTATGGCATGCATTCATAAACAAACCGATGACAACTGTGATAATATATAAACCATACCGCTTCATATCACTCATATTTTTATATTTCTTATCTGTTTACCCTCAAATCTTAGCAAAATGCTTCAGGATTTATCTCTCTCTCCACCAAATTCACCACTTCAAAATTCACATTTAAGATAGTTACGATACCTTCCGGAGAAACAGAGGCCGTAACATTCAGTTTATAAATATTGCCGGCTTCGACAGATCCGTCATTCCCATTAATCTGTATTGTTTCCGTATGGGATATACCATTCACTTTATATGTCAACTCAACACTCTGTTTGTTGGAAGCCTCCTTGTATTCATAGGCAAATGTATTGAAAAATATAGGATTTGATAATAATTCAGTGGGATTTGTATCATTATTCAAAAGTATATAGTCAGTACATGTCCGGTTGGGATTAGCAAGCTCGTTTACTTCCGGGATTAAAGCCGAACCATCGATACGACCTTTTGTATTTTGATTGATTAATGCAACCTTTGTCAACTCGACTTTCAAATTATTATATCCGGTACTACCGTTTCTCTGCACCTTAAAAGAAGCCAATCCTACTTTTGCATAAGATTGTCGCAGCTCGATATCGGCGACATATTCTTTACCAGTCATACCGGCAATATCCAAAGTGGCTTCACCGAATTTTGTTTTATCTGCCAAAGAAGCAGTTGCAGAATGGATTGAAGCAGCATCAGAAAGGCCGGTAATTGATACATCAGCGTTAGCAACAACTATCATTTTCCAAGTACTATCGTCTTTCTTGATGTAAAAAATATTTGCTTCGGCTTCAGCTTTCGTAGCGAATCTTTCAGCATTGACAACAGTACCGTTCTTCAGCAAGAACACTGTTACATTATTTAAATCCTGATCTGTAGTATTATCAGTGGCTTTCGTAGCGACCTCTCCATTTGTCAATGAAAAAGCAAGTGCTATTTCTTCACCATTCAAAGAATTTTCAATTCCTTTAGTGGCATCGTTCATCAAAGTGTCATCTTCCATGGAGCAGGAGATTGCTGCAAGCATTAAAGAAATAATATAGATGATGTTTTTTGCATTCATGACTGTATGGAATAATTTATTTGACTTCATTTTTGCTTTAACTTTATGATGCAAATGTATGGAGTACGGGACAGACCGAAAGTAGGTGCCTGTCGCAATTTAGAGGGGTAAAAATAACGTACAAAACATTGATAGTTATGCACCTAAAAAGCGAGAGAAATACAGGTGTTTACAGAGAAGAAAGAAGCAAAACAAGGGTTGCCTATCAAAATGGCAGGTGCAAATCTCGCTTTGAGAGAAATACAATTAAAATGACAAAAATGCCGATATGGGAAAAAAAGAAAGACACAAATCAACACCATCGGCATAAAAAAGTGAGGGATTGCTCCTATAGGAACAACCCCTCGCTTACATTAACAATAAAAAATATATTCTTAGTTGGTAATCTCTTCGTCTTGCACATAGACCTCCCATGGTTTTACTTTTAATTGAATAGAAACATCGATAGTTTCCAAAACAGGATCTGGCTTTGGAGAACCTTCACCACCAATAAAAATAGTTACCAAATAAATTTTATTAGATTCTATCGCTCCCGGAGCATTTATATTATCATTCAAATAAACCCGATAATATCTCGTTTCCTCTTTCGTACTATTTTTATCACGCTTAAATTTGCCTGATAGCAACAAAGCTGTATTAGAAGATTCCGGACTTGAGTATATATACTTTACAAATCTTGGCCCATCATGTATGGCTGAATTATACTCATCTCCGCTATCAGGGAATATAAAATTATTCTCACTGCTGTTTCCTGAAGCTTGGGTAGGAATCATGTACTTTTCTTTCGTATATGTTGTTAATAAATAATCATCAAAAGAAGAAGGGGATTTAATCCATTCCAAGTCTGTACAATTATCAAAAGTTTCATCATCAAGTCCCCTCAGATATCCACCTACTGTATTATTATCTTTATCAGGTATAGTCACTGAATTAACATTTACCAACGAGATTGTTTCCAATTTAAAAGCAGCATTTGGAAATTTATCCTGAAGACTTTGGACATCCAACTTTTCAATTTCTATACGGGCAACCAAACGAGTTAAATCAATTGCAGTGTACTTGCCTTGAGTAGTAGAAGAAACAACTTGACCATTATTATCAATCCAATTTTCGCCTATTTGTAAGTTTGCAAATTGAATTTGTTTACTAACCATTGGAAGATATTCATCTTTCCCCCTTGCCAAGGTTGATGTCATTAAATCATTTAAAGTATTGATCTCCTTTGTTGGAGTTGCATTTGCTATAAACACTGCAATAAATTGGTCGTTACTATTTTGTCGTACTTTTACTACAATTTTCTCAATCTGCTCAACACTCTTACCTCCATTATCATCTGCAGTTACAGTCTTTGAAGTAACAAATGTTTTATCAGAGCCTTTAAATATGTAAGCGGTCAGTTTATCAATATATTTCTCCTGCACATAACCATTCTCCAAAAACATCTTTGTTACCGGTTCTGAAGAAACAGCAAACGAAATCAATGCTTCAACTGTTTCTCCTGAATCATTTTTAGTAACCGCATCATCCTTCGAACATGCTGCCAAAGCGCATACAGCAAACAAGGCTATTAATATATTTCTTAGTTTCATATGCTTATCCGTTTAATATATAAGACTTAATCTATTACAGGATGTTGATGATTCACACCTCCCCAGGCAACAACTTCAACATTAACAACCATGTTACCGACTTGGTCACTAAAACTACTATCCGTAAAATTCACATTCAGACGGTATACATAATTACGTTTTACATATTTATGTGCGTCTCCTTCCGCAACAACTCCATTCAAATTGATAACAGAAGCAAATTTCTTTTGGCTCCCAAAGTCAAGCCCTGAAGCATTATCAACTAAAGTGGCCTTTATTACTAATGTCGTTGAATTATTTTGATCGGCAGGTTGGTTTTCCATCACATAAACCCGGCAAACATCTGTTTGGGGATTTCCATTACTTATCATCTTTTTATTATCAGCAATAGAAACCGGATAGTCTTCTGTAGAAAGATTGCCAGTAGCCATTACCACTCCCCAATAATCTTCACTAAAGAAATGGGAAGCTGTTTTTACATTCTGTAATGAAATTTCATCAATACGGACAGATTTACCCTGCAAATCCGCACTGGTAAATGAAGTTTTTACATTCTTCAAATCCACACGGGCAACCAAGCGGGTCAGTTCCAATGGTTCTGATATGCCATTAATATTTTCAGTTCCCTGGCTTGTATATCCCAAATAATTATCTCCGGCAAGCAAAGCGGCTTCCGAAACAATCACTTGGCTACTCATTGTCAGATTTGCTACTGCCTGATCCGCTAATTGTGCCAATCGGGACTGCATATCAGTATAAGAAGTCAGATTTGCAAAAGCATTTTCAGGAGTGTTCGCCACAATCACAATCCGTGCGATAGTAGACTGAGCCGGTATATTCAATATAGAAATCGTTCCATCCGTGGTAGATACATTTTCCCGGAAAGGTGTCGCCAACAATTGTGTTCCTGTTTCGTTGAAAACAACGACTGTCACATTATTAACGACTGCTTCTCCTTCCTGCTGTTCCGGGTCTACCGCTTTTGTTGCTTCACCCGAAACTTTCAGACTGATATTCAACCGGGCATCACCTTCTACCCCACCAGTACCGGACACATTCACATCATCTTTCTTACAGCTATTTAGAATAAGTATTGCTGTGAGGGCTGCCAATAATATATTTGTCAGTTTCATTATCATACCTTTTTAATTTAAAAATCAATATCCTCGTTCACAACACCCCAAGGAGAAACACGCATTCTTGCCGAAATCGTACCATCATCTGCAAACTTGAATATAATATCTAACCGGCCTCCGGCAGGTACGCTCGGAGTTTCCTCCATACCTGTTTCGATATTCAACAATTTATTGACTTTCATCAAATCGCTTCCATTACGGCTCAATGTAAAAGTCAGATCATCACCAGGAAACACATTTTGCATGCCGCCGGCTTTTCCTGCGGTTTCAGCAGACACTTCACCTGTTGTACGCCATTCAGAGATAGACGTATCATACATGCTTTCCGGCTTATAAGAAACTTCTGTTCCAGTCTGTTCGCCTGCCGAATTATAAGTATCCAGCGTATTATCCATAGCAAAACCTAACTCATCCGGACTTTTTGTTATATTCTGAACTCCTTCCGTTTTAATAGTAATCGTTCCGGTTTTGATACGGACAACTATTGTATCATTCTGTGAAATACCACCATCTGTAGCAAGTACGTCTTTTGCTCCGTAATACAAACTATCGGGTGACTGTGCTATACCGTTATTACTTTTCAGCATCAATTTCAAGTCACTTAATGTTTTCGGTTCAGTAACATTTTGATTCGTTTTATCACCAAGATTCCCCCATGCAACAAGATGCAGTTTTTTATCTGCCGGATAATTAGTCAATACAATTTCCTGACGAGTCGTAATGAAACTTTTGTCGAGTACACGCGTTTCAAGATAGTTCCCATTTTCATCAAATACATACAAGGAAACATCCCGTACTTGCCCCAACGCTGTTATATCGTCGCCTCTTACATTTTCGGCCCGCAGATAAAGCTTATAGCAAGGGTCTAAACTTTCCTTGATACAGCCGGTGCCCAAAAGGGCAAATGCACCAAATGCAAGAATAAGATTCCGTTTTACAAATGATATATGCTTCATAATATATTATTTTTATTACCCTACTATCTATTATTCTACTGTACCTTGAATATATTTAACCGTCCAATCCGTCACATGGAATTTTGCAGATACATGAGCAAAAGCAGCCGGATCATATGGCTTATCTGAGCCACTGCCTGCAATGGTAAGGTCTATCCAATATTTTGTATTTCGTTTGATATGTGAATTATCGACGCCTTCGCCTCCACCCGCATTAAATCTGTCATCATTAACGACAACCATATAGTAACGGTCTATTTCGGTTCTGTTTACACCATCCACCTGGTGGGTATAATCGCCTTTTACGACTAATAGGGTGTAATTCTTTTTGGAAGTATTATTCGTTTCGCCATTTTGATTGGGATAAACATAAAAATATTTATTCCCCTTTTCGGCCAAATCTTCAGAAGTAACTGTCTTTCCTACCTCAAGAGTAAGACCACTTATAGAAACGTTTAAAGAATCAACATATTTTTCTGCTCCTGTTTTATATTCCCCATCAGCGAAACTATTATCATTTTTATTTGCTGCAATGTCCCCAGTCAAATATGAATCATCCGGTGTATCAGAACCAACAGCTTCCGAACCTCCCAAATGAGCTAAACTTTTAACATTCGTAAGAAATACCTCTTTCGGAACAAAGCTTACGCTTGTATATTCTGAAGAAGATGTAAGTGATAAAGAATTAAGTTCCACACGGGATACAATACGGTCTAATTCAACTACGATATTATTATCGCCAGGCTGCAAATCAAAATCAATTTCTTTACTCATTGTAAGGCCCCTACCACCTTCTGTCGTATAGTTTACTTCATCCTGCAATTCTGTAACAAAACCTACAATATCATATATGTTTGTGTATGACTTCAATTCGTCAATCTGTTTGTCTGTTAAATTTGCGACTAAGAATATCTGAACTTTATCAGAAGCCAGACCAATACCGGATAAAGTTGCAGTAGCTCCCGGATCTGTAATATTTGCAGTTACTGTATATACAACCTCTCCAATTCCATATCCATTCTCTGTATAAGCTCCACTTTCATCATTATTAAAAACGAAAGCGGTCAATGACCTGATTGTACCATCGCCTCCTGTATTTTCAGTTCCATCATTTGCTTTTACTCCATCTGTAGCCCCGACAGAAAGTGCAAGAGTCGCATCAGGAACAATTGGCGTTTTTGGCTGATCTACCGGATCGTCGTTACCTGAACAGGCTAACATGATTGGCATCATGCACATAAAAAGAAAACAACTCTTCAGTTTCATAAATATAAATATTATTTCATTTTTTAATTCTAATCTATTACATTACAAAAGTAAGTAATGCCCACAAACCGAGCTGGCGGTATAACTCTCTATATTAATAGATAATTCTATCAGTATCAAAGTTGATAGAATCACATAACCGAAGCGATAGGAATAAAAGCTTTTAGAAATTTACCCGATACCAACATCAAAAAAAGCAAAGTACCTCAAACGAAGGCTGACAAAAAAATACGTAATTAACAAAAGCACAAAAAGAGCCCCAGGAAGGAGCTCTTTTTGCGTTTTATAAAAAAATCAATTAATTGATTGTGTGATCTTGCCTAATAACATTCGCCCACTTAGCAACAGTTGCAATAATTGAGAAATTGGCATCTTTCGCATCTGGGTCTGTTGGGTCTGGCTTAGAATAACCACTACCTGCTATATTTAATTGAATATCATATACCATATTCTTTACAACTTGTTTAGCCGGATTTTCTACTACACCATCATAACCAACAATGATAGGATAATAAGACGTTTTTGGTTTTATAATAATATCTGAACCGTCCTTTGTCTTTCCTTCAAAACCAAATTTACCTGCAACTGTCAAAACAGAAAGATTATCATCATCCGTATTTGCAAAAACATAAAAATAATGAACAGGAATACCATCAACAGCTAAGTTTTCCATAGCAACAGGCTCGCCGAAATTAGATTGTTCAATAGAAAACCCATTTATATCACCATGAAAATAAGGGACATAAGACTCATTGCTGTTTTTATAACCAGCAAAACCAGAAACAAAAGTAGGACTTGTGTTCCAAGCAGAACCATCTATATTTCCATTCTCTGCCGCACTGTTCATAGAAACACTATTCAATTCAAATGTAGCTTTTCCTGATGCATATTTACTGGATTCATGTCCCATATTTAAATTAATTGCAGACAACTGAACACGAGCCACATTACGATAAACAGGTATTATCTTATCAGCGTTATTTCCTGAATTCAATTGAAAAGCCTCAGTCAAAGCAAACATTGGAAGATTTCCAGAAACAAAACCGTTGGGAGAAGATATTGCGATACTCTTTGTCAGAGCCTCAGGTGTTAGCCCATTTATTAAATCTTTGTCCATATTAGCTAAAACGATGCATCTCAAATCAGTCTTAGAAGGTAGACCTGTAAAAGTTACTTTATCCTTAGCAGTTGTAGTACTACTACTTGCCGTTCCTAATAAATTATTATCCTGAAATATTGCAACTACTATATTATTTATTGTAGTTTCACCCTTAAAAGCATTTTTATCAGTCTCAGCTTTTGTTGCTACATCAACTAAAGAAATACTTATAGATAAATTTGCATCTCCTGTTCCTGCATTTGTCGTTCCATCACCCGGAGTCTTTACATCGTCCTTTGAGCAGGAAGCGAATGCACATGCAATCATTGTTGCATACATTAAATTTCTTAATTTCATATTCACGTAAGTTTAAATTGTTAATAAATTTCTTATGTATTTTATTTTAAAAACCTTTCGTTACCCTATGGCTTAATGAGAGCGGATATGAGTTTCATAAGCTTCCCGATTGGCTGTTTCATCTTTTCGACATTGCAAAGATAGAGGACTGCTTATTATGAGCTTATTGGCATTTCTATCAATAATTATCGGTAAAACTCTAATTCGTTATTTTGATTTCTTTGCACCCTTTTTTGATATTTTTTCATCATAGGAGTTTGTAGATATCAGGCAGAATATCATAGGGATAAGAGGAATACAATTTACTATCAGGTGGGATTGGCGCCCAAGTGGTGGGTTGTTTTTTCAAGAATAGAGTCTGTCAGCTTAGCCCCTTCTCAGGACGGTTGCCCGTACTGCGAAGGTGTTACATTATATTGTTCCGTAAAACGTTTACGGAAAGTTGCCGTATCGTTGAAGCCGACCATCTCAGCTACTTCCTGTACGGAATATTGCTGGGTAAGAAGCAACTGCGCCGCCTTCTTCAAACGGATGTTGCGCGTCAGTTCCAGGATACTCAAATCAGAATACTGCTTTATTTTACGATACAAGGTCGGCAGACTCATGTTCAATGAGTCTGCGAGTACTTTTGCTTCAAAAGTTGAATCTTCGAGATGTTTTTCTATCGTCTTTACCACTGCATCCATAAATGGATTGGTTGGTATCGCTTTCTCTTCACCGCCATCTACCGGCTGGTTATTCGTATAATAATGTTGCATGTCCTCGCGCTTCTTCATCAGGCTGTTGATTTTGCTGCGCAGGATCTCCACATCGAATGGCTTTGTTATATAATCGTCCGCACCGGCTTCGATTCCGGTTATCACGTCTTCGCTTTCCACCTTTGCCGTAAGCATCACTACCGGGACTTGTGCCAGTTGGGAGTCGCTCTTTATCTCACGACAGGTTTGGTAACCGTCTTTCACAGGCATCATCACATCGCAAAGAATCAAATCAGGTTGTTCCCGGAACGCTACCTCAATGCCATCCTGCCCGTTGCGGGCTTCCAGCACTTGATATTCTTTGGCGAACACATGCTTCAGGAACCAACGAATCTGGTCGCTGTCGTCTATTACCAGCAATTTCTTGCCGGTTTCCTTCTTTTCTGGAATAACCTGTATCAGCTCGGCAATTTCCTCTTTCTGGCGATCGTTCAATTTTACCAGGTCTGCTTCCGGTTCTACAAATTCCACACGACGGTCCAGCAAATGTTGTTTGCCCAACGGGAGCATAACGGTATAAGAGGTCCCGTTCGTATCGGAAACCGTACGATACATACCGCCGATATCGCCTACCATATCTATAATTTGCCTCAAACCGCGACGTGCGCCTTTTTCTTCGTCCAACCCTTCGTCCGATACTTTCACCGTGCAATAGGCTTTTCCATCTTCACGCACAACAGACAACGACATCGTGACCTTGCCATAAGCAAATGTATTCTTAAAGGCGTTGCTCAACAGCATACGAAGCGCAAATTCCATTTTGCGACGGTCCATCCATACCCAAAGATTCTTTGTCTGGGTATGGATACGAAAATCGACATTATTCATTGCCACCCAATCCACAAACAGGTCGCTACATTGCCGGGCAATATCCACCATATCATAACGTGCCACACGGAGATAACTTGCCACATCATTGGAACGGCGCGTGCCGATAAGCTGGTCTGCAAGGTCCTGCATTGCCAAGGTATTACGATAGGCGGAAAGAAGCTGGGTGGACATATCCTCCTCCCGGTCTTTATTCTGGACCACCAAGGCAAGAGAACCTAATACAAGGGAAAGCGGAGTACGCATTTCGTGGATCGTTTCGATAAAGAAACTGTCATGGATACGTCCGGCTTCCCTTATCTGGCGTTCCGCCTCTTCCTGCCTTTCGGTTGCTTCGCGCTGGATAATGTCATTCTCCTTGATTTTAGTTACTAAAAGCTGTTCCAGTTCTTTTTTATTATTGGCAAGAGTGGATATATTCATTTCCGACTCAGACAACTGTTGCATTAATGCTGCCTCTTTTTGTAGAAATGAGGATTTTTGCTGCTCTATTTCAGCTTCCAGGGAGGTTAATTTAGTAGACTTCTCTCCCAGTTCATGCTGTTTAGCTTCAAGCATATTGTTTTTTTCAGCCAGTTCGCGTTGAAGTTTCTCCAACTCATCTTTTTCACGAGTGGAATTCCGGACATACCCACTGAACTGGCTTTGCATTTTCCTTATATATATGAAAACAAATACAAGTAAAACCAGCAAAACACCTATCATACTATAGGTAAGAATCCCGGAAGAAGCTGATTCACTATTTGCTGCAAAAGCAGGGAAGTAGCAGCAAGAGATACAGGCTAGCAGTACAGAAACTTTTCTGAACAGTGATTTCCTATTCATAATTTATATGCATTTATTTTTGACCCAATTATAGTACTTATCAACTTTATAATAAAACATCTCAGTAATCACCGGATTTCACTCCAGCACATCAACTACCCTCGTAAATACCTTGCAAAGGTGCTAATAATATTTTGAATTTCACAACACAAAACCGTTTATTTTCAAAGGTAATGAGATTTTTAACACTGTTAATAAAAGACAGATATGACACAAACACCTATATATTTGACACATTTACACGCTAATATTCCTTTAAAAGCTAAAATTAGCATAAATCATCCTTACCAATTATACATATATTACTGGATGAAAAAAGAATGACTATACAAAACAGCCTAAAATCAAAGGGAACCCCAAAAAATCCCAACTACAAATACGCGGTATTACTATCAAATGCCGATACTAATACCTGTATTATTTACCAACACAGACAATTAAAAGGGATATAATAACAAAACCATTGATAGAAATACACCTGCCAAAAGATATAAACACCATTATACATGAGGTAAAAACAGCACACACATGAGAGCTTTACTAACAATATTGATATATTTAACTTATTTTAAACACAAAAACAAGTTGTATATCAAAAACCCATTTTATATTTGCAACATCAAATGGGAACAAAAGATTTTGATGAGGGTCTTAATCTTGAATAGCTTCCCTGAGAGTATAGGGTAATTAAAAGCATATAAAAAAACATTAGGGGTCATGAAAAAGGGTAAAATTTTCACAAATTGTTTGTTGTCTATCTTCACAATCATAACTGCAATATCTTTTGCCAGTTGTTCAGCAGACAACGATAACATCGTTAATTACGGGACCAATGAAGTTGCCGCTACATCTGTAGAAGCTCCTTTCTCTGTCATTCTTAAAGCATACTCCGAGAATCAGGATATTACCGCTAATGGCGATGTAGACAATACGACCTTGTATGTTTTTGATGAAAATAATGATTTTTATACGCAAATAGCTGTCAGCAGAGAATATCTGTTACAAGCTAAACCTGTAGAAATAAGCTGTCCGGGCGCCAACCATATAACTGTTGTAGCATGGGCGGGCATTTCAGATGAGAACGAAGATATTTCAACCCTGAACCAGGCAAATATCATCTCTGACCTGCAGGTAAGATTAAAACAAAACAATGGCGTGGCAAGCAGTTTCCCCAGCGACTTGTTCTACGGACAAACAACGGTAAACCATTCTGCCACCAAAGCATCAGCACAGGAATTGAAGATAGAGCGAAAAGTCTCTTCTATCTCGCTGATAACCAAAGGAATTATTAAAATATATGATTCTACGGAAGGAAATTATTATTACAAAATAAAGAAAACAAAAAGTTCTTTCAATTATAACGGAGAGTTAACCGGTTCAGATGTCGAATACATTATTCCGGCTACAGTAAATGAAAATGGTTATTTAATTTCTAAAAGAACAGCTATTTTACCAGCCTCCGATATCGTTGTAGAGCTTTATAAAGACGATCATTTGATTCTTTCCAGCGAAAATTCCAAAAAGACGGAAATTTTGTCTGCAAACGAAGGAGAACAAGCAAATATCGTTTTCGACCTTTCCCGTAACAGTTTTAGCTTTACTGTCTCAGATTGGGGTACAGTTGCTCAATATGTTACAATAGGTTAATTTTAGACCCTCAATTTTTTATATGCATATTGGCGTACACCCGGATTGTTCCGCGTGTGCGCTCTTTTTTTTCAAATATGCGATTCTTAGTGATAGGTTTACACCTGTTTATGATAGTATTACCATTTGAAAAAAGTCTACTTTATACCTCTTGAAAAATAAAACCTTCCAGAGTAACCAAGACACACGCCTCATGCACGCTGTTTCTATCAAATTTAGATTGTATTCATGTCACATCCACTACAGTAAGAAACAAAACAAATGATGCCAAGCAGGTCAAAAGTATCATATAATAATAGAAACACTATCCGTTTTGAGAGAATAACCACCACTACATGATATCCTCGCCTATTATTTTGATTGATTTAACCTATTTTAAACATAAAAATAGCAATAATATCAAAAGAACATTCTATGTTTGCAACATCAACAGGAAACAAGAGATTTCGATGAGGGTCTTAATCTTGAATAGTTTTCCTGAAGAGTATAGGGTAAGTTTAACGCATATAAAAAATTAGGGTTATGAAAAAGGGTAAAATTTTCACAAATTGTTTGTTGTCTATTTTTACAATTATTACAACAATATCTTTCTCTAGTTGTTCTGCAGACAACGATGCTATCGTAAGTAACGGTACAAACGAAATAGCTACTTCTTCAGTAGAAGTTCCTTTCTCTGTAGTTCTCAAAGCATATTCAGAAAATAAAGACATTACAGCTGATGGTGATGTAGAAAATACTACATTATTTGTTTTTGACGAAAACAATGATTTCTACCAACAACTGACAATCAATAAAGATTATTTATTACAGGGTAAAGCCGTAGACATCAATTGTCCGGGCGCATCCAAAATCACAGTCGTGGCATGGGCTGGCATTTCAGACGAAAATGAAGAAATTTCCTCCATGAACCAGGCTAATATTATCTCCGACTTACAAGTTAGTTTAAAGCATAACAATGGCATAGCAAGTAACTTCCCCAGTGATTTGTTCTATGGCCAGGCAACAATCAGTCGTCCTGCAACAAAAGCTGTTGCACAAGAATTAAAAATAGAACGCAAAGTTGCTTCTATTTCCCTTTTGACAAAAGGCATCATTAAGGTTTATGATTCCACAGAAGGTGATTTTTATTACAAAATCAAGAAAACAAAAAGTTCTTTCAATTACAACGGAGAATTGACCGGTTCGGATGTAGAATATATTATTCCGGCTACAATAAATGAAAACGGTTATTTAATTTCTAAGAAAGCAGCTATTTTACCATCTTCTGATATCGTTGTAGAGCTTTACAAAGACGGTAATTTGATTTTTTCCAGCGAAAAAAGCCAAAATTCAGAGATCGCGTCTGTAAACGAAGGAGAACAAGCTACATTTATTTTTGACCTTTCAAAAAAGAATTATAGTCTTACTGTTTCTCCTTGGAGCACAGCTTCTCAATATGTTACAATTTAATTTTTGACCCTCAATTTTTTTATATGCATATTCCCGGACATTCGGATATTTCTGAATCTCCGGGATTTTTTTCAAATACACCAACCACAATGATAGGATTACCATCTAATTGATAGGATTACATATAGTTAACAAAAGCCAATATATACTACAAGTGACTGATTATCAGACATGACACAAACACCATTGTTGTATGAAAGGAATACCTGCTATTTCGTTTTATTGAATCTCTTACTTTTGTAACAGAAAAAAAACACAATACAATTTGTGAAATTTTACCCTATACTCTGTTTGTATGAATCCCTTAATTCTTACAAGCAAACCTAATTAATATAACCGCGAGGTTACATAATTATCATAAAGAGCGGATAGCCATAAAACTGTCCGCTCTTTCTTTATAAATGTATCAAACTACACGCCTAATAACTCTTTTATTCTTACCTTTGCTAGAGTCAATCATGAAATTTCAATTTTGGTTCGTTCTTTTTTTAAATTCAAACCGTTATCGCTTAAAAAAGAAAGAATAGCTCAGAGTCTGTTTGAGAATAGTAGAAATACAAAACCGGGTTCACCCTGACAGGCTTACGGTATTTCAAAAAAATAGCCTCAAAATCAAATGATTTTGAGGCTATTTTGTAGCGAGACCCGGGATTGAACCGGGGACCTCATGATTATGAATCATGCGCTCTAACCAGCTGAGCTATCTCGCCATCATGTTTGTAATAAGTATCAATTCCCTTATTGACGCTGCAAAAGTAGAACTTATTTTTAGACTGTGCAACACTTTGAAGAAAAAAAATTGCAGCCAATTTAACTTTTCCTTTTAACAGGTTAATCCTGAGAGACTTTTTTCTCATCATAATTCTTACAATTATTTTGAATATCTTGATTCTTTTAGTAACTTGGTGCGCAATTAACACGATATATACATGAATAAGGAAAAGTTTCATATCGAATATGTTTTCGATAAAGTTTCAAAAAGGAGCTTATGGAATCAAATCACCACCCCTCCGGGACTATCTGCCTGGTTTGCAGACGATGTCACTATTAATGATACTACATACACATTTAAATGGGATAAGACAGAAGAAAAGGCGGAAGTACTCTTCCTAAAGCCGGAAGTCACTATCCGCTTCCGCTGGACGGATGAAGAAGATGAAAATGCCTACTTTGAATTTTATATCCATACAATCGAACTGACCGGAAGCACCAGCCTTGAGATTACCGATTTTGCCGAGCCGGACGAGAAGACTGATTCGATAGAATTATGGGATACACAGGTAGAAGCACTGAAACGGACATTAGGCATTTAGATTGTTTTAGTGATTTCTATAGGGTTTCTATCGTTTTTTACACTACTTTTGTCCCGTCAATCGGATAATTCGTAATGCTAAAAATAAAACGATTATATACATTTATGTTGCAGACATTTCTGCCGTTGTTTTTCATGACATTCGGCATTTGTCTGTTTATTGTGTTGATGCAGTTTTTATGGAGATATATCGACGATATGGTCGGTAAAGGTTTAGGCATCCCCATATTAGCTGAGATGTTTATGTATGCGGCACTATTCCTTGTCCCCATGGCTTTGCCACTTGCAATTCTGCTTGCCTCGTTGATGACGTTCGGGAATCTGGGCGAGCGCTTAGAGTTGCTTGCAATGAAATCGGCAGGCGGATCTTTAATAAGCATCATGCGCCCTTTGATTATTACAATTAGCTTTGTAGCTGTCGGCGCCTTCTTCTTTCAAAACAATGTGATGCCTGTCGTACAGGTTAAACTATATACGCTCCTCTACTCCATGCGCCAGAAATCACCGGAACTGGATATTCCCGAAGGCACTTTTTATGGAGAAATCACCGGATATAATGTATATGTAAAACAAAAAGACAACAAAACAGGACTACTTAAAGACCTGATGATTTACGACTTTTCCAACGGTTTCAATAATGCCAGCGTAATGGTTGCCGATTCCGGAAGGTTGAAAATGTCCGAAGATAAAAAATTCCTGGTTCTTTCCTTATATAATGGCGAATCCTTTGCCAACCTGAAAAACCAATCGTCTACAGGTATCAAGCAAACATCGGTTCCCTATCGTCGCGAAACGTTCTCTTCCAGAGACATCCTGATCGATTTCAATGCGAACTTCTCGCGTACAGACGAATCGTTCATGCAGAACCAGTATATGGGGAAAAATATGAAAAGCCTCCAGCAATCTATCGATTCGATGTCGGTTCGCCTGGATAGCATACGGTCTATCAATGCAACTAATGTATTCAGGACTTCATACAGGAAGACACTTGACAAGCCTGAACCGGCAAAAAAAGAAACTGCAAACAAAAAACAGGGCACGGAAATAAAACAAAAAGAAAGAGAAAAGACAGTCATAATGAATTACGATAGCCTGTTCCTTGCACAAAATCCCAGCGAAAAGGCATCTCTATTATCACGTGCCAAATCCAATATCGAAACGCAACGCGGCGACTATTTCTTCAAAGCTGCAACATTAGGCGACGAAGGATACAACCTGCGACGTCATATGACGGAATGGCATAACAAATTCACTGTTTCGTTTGCTTGCTTGGTTTTCTTTTTCATCGGAGCTCCCTTGGGAGCAATTATCCGCAAGGGAGGATTGGGTGTGCCTGTCGTTCTTTCTGTATTCCTTTTCATCTTCTATTATATTATCAATAATATCGGGTTCAAAATGGCGCGCGACGGAGTTTGGGCGGCATGGCAAGGTATGTGGCTGAGTTCGGCAGTATTGGCTCCTTTAGGAATATTCCTGACCTACAAGGCGGTAAAAGACTCTGTCATTCTAAATGCAGACACTTATATGAATGCTTTCAAAGCCTTGATCGGAAAACGAAGCGGAAGAAAGATTGAACGGAAGGAAGTTATCATTTTCACTCCGGATTACGAAAGTATGATTCCCCGATTGGAACAATTGATGGACCAATGCAAAAATTATTTATCCAGCCATAAACGTTGGGTACATTATATTTCTTTCTGGAAAAACGGCGGACGCGACAAAGAAGTCGAAGTAATAGCCGATGAAATGGAAAATATAATAGAAGAATTGGAAAACTCCGACAAAATACTGGTTCTCAACAAATTGATGGACTATCCAATAGTCAGTGGATATAACCGTTTAAGTAAGAAAATTAAGGGGAACATGGGATATGCCGTAGCAATCTTCTTTCCTATAGGCGTACCTCTTTATTTGCTTGCCATCTACCAACGCAAACTATTACTGCAAGATATAAAAGTTTTGCAAAAAACAAGTGGAGAACTGATTGACATAATTAAAAATAGCAACTAAGAAAAAAACGATATGAGCGAAATTAAATTAAACACCATTGAAGAAGCGATTGAAGACTTTCGCGAAGGTAAATTCCTGATTGTCGTGGATGACGAAGACCGCGAAAACGAAGGAGACTTTATCGTTGCTGCTGAAAAAATAACACCTGAAAAGGTGAACTTCATGATGACTCACGGACGCGGCGTACTTTGCGCTCCGATTACAGAGGAACGTTGCCAGGAACTGGAACTGGAAATGCAGGTGATGGATAATACTTCATTGCTGGGTACACCTTTCACCATTACTGTAGACAAACTGGGAGGCGGCTGCACTACAGGGGTTTCCATGTTTGACCGTGCAGAAACAATCCGCGCGCTGGCTGATCCGAAAACAAAGCCAAGTGATCTGGGACGCCCTGGACATATTAATCCGCTTCGTGCCCGTTCGCGTGGTGTACTCCGCCGTGCCGGACATACCGAGGCAGCCGTAGACTTGGCACGTCTTGCCGGACTTTATCCTGCGGGAGCCCTGATTGAAATCATCAATGAAGACGGAACAATGGCACGTCTTCCTCAATTATATGAGGTTGCTCAAAAATTTGGAATCAAAATCATTTGTATTAAAGATTTGATTGCATACCGCCTGAAAACAGAATCGATTGTAGAGAATGGCGTAGAAGTAGATATGCCAACCCAATACGGTCATTTCCGCCTGATTCCATTCCGCCAGAAAAGCAACGGGCTGGAACATATCGCATTAATCAAAGGCACATTTAAGAAAGACGAACCGGTATTGGTACGTGTACACTCTTCTTGCGCTACCGGCGACATTTTCGGTTCCATGCGTTGCGAGTGCGGGGAACAATTACATGCTGCCATGCGCCTGATTGAAAAAGAAGGTAAAGGAGTTATTGTTTATCTGAATCAGGAAGGGCGCGGAATCGGGCTGATGGAAAAAATGAAGGCATACAAACTACAGGAAGACGGGCTGGATACGGTTGAAGCAAATCTTCACCTCGGACACCAGGCTGATGAACGAGATTATGGGGTAGGTGCACAAATTTTACGTCACATAGGAGTAACCAAGATGCGCTTGATGACTAATAATCCGGTTAAACGTGTTGGTCTGGAAGCCTATGGGTTGACTGTTATAGAAAATGTCCCTATCGAAGTGACCCCCAATCCATATAATGAATTCTATATGAAAACGAAGAAGGAACGTATGGGACACATCCTGCATAATATTAAATAACTATCAGTTTATTGTAAAAGAACTGATTTATAATTATTTTTGCAACAATTTTTAAAATAACCTATACAAAAACAGTGTTATGACACAAGTTTCAGATCGTTTAGCAAGTTTGTCGCCTTCAGAAACGCTGGCGATGTCTCAAAAAAGTGCAGAGCTTAAAGCTCAAGGTATTGATGTAATCAATCTCAGTGTGGGTGAACCTGACTTCTATACTCCGGACCACATTAAGGAAGCAGCAAAGAAAGCTATCGATGATAACTTTTCTTTCTATTCTCCGGTTCCGGGATATATGGACTTGCGCAAAGCCATCGTTGCAAAACTGAAAAACGAAAACGGTCTGGATTATACAACAGACCAGATTATTGTATCAAATGGTGCAAAGCAGTCTGTTTGTAATACTTTACTGAGTATTATCGGCCCGGGTGACGAAGTAATCGTTCCCGCTCCATATTGGGTAAGTTATGTTGAAATGGTAAAACTGGCTGAAGGTACTAACGTTATTGTTTCTGCAGGAATCGACCAGGATTTCAAGATTACTCCGGCTCAGTTGGAAGCAGCTATTACACCAAAGACTAAAGCATTGATTCTTTGCTCTCCATCCAACCCGACGGGTAGCGTATATAGCAAAGAAGAGTTAAAAGGTCTGGCTGCAGTTCTTGCTAAACATGAAAATGTTATTGTCATCGCTGACGAAATATACGAGCATATCAACTATGTAGGCTCACACCAGAGTATTGCACAGTTCCCGGAAATCAAAGACCGTGTAGTTGTTGTAAACGGTGTTTCAAAAGCCTATGCAATGACAGGATGGCGTATCGGATTTATTGCGGCTCCGCTTTGGATAGCAAAGGCTTGCAATAAATTACAGGGACAATATACTTCAGGAGCCAGCTCTATCGCACAGAAAGCTGCTGTCGCTGCTTTTGCGGGCGACCAGAGTTGTGTAGAAGAAATGCGTAAAGCATTCTTACGCCGCCGCGATTTGGTTATCAGCTTGTGCAAAGAAATACCAGGCATGAAACTGAACGTCCCGGAAGGAGCGTTCTACTTATTCCCTGAAGTCAACTCTTATTATGGCAAGAGTGCCGGAGACCGCAAAATAAACAATGCAGCCGACCTTGCTATGTACCTGCTGGAAGTCGGACATGTGGCAACTGTAGGAGGCGCTGCATTCGGTGCACCCGAATGCCTTCGTTTTTCATATGCAACATCCGATGAAAACCTGATTGAAGCTATTAAACGCATTAAAGAAGCATTAGCCGCTTTAAAATAAGAATTTCATCTATATACTTTAAAGGGGTACATAATCATTGTACCCCTTATATATTAACACTTTAGCCTTTAAACAGCCAATTTTAACCTTCCGAGAATTAAATATTTAAAACGACCCGGATATAATATACCTGTCGTAAAAATTTGGAGATAAAGGAACAAAGTACTTATACTATTACTATCTACAATTAAATAACAACACTTTTATTCACCAACAAAAACCATTTTCCAATGAAATGTTTAAAAAAAGTATTTATTTGCTGTATTATGGCGACAATCCTACTTACAGGAAACAGTCATGCACTCCAGGCACAGACCTCTGATGATGATTTTGCAAGAAATCAAATCAAACTCTCTTACGGGGATGCCTTCTACTCTACTGTTGCTTTCGGCTTACTGGACATATTGATGGGAGGAGCAATCTTTCATCCGGATGCCGAGATGAGCGCTCCCGGATCTTTTTCAATGGCTTACCGGTATTTATTCGAAGGAGAACGTTTTGCTTTAGGAGGAGATTTCACTTACATTCCGATTAAACAAACAGAAAAGAATTCAACCACTCATTATGACTTGTTTGCCACAATGGTAGGAGCGGATGTTTACTACATCAAATCCGGTATCTTCAAATTATACGGAACAGCAAGCATAGGTGCCGCATTTACCCAGGAAGCAGCAGGCTTTGCATTCCAGGTCAACCCGATAGCCATAAGGCTCGGGAATGACAAGTTCTCAGGCTTTCTGGAAGCCGGGGCCGGATATAAAGGGATTTGTAATGTGGGAATACAGATCGGATTTTAAACAAAAAAAGCTGCCGGAAATTCCGGCAGCTTTTTTTTGTTTATTGACATGCTATATTAGTCTACATTCAATGTAACACGTTTGAAAGCAACTACAGTCAGTTCCTTATTTGCAGAGTGCAGATATTGTTCGATAGTCAGTTTTGCATCTTTGACAAATTCCTGCTGCAACAAAGTGTTTTCTTTGTAATATTTCTGCAGGGCACCCTGAGCGATACGATCCAACAGATTCTCAGGCTTACCGGCTTGGCGAGCTTTATCCTTTGCAATTTCCAGTTCCTGATCGATAATGTTCTGCGGAACTTCTTCCGGACGAACAGAAACAGGGTTCATAGCAGCAACCTGCATAGCGATATCACGAGCCATCTGGTGTTCAACGTCAGCCTGGTTGAAAGCAACAACTGTAGCCAGTTTGTTACCCGGGTGGATATAAGAAACTGTCAATTCGCCATTAACAAATTCGTAAGCACCTAATTCCATCTTTTCACCAGTGATACCGGAACGGTCAGTGATATGTTCCTGAATAGAACGTCCGTCAGCCATTGCAGTAGCCAGCAAATCTTCTTTAGAAGCCGGTTTCTGAGCCATTGCTATATCCAGGATTTCCTGAGTTAAAGCAACAAAATCAGCATTCTTTGCAACGAAGTCAGTTTCACACTTCAAAGCAACAACTGCTGCGAATCCGTTCTTTTCAGTTGCCAATACACAACCTTCAGAAGCTTCACGATCAGAACGTTTTGCGGCAACAGCCTGTCCTTTTTTACGGATAATTTCCATTGCCTTGTCAAAATCACCATTAGCTTCTTCCAAAGCCTTCTTGCAATCCATCATTCCTGCACCGCTCATTTTACGCAAGTGAGAAATATCAGCCATTGTAACTGCCATAATCTTATTTATTTATTGAGTTTATACTATTCTAAATTAACAATGGACAACTGACAATTGACAAGAACTTAACCGTCAAAAGCCAATTGCCCATTATCGTTATTTTTTAATTGTCAATTGTCAACTATCAACTGTCAATTAAAAATTATTCTTCTACATCTTTCGCGTACTTGTCGGCGATGTTTGCGTTCAACGCTTCATCATCTTCTTTCTTAGTACGTTCTTTCTTTACAGCAGCTTTAGCTTTGCGTTCTCTTTTAGGAGCATCACCTTCGCCTGCAGCTTCTGTATCGATTTTTTCAGCTTTACGTTCCTGCAGACCTTCGTTCATAGCTTCGCAGATAGCGCCTAAGATAACTTCTACAGACTTTGTAGCATCATCATTAGCCGGAATTACGTAGTCGATGTTATTCGGATCCGAGTTAGTATCAACCATACCAAATACGGGGATGCCTAAACGGTTTGCTTCACGAACTGCGATATGTTCTTTCATTACGTCAACAACGAACAAAGCAGACGGCAGACGAGTCAGGTCTACGATAGAACCTAAAGTCTTTTCCAACTTTGCACGTTGACGAGTTATCTGAAGTTTTTCTCTCTTAGAAAGATTATCAAATGTACCGTCTTTTGTCATCTTATCGATAGTAGTCATCTTTTTGATGGCTTTACGGATAGTCGGGAAGTTAGTCAACATACCACCCGGCCAGCGTTCGATAACGTAAGGCATACCTACAGAAGCAGCCTTATCAGCGACAACTTGTTTTGCTTGTTTTTTAGTAGCAACGAAAAGTACTTTCTTTCCCTGTTTAGCCAGGTTTTTCATTACTTCTGCTGCTTCGTCTACTTTAGCAACTGTTTTATATAAATCAATGATATGAATACCATTGCGCTCCATGAAGATATAAGGAGCCATAGCAGGGTTCCACTTTCTCTTTAAGTGTCCGAAGTGTACACCAGCTTCTAATAACTGATCAAAATTAACTCTTGACATTTTTTTCTTTTTAAAATCGTTTACTTTCTTTGTTTAACTCAATCACCAGGTAGTCTTCCCGCATGTCAGCATGTAAAAAGAATCCCGATAATTTAGATACTAAACGCTTTGTCCTTGTAAGAAACTCACAAATAACATTAACGTTTGCTGAACTGGAATCTCTTACGAGCTTTCGGCTGTCCCGGTTTCTTACGTTCAACGGCACGCGGATCACGAGTTACAAAACCTTCTGCTCTCAAGGCTGGTTTATCTTCCGGATTGATCTTGATCAATGCACGTGCGATTGCCAGACGAGCTGCTTCAGACTGACCTTTAAAACCACCACCTACAAGGTTGATTTTGATGTCATATTGTTCGGCAACGTTTAATTTTGAAAGCGGTTGCTTAACAATGAACTGAAGAATTGAAGAAGGAAAGTAATTTGCAAGATCACGTTTGTTGATAGTTATCTTTCCCGTTCCTTCGCTTACGAATACGCGAGCAACTGCTGCTTTACGTCTTCCTATTGCATTTACTACTTCCATCGTTATTATTTAAGTGAGTTTATATCAATTGACTTAGGTTGTTGAGCTTCGTGTTTGTGCTCAGTTCCTGCATATACATATAAGTTAGCCAGTAACTTAGCGCCCAGACGATTTTTAGGGAGCATACCCTTTACTACTTTACGGAACAAATGACTTGCACCTTTATTCATCAGGTCTGCCGGTGTATAGGCAATCTGACCACCGGGATAACCGGTATATCTCAAATAAACACGATCGTTCCACTTATTTCCAGTCAGAACGATTTTATCTGCATTGATAATGATCACATTATCACCACAATCAACGTGCGGAGTAAAATTGGGTTTGTACTTACCGCGCAAAAGTTTCGCTACTTTTGCACAAAGGCGTCCCAAAGTCTGTCCTTCGGCGTCAACAATGACCCACTCTTTGTTTACAGTTGCTTTGTTTGCAGAAATGGTCTTAAAACTTAAAGTATCCACTGCTTTAAAAATTAATTAATTAATAACTCTAAAAAACAAGCGTTCAGTTTTAGCCTTATTATTACTACGGACACTATAGACGTAATAACATGCTAAGAACTAAACTCTTAGTACAATTTTGATAATATTCGGCTTGCAAAGGTACGGCTTTTCCGGGAAATACAAAACTTTTCGCTATCTTTTTCTATCACAACGAGAAGAAGTAAAGGATGGCTGATAAGAAATAGCAGAAAGCGGACAAGGGATAACTTACAGTTAAGCTACACTTTTAATCTATAGAAACAACCCCAAAAGGATTAAAAATGTGCCAACAATCCCATAATAAGGAAAAAGGTAATCCGACCAGTCCTTCATTGTTGCCATAAGAATTTATTCCACTCAACATTTATTTAAGGGGTCTATCCGGTCCAGAGCGGATACAAACAGAATGGTGCATCCCTATAAAATTACCTTCGCAGATGCCATGAGGTTTCTCCGGACAAAAGAAATAACCGGATTAACTGGAAATGGAACTGTTGATACAGGATATTAACTTTTTTGTCCCTACCTTATTCTTTTGATTATTTTACGGATCTTTTTTCTTTTCAAATAACCGAAAACAGCTGCCGGGACAAGTAAGATGCAAAGCATGATACCACCAGCTTTCACCCAGGATATCAGGACATTGTTTTCACGCAATAAATGCCCGTGCGCTTCTTCCGAGGCGAAACTTAAATCAGCCACTTCTGCTATCTTGCCCAACATACGGATGGGGATAGAACCTTGAGGAATATCCTGATGGCAGGCAAGACAGGTTCCGGCACGGGATAATACATCTCTTTGGGCCTGCGTAAGCGGCATAGAGTTAGGCCAGTGCGTATCAATGGTCTGCACCTGCTGTCCTTCACTGTTTATCAGTTGCATGAAATCGCCGTGCAAATCCTTTATAGCACTGATTTGTGCTTGTGTGAAATAACTCACATTCTTTCCGTTTACATCTGTCACATCAGCATAACGTGCCGTTTGAGGTTCAGCGTCATACCTGCCGCCTTCCATTCCATACCCCATAGCCGTCTGATTGCCATGACAGTCAGCACACTCTCTTGATTCTGTAGAAGTGGTATGTGGATTCAACGGAGCCAGTTCCATCGCATCGTATCCATCCTTGGTCTTTGCCACATGATTCCATGACAATACTTTACCATCTTCTCCGATAAGGGTACTGACTGTTTGTATGACACCCACCAGTGGGCTTACCCTGCCTTCGCCGTTGATGCCCAATGGAGGATTTTCCCAGCGCACGTGGCTATAATCCCCGTAAGTGGGAGCTCCCGGCTGCATGGCATATTTTCCATGATAGTCTGCTGTCGTTCCGTCTTTGGCAACCAGTTCCGGTGATTTTAACCAATCAATGGATTGTCTGGTATAATCTATTACATATTTATATCCATAGTATTGTGCCGCCCACGTAGAGTGGCAGGCATAACATTCCAAGCTTTCCATGTGCCGGGGAATGCTTACCATAGCTGCCACGGCCTTTACGGGATGTTTCCATTGTCCGTTTTCTGTGAGTTCCTTCAAGGTTGGAGCTTCAAAATCGTGTCCCGTATCAGAGTGTACTATCACCTTGTTTCCTTTACGAACCACATTACCCAACGGATTTCCGCGTGCAGACAGCAGATAACCATCTTCTTTGGGATAAACCATCCCAAATTTGCGGGTTACTTCCAAAGGCTCGTCTGCCCATCCGCGTGTATCCTTCCAATTCAATTCTTTACCGAATTCATCCCCATAACCTAAAGGTAGTTCCCAGGGATAATGAGTGGGAGTTCCGTGACAGTCGGCACACTCTATTTCTATGGTTGCAAGCGTAGTGGCTCCGATATTTCCATTTCCATGCATGGAGTTGGTGGTATGACAGTCTTGACAGAGCAATCCTGTCACCTCCTTGCCATCCTTAGTGAGATGATGGTGTGCATCATCGCGCATATACTTGAATACATATCCAGCGTTGGTTTTCTGTGGAAGACCGTTCTCATCAAACGGTCCCCGGTTGTCGCTGTGCCCCAGTGCCATTAAGCCCTGATAGGCATGACCGATGCGCCGTCCCGCCGAGTGGCAGGCGGCACAGGTGGATACTTGCACGCCGGAAAGTTCTCTGCCGTTGAGCGTCATCTTCGATTTGCGTGTACCCTGCATGGCATGGACAAGCAAATGTCCGGTGCGGGCCTTGTCTATAGACGGATCTCCTCCCTCATAATACCCTTCATTGCTATACAGACTGTGACAGGAGGCACATCCCATACCCCGGTAATGACCTCTGTCCTGCATCCCTTTGTTGCTGAGATGGCAGGCATTGCAATTACGCAGATAAGTAAAGGCAGCCTGTTCTTGCATGCTTTCCAGTTTCTCCAGGGAAACTTCGGGAATCTGTTTCAATTCTATAGGATATTGTCCGGGAAAGGCAGCGGCCATTTCTTTCATGTATGCTTTATACTTATCTGTACCGAACCGGGGAGTGGCTCCATCCGGATCGTCCATGTTGTGGTCGCCATAGATATGGTCTTTATTTTCCGTCCCGATACCGAAACTCCAACTGATGGCTTTCATTTTTCCTGCATCTGTATTCATGATGGAACGGTGTACATTGTAAGTATGATCGGTATGGCATAATCCACAGGTGTTGTCATTCACTTGCAAAGCGCCGGGCACAGGAGTGAAAGTAACCAGTGTGCTATTGCGAGGTACGCCGCTGTGTGCCTTGCTTTTGTTGACGGTTTCGGATGGAGTCCCCCCATGACATACGACGCATCCGTTCGGATCGCCCATTTCGCTGCCTTTGGCAAAAATTTGCTTCATCATTTCAGAATTAAGCGGGCGAGCGGGTTCTATTCCCTGATGGCAGGCAAGACAATATTTTCCTTCTGCCGGAAAGGCAGAATAACCACCTTCAGAAAGATCGGGATGGTTGGCTGGAAGGGTTACAGAAGGCACAGGAGTTTCTTGTGCGGTCGCTTTATTCCAATAAGAAATATAATAATTGGCAACAAAACCGAAAACAGCTACAATAACACCGTAAAGTATTATATTCAAGATGTTATTTTTATACCACTTCCCTTTCATATCCTTTCATTTTTAAGGTCAACAGACATTTGCAAATATCATGAAAAATATATTTATTTGCAACTACTGAACCGTGCATTTTTAGTTAACCTCTCTAATCGCTGAAAATTATGACAAAAAAACACTTTGTTTTATGGATAGTCTGCTTTGGGCTCTGTTCTTTGATTACCTCTCCGGCATTTTCTTCGGAAGTTGACAATGACACTCTAAGATGTTCAGTAGTGGAATACCTCTTGAAAAAAAAGATGCCCAAGTCCGTGAATGTTGATTTACACATGCGAGCGGCTTTTCATGCAAATTTCCCTTCTGCCACGACTGGCGAGAACGAGGCCGCTTTCCGGTTCGACCATGTGATGATCGGAATATATGGAAATATTACAGATAAATTATCTTACAAGTACCTTCAAAGACTAAACAAGGGTACAAAGGCTTTTGAAACCGAAAATCTTTCGAGTACGATAGATTATGCTTATATCCGATACCAGACAGCTCATCGTTTTACTGTGACAGCCGGACGACAAGCGTTGTTCGTGGGTGGTTTCGAATACAATGAATATCCCATTGACGTATATGATTATAGCGGAGTCACCAATAATATAACCTGTTATCTGACAGGGGTGAATTTATTTTATGCACCACGTTCCGGTCAGGAAATAGGTATTCAGGTCCTTAATAACAGAGCTGGAAGCCCGGAAGAGGCTTTTGGAAGAATCCCGGAAGGTATGGAACGTCCATGGGCTCCCTTGTACTATTCATTGGCCTGGAACAGCCATTATGCTAATAGCCGGTTACAACTGCGTTATGCCGCCACTACCGGCGAACTGATGAAAGGGAAATGGGTCTTCATGGTAAGCGGGGGCCAACAGGTGGATATCGGAAAATTCAATGCATTTCTGGATATCCTTTATCATCGCTCGGCTATAGACCATTTGGGAGTGATTCGCCGAATGGCAATGGACGATGAAGGCAATGCGTGGGACGGCATAGCGAAATCAGTGGAATATCTTACGTTTGTATCGGAAGTGAACTATCGCTTCCTTCCCAAATGGAACATTCACCTGAAAGGTTTCTATGACCGTGCTTCCGTCTATAAAAAGAATGGCGCCTTTGAAGAAGGTAATTATCTGTCTTCATGGGGATACCAGGGGGGAATAGAATTCTTTCCTATGGGCGACCGGAATATGCATTTGTTTTTAAATGCTACAGGAAAAACATATAAGGACATTCATATAAAGAATATGGCAAATTCAAAAGATCAGTTCAGAATTTCTGCGGGATTTGTCTATCGTTTACCTGTGTTATAAGCTCCTTCTACATATCCTTAAAATCCGAAGTAAACAATAGACAGAATCATTTATGATTATTCTTTCGAAATGTGGTAGTAGATAAGAATGAATTTCTGCTTGCTGTAATGGTGACATCTTTGCCCGGTCAATCAGCGAGATAAATGAAAATATCCAAAACGCCTTTTCACGATTCACAGTTATGGTTTTCCAAAATCATAACTATGAATCTTTTTTTGCGCTTTCATACAGGCCTTATTTTTCAATTCCGGCATTTATTCACGGGGTCAGCCGGGCATCCCGACTCTTTTCTGCTATTATGAAAAGACATAAAGATATACCCATACCTAATATTAACAGGTATAATGCGAATGGGAAGACAACAAAAGGAGAAAGAGAAAGGACAAGCAATCCTGTTGGAAGAGTGATTGAACCGGTTGGCGGAAAGATTGCCATGTACTATAATCAGCGACGGAACATATAACCCAATGAGAAGGTTACATTATTCTGATAAAGAGGAGATTCTCCTCCGGTTCTTTTAGACAGGCGGTCCAACGTTCCGCATATGGCGGTAACAGAGAAAAAGAACTTACGATATTCAACCATCAGGCCGACATCCACCCCTAAATCAAAAGACTTCAAGTCTGTCTTTTCTGTTTTTCCGAAATGAATATCTACATTTTGATTTTCGGTCTTCATTTTCCCGAATAAAGCAAAATCCAGGACAGGCCCTACAAACACGCCTAAATAAACACCGTCTATATTAAAAGTATAAGCCAGATTGACCGGAACCTGAATCGAATAATAATTACATTTGTTAAATGCGTTTTTAGCTCCGGAAACATCATAATTCGACAAGAAAGAACCACCTTGATTGGTAAAAGCAAGTTCCGGACGCAAAGACAGACCTTTATATAAAGGTATATCAGAAATACCAGCTACACTAAAACCGAACCGGGAACCGGAACAAATGGAACCATCCACTTTTTGCACCATAGACGAATAAGCCCCTCCCGCACGGACACCAAACGAAACCTGCGCCATCGCAGAGAAGGCAGTCAACATCACTAAGCACACAATTAAACTTATTCTTTTCATAACGGCTTTCTTTCTGATTACAAAGACAAAGATATACTTTTTCATCTGTATTATGCCAATTTAAAGAAGTTTTTTGTGAAATAAGATGTATCTTTATAGGCTGAATTGAACGCGATTTTTATCATATGGAACCGTTTATACATTTACACGTACATACCCAGTATTCACTACTGGACGGACAGGCATCCATCGACGCTTTGATAGACAAAGCACAGAAAGACGGAATGAATGCCATTGCCGTTACCGATCATGGCAATATGTTCGGCATCAAAGAATTTTTTAATAAGGTCTCTAAGAAGAACAGCAAACCGCTGGGTGCTATCAAAGACTATGAGAAAGAGTTGAAAGGCCTGAAAAGCAAAACCGAACTTACTGCGGAAGAGCAGGCAACCCTTGCCGGACTTCCGGCAAAAATCGAAGCTGAGAAGAAGAAAATATTTAAACCCATCATCGGATGCGAGTGCTATTGTGCCCGCTTCGGACGACACAGCAAACTTTCTACTCAGAACGACCGTAGCGGTTGGCACCTTATTGTTCTTGCCAAAAACGAAAACGGATATAAAAACCTGATTAAGATGGTTTCTTTGTCATGGACAGAAGGATTCTACGGACGCCCTCGCATTGACAAGGAATTACTCGAAAAATATCACGAAGACCTCATCATTTGTTCTGCTTGCCTGGGAGGTGAAATCCCTCAACATATCATGAACGGGCAAATAGACAAAGCAGAAGCTTCCATCCTTTGGTTCAAAAATCTTTTCGGGGACGATTATTATCTGGAAATGCAACGGCATGAAACACATAAACCGGGAGCAGATACCAGCACATTCCCCAAGCAACAGGAAGTGAACAAAGTCCTTATCGAATTAGCCCATAAACATAACGTAAAACTGATTGCTTCGAATGACGTCCATTTCGTAAATGAAGAAGATGCAGAAGCGCACGACCGCCTTATCTGCCTTAGTACGGGTAAAGATCTGGATGACCCGAAGCGTATGCGATACACTAAACAGGAATGGATGAAAACAACGGCTGAAATGAACGTCATTTTTGCCGACATCCCGGAAGCTCTGAGAAACACATTGGAAATAGCGGAAAAAATCGAGTTCTACACTATCGACCATGGTCCTATTATGCCGACTTTTGCTATTCCGGAAGATTTTGGCACGGAAGAAGGATACCGGCAAAAATTCTCCGAGCAGGATTTATTCGAAGAATTTACCCGTGATGAAAATGGGAACGTGGTACTGAGTGAAGAAGACGCCCATTCCAAAATAAAGAAATTAGGAGGATACGATAAACTTTACCGTATCAAACTGGAAGCCGATTATCTGAAAAAACTGACGTACGATGGTGCCCGCATTTGCTACGGAGACGAATTGACCGATGAAGTGGAGGAACGATTGAACTTCGAGCTTCACATCATGAAAACAATGGGTTTCCCCGGCTACTTCCTTATCGTGCAAGACTTCATTCGTGCCGCCCGTGAAGAATTAGGTGTATCGGTAGGCCCGGGCCGTGGCTCAGCAGCTGGTTCGGCAGTTGCTTACTGTTTGGGGATTACCAGAATCGACCCGATAAAATACGACTTGCTGTTCGAACGTTTCCTAAATCCGGACCGTATCTCCCTCCCCGATATTGATACGGACTTTGATGATGACGGACGCGGTGAGGTTCTTCGTTGGGTAACCGATAAATACGGGGCAGACCGCGTAGCACATATTATCACATACGGTACAATGGCTACTAAATCTGCAATTAAAGATGTTGCCCGTGTACAAAAACTTCCGTTGTCGGAATCAAACCGTCTGGCCAAGCTGGTTCCGGATAAAATCCCCGACATGAAAAAATTCAAGCTGGGTGACGCTATCAATTATGTACCGGAACTGAAAGCCGCAGCTACCGGGAACGACCCATTGGCAAGGGATACGCTGAAATATGCACAAATGCTGGAAGGAAACGTCCGTAATACCGGTGTACATGCCTGTGGGGTTATCATCGGACGGTATGACATTTCGGATGTAGTCCCGGTCAGCACCGCAAAAGACAAAGACACCGGAGAAGAAATGCTGGTAACCCAGTATGAAGGTTCTGTCATCGAAGAGACCGGTTTAATCAAGATGGACTTCCTGGGACTGAAAACATTGTCCATTATTAAAGAGGCCATTGAAAATATTAAACTGACCACGGGAGAAGACCTGGATATAGACACTATCAGTCTGCAAGATCCGGCAACTTATAAACTTTACTGTGATGGTAAAACTACCGGAACATTCCAGTTTGAATCCGCAGGTATGCAGAAATACCTCAAAGAACTTCAACCCTCCAAGTTTGAAGACCTGATTGCCATGAACGCCCTGTACCGCCCGGGTCCTATGGATTATATTCCGTCTTTCATTGCCCGTAAACAGGGTAAAGAAGAAATTAAATACGATATTCCTGTCATGGAACGATACCTGAAAGATACATATGGTATCACGGTCTATCAGGAACAGGTCATGCTTTTGTCCCGCTTATTGGCAAACTTCACCCGTGGTGAAAGTGATGCGCTCCGTAAATCAATGCGTAAAAAGCTTATCGAAAAGATGAACCACTTGAAATCGAAATTCATGGCGGGTGGTCAGGCTAACGGATATAAAGAAAATACTTTGCAAAAAATATGGTCCGACTGGGAAAAGTTTGCCTCTTATGCGTTCAATAAGAGCCATGCAACCTGTTATTCCTGGGTAGCCTACCAGACAGCTTATCTAAAAGCCAATTTTCCGTCCGAATATATGGCTGCCTGCCGTATTGAGCCGAAGCTTATCCAATATTGTCGACATCACAAAATTCATGGATGAATGCAAAGCAATGGGCATTCAGGTTCTCGGTCCGGATGTAAACGAATCCATATTGAAATTCAGTGTAGACAAGAACAAGAACATCCGTTTCGGTCTGGGAGCCATTAAAGGTGTTGGCGAATCTGCCGTAATGAATATCATAGAGGAACGCACAAAGAATGGTCCTTACACCAACATATTCGATTTTGTAGAACGGGTAAACCTGACTGCCTGCAACAAGAAAAACATTGAGTCGCTGGCACTTGCCGGAGCATTCGACAATATGGGTATCCAACGTGAACAATTCTTTGCTGATAATGGCAAAGGGGAACAGTTCCTGGAAATACTGGTCCGCTATGGGAATAAATATCAGACGGATAAAAGTACAGCAGTTAACTCACTGTTCGGCGGTGACGCATTCGTTGCCATAGCAAAACCGGAAATCCCCCAATGCGAACGCTGGGGCGACTTGGAAAAGTTGAACAAAGAAAAAGAACTGGTAGGCATTTATTTATCCGCCCATCCGCTGGATGAATATCGCATCATCCTGACTTATGTTTGTAATACAGGCATGGTTGAGATAAACGACCGGGAAAGTCTGAGAAACCGGGATTTATTATTAGGAGGTATTGTAACCGCTTTCCGGGAAGGAACGACAAAAAACGGAAAACCTTATGGTATAGTAAAAATAGAAGATTTTACGGGGAGTGGAGAAATTGCTCTTTTCGGAAATGATTATATAGAATACAGCAAATATTGCAAAATAGGGATGTACCTGCTTATCAATGCCCGTGTAGAACCTCGCCGCTGGAAAGAAGATGAACTGGACTTCCGGATTGGTTCCATCCGCTTATTGCAGGACGAAAAAGACCGCCTGATTGAAAAGATAAGCATTACAGTTCCGATTCACGATCTGGATGAACCAACCATCAATGAGCTTTCTGTTTTGATAAAGAACAATCCGGGACAAAGCCTGTTATATTTCAGAGTAGTGGACAGTGAACATAATATTGCACAAAATTTCTTCTCCCAGAATATTCGCCTGAATGTAACACGCAATCTGGTTGAATTTCTACAAGGGAATGAAAATATTGATTTCAAAATTAACGGATAATATTGGAGTATGCTGAAAGAATTTGTATTTTTGGCACGCTAATTAGAAACAAATTAAATAGATACATAGTATGGCATTAGAAGTAACAGATGCAAATTTCGAAGAGTTGGTAAACTCCGGAAAGCCCATGGTTCTTGACTTTTGGGCAGAGTGGTGCGGTCCTTGCCGCATGGTTGGTCCTATCATTGACGAATTGGCCGGTGAATATGAAGGCCGTGTCACCATAGGCAAAATGAACGTAGACAACAATAACGATGTTGTTGCCCAGTTCGGTATCCGCAATATCCCTACCGTTTTATTCTTTAAAGACGGAAAAATGGTAGACAAGCAGGTCGGAGCAGCTCCGAAACCTACTTTTGTTTCTAAAATCGAAGCTATTTTATAGCGCGAAGCATTTCGCGTTTTCCAGGGGGGCCGGGTATTCTTTCAACAGAGAACCCGGCCTCTTTCATCATACGCCGGACTACTCCTTTCGCACAGTATGTGGTTAATACACCTCCCTTATTCATTGTCGTATACAGCTTTCCAAACACTTCTTGATTCCACATTTCCGGTTGCTTATCCGGGGCAAACGCATCAAAATAGACCAAATCCACCGAGTCCGGAAAATCTAACAGATTACTATCTCCCTGAATCTTACACAATGTAAAATGATCTGTTATCTGCACTGGGGTATCCCACGGAACTACATGCAATGTCAGGAACAAATCTTTCCGTTCTGCACAAACCAACTCTCCGTAATTCAAACTTTTTACTAATTCTACCGGAAGCGGATACCGTTCCATAGAATAATAACGGACAGACAATCCGTTCATGTCCGAATCCAACAAGGTCAGCAAGGCATTTAATCCTGTACCGAAACCTATTTCAAACACATTTATCTCTTTTTTCTGTAATTGATGTAATCCCGCTTCAATAAAAACATGGCGTGATTCCTGCACAGCCCCGTTTACAGAATGATAGTGTTCATCCATTTCAGGAATAAACAACGTATGGCTACCATCTGCTGTCAATTGAAGCTCCCTGTTAATTTGATTTTTCATGCTATGATAAAAATAAGAATACAAAGATAACGAAACACTTGTACATCAAAAGACAGACATAGAAAATAGCTTATTTTAATGGCTTTATGCAAAAAATAAGCTATTTTTGCATCGGATACAATTATTAGGACAAGAAGTGTCCATATTGTTCAAAACATCGTACTACATGACTAAGCTATCAGCGATTAAAATAACAACACTCAGACTCATACTTATATGCATAATATGCACTTTATATATATGTGGTGTTTCTGCAGACAACGGTAGCCCTATTCTGATTATCAGTTCATATAATCCAGATACCCGGAACACAACGCAAAACATATCGGAGTTTATGGACGAATATAAACGTCTGGGAGGAAATGCTCCTGTCGTAATCGAAAACATGAACTGCAAAAGCCTTCCGGAAGCACCTTTATGGAAAAATAAAATGCGCAATCTCCTAAACAAATACCAGGGAGAAAACGCCCCTTTGTTAATTGTTATTCTCGGACAAGAAGGATGGACTTCCTATCTCTCCCTGAACGATCAGAACACCAAAAGCACTCCTGTATTGTGTGGTATGGTCAGCCGTAACGCAGTATTATTACCAGACAGCAACATCAACATTGCCCATTGGGATCCCAGTAGCATCGATATCGACCACTTCAAAGAAAAAAAGCACCGTATTGGAGGATTTGTATATTCCTATAATGTCAAAGCGAATGTAGAACTTGCCCGCAAGTTATATCCTAAAACTCAAAATATAGCCCTTATCACAGATAACAGTTATGGAGGTTTGGCTCTACAATCCTTTGTCAGACAAGAAATTTCAAAAATAAAAGGTTTAAACTTCATTCCTCTTGACGGACGGAAAAACGACCTTTACAATATTATAGAGCAAATAAAGTCGCTCCCGGAAAATACAGTAATTATGTTAGGAACCTGGCGTGTCGATGTAAATGACGGATATTATATGGGGAATGCAACCTATACGATGATGCTTGCAAATACGAGAATACCGGCATTCTCTCTTACATCCATAGGTTTAGGGCACTGGGCTATAGGAGGATATATTCCCGAATACCGTTCGATCGGAAAAGATCTGGCAAGTCAGGCAGTCGAGATTTTAAAAAACCCGTCGAAAGATATATATCCGCAAGTTATTCCGAACGTTTATACCTTTGATGCTAAAAAATTAAAAGAATTACATATTCCGATAGAGAACCTCCCGCCTTCTTCAAAATTGATCAATACGGAATTAGGACTCTTCGTGCAATATAAATTTGAAATCTTATTGATTTTAGCCGGAGTCTTATTCATATTTTTAGTCACCATACTTTATTTCTTTGCACGCACCAGCCGCATAAAGAATAAACTGCTTGATTTACAGAGTGACAATACAGTCATTCTGAATAATATCCAGGCTTCCATCCGTTTTATTAATCCGGATTATTCCGTTAAATGGGAGAATGATATACAAATGCCTTGTTTTCCGCAATACGGAGAGAAACATTGCTGTATTATTCCAGACAATCAAAAGCCTTATTGCGACAACTGCATTATTATGCAGGCTATGGAAAACAAACAAAAGGCAGAACTCGTCAGGGAATGCCATCCCGGACAATTTATCCACTCCCTAGCAAACCCGGTTCTGGATAAGGAGGGAAACTTATTAGGACTCATTTTCAAAAAAGAAGATATCACCAAACAGAAACAAGGAGAAATAGAACTCCGTAAGGCAAAAGAGAAAGCAGAAGAATCCGATCGCCTGAAATCGGCATTCCTTGCCAATATGAGTCATGAAATCCGTACTCCTCTGAATGCGATAGTCGGTTTCTCCACCTTATTAACCATCGCCGAAAATGATGACGAGCGTAATGATTATCTGAACATCATCAATAGCAATAACGAATTATTGCTACAGTTAATCAATGATATACTGGATGTTGCCAAGATTGAAGCCGGGACATTGGAGTTTATCGATTCACAAATAGATATCAACCAGCTCTTCTCAGATATAGAACAAACATCTCAGATAAAAGCTGCCGAAGGAGTCAAAATCTCATTCGTGGAAAATATTCCGGATTGTATAATATCAACAGACAAAAATCGTCTGGCACAGGTCATTACAAACTTTATCAACAACTCCATCAAATTTACGACACATGGACATATACATTTCGGATACCGTCATGAAAAGGATAAATTATACTTCTATGTAAGTGATACCGGATGTGGTATCGAGGCTGAGAAAAAAGAAACCGTATTCAACCGGTTCGTGAAATTAAACAGTTTTGCACAGGGTACCGGTTTAGGTTTATCTATTTGCCAGATGATTATTAAAAAGCTTAACGGAGAAATCGGCGTAGAATCCGAATACGGCAAAGGTTCTACTTTCTGGTTTACCCTGCCGGATACGATCATACAGGATAAGAGTACAGAAGAAATAGTCACCGTATCCCAATCCACGGCTCCTAAGCAGCAAAAAGATATTACCCTGCTGGTTGCCGAAGATAATGAGAGTAACTACATTTTGATCCATGCACTGCTCAAGAATTATAACCTTCTGCATGCACACAACGGAAAAGAAGCAGTAGAGCTATACAGGCAATATCATCCCAGCTTGATTTTAATGGATTTAAAGATGCCGGAAATGAATGGATACGAAGCCACGGCTATAATCAGGGAAGAAGACCAGAAAATACCTATTATTGCTGTTACCGCTTTTGCATTTGCCGAGGATGAGCAACGGGTCAAACAAAATGGTTTCAACGGCTATATATCCAAGCCGATTAAGCCTTTTGAACTAAAACAACGGCTGAACAAATTTCTTTCATAGAAATTATACCCTATCTTTGCTTAAGCAAATAAATATATAAATGAATACGTCAGATAATAATTCCTTTTACTGGTTCATATTTTTTGACGACCAGATTTTACTTCAAAAAGAAAACGAGACTTATACTATCCCCTTCTGTAGAGAAGCTCCGATACAAGTAACCCATATTCTTCCGGTAGAAATACCGGACGGGATCACTATTATGGCAGCCTATACGGATACCCCGCTGCCTGAAACGGAAAATTTCACCTCCATGGGATTACGTGCCTCCTATGATTTCATAGACAAACGTCTGTATGAACTAGGAGGAAAAGCCTCTGAAATCATTTTCTGGGACAAACACAGTCAGTTTTGCCCGGTATGCGGAACCAAAATGAAACAGGCTTCCCTTATTTCAAAAAAATGTCCGTCCTGCCAATATGAAATGTTCCCGGCAGTTTCGCCTGCCATCCTGGTTTTGATACGGAAAGAGAACTCCATCTTATTGGTACATGCCCACAATTTCAAAGGCACATTCAACGGATTGGTTGCAGGCTTTCTGGAAACCGGCGAAACGTTGGAGCAATGTGTGGAACGGGAAGTAAAAGAAGAAACGGGGCTGGAAATAAACAATATCCGGTATTGGGGAAACCAGCCATGGCCCTATCCCAGCAATCTGATGATAGGCTTCATTGCCGATTATGTCAGTGGAGAACTAAAATTACAGAAAGAAGAACTAAGCTCAGGCGACTTTTATACAAAAGACAATCTGCCCCAAATACCCAGAAAATTAAGTCTGGCACGTAAAATGATAGACTGGTGGGTGGAACAACAGGAATAACAATTGCTATCAGTGTGTTTAAAAATTAAATAAACTCTTATTATGAAAACAGCTGCCATACTAGCCAAAAGCCTCTGCCTTGCTGTCGTATTATCTGCAGCAATAAAACTTCCGGCACAGGTTACACGTTCCGATTACCAGCGTGTAGATACTTTTTTGAAATGTACCGAACGTGTATATTCACCGGCAATCCGTCCGGCATGGGTGGACAGTTCCCATTATTTCTGGTACAAGAACCATGAGAAAGAAGGCGACTTCTATTATTTGGTAAATGCAGAAAACGGCAAACAGCAACGGGCTACCGACAAAAAGAAATTAGCAACCTTCTTCTCCGGAAAACAAAAAAAACTGGCTGATTTCCTGCTAAAGGAAGAACCGGGGGATAAATACCGGAACAAGAAAGAAGAAGTTCCGGCACCTGTTGTCTCACCCGACAAACAATGGGAGGCATATATCAAAGACAACAATCTATATATCACCACAACCGATAGCAGCAAGAACAAGAAAAAAGAAGAAATCGCTTTAACTACTGACGGAACGACTCATCTCCGCTACGATGGTTACTCCATCTGCTGGTCTCCCGATTCCAGAAAATTGGCTACAGTTAAAGTCAGGGATGTAACAGAACGTCGCATCCCTCTTATCGAATCCAGTCCGGAAAGCCAACGCCAACCAATTTTACAATGGCGGGATTATGCCAAACCCGGAGATGTGTTACCAATCTATCTCCCTGTCCTTTTCGATGTAGCAGAACGAAAACAAATCTCACTGGATACGGCTCCTTTTGAAAATCAATACTACCTCTTCCTGACCGGATGGAGAAAAGATAGCCGTGCTTTTACTTTCGAATATAATCAACGCGGACACCAACGCTATATAATAGCCGAAGTAAATGCGACAAATGGAAATATTCGTCCTTTGATAGATGAACAAACCAATACATTCATCCAATACTACCGGAATTTCCGTTATGACCTAAATGATGGAAAGGAATTACTATGGATATCGGAACGCGACGGTTGGCGCCATCTTTATCTGATTGACGGAACGAACGGAAATATAAAACAACAGGTAACACGTGGCGAATGGGTAGTCCGTGATGTCGACCATGTGGATGAAGCCAGCCGAACTGTCTATTTTACAGCGTCAGGATTCAATAAAGAAGAAGACCCCTATAATCTGCATTATTGCCGTATCAATCTGGATGGTACCGGCTTTATGGATATGACTCCGGAAAACGGGAACCATCATGTAACACTTTCAGCAGACCGCCATTTCTTCACAGATGTTTATTCCCGCCCGGACCTTCCTCCAGTCAGCCAGTTGAAACGGACAAAAGATGCTTCCCTGGTTACGGTTTTACAACAATGCGATATCAGCGCCCTTCCTGCCGGTTGGCAAATGCCCGAAGTATTTTGTGCTAAAGGCAGAGACGGTAAAACCGACATATGGGGAAATATTTACCGTCCCAGCCATTTCGATACAACAAAAAGCTATCCGGTCATAGAAATGATTTATGCAGGCCCCCACGATTCGCATGTAGATAAAGACTTCAAAGCTGCACACCATCTGATTTCCCGTTTGGCTGAATTAGGTTTCATCGTTGTATCTATCGATGGTATGGGCACGGCTAACCGTTCTAAGGCTTTCCACGATGTATGCTGGAAAAATTTGAAAGATGCGGGTTTCCCAGACCGTATCGCCTGGATAAAGTCTGCCGCAAAAAAATATCCTTACATGGATACATCACGGGTAGGTATTTACGGCTGGTCGGCAGGTGGACAAAATGCAATGGCAGCACTGCTTTTCCATAATGACTTTTATAAGGTAGCAGTTGCCCTTTGCGGATGCCACGATAACAGAATGGATAAAATATGGTGGAATGAGCAATGGATGGGTTATCCTATCGACGCCTCATACAGCGCTTCATCCAATGTAGACAATGCATGGAGGCTTAAAGGCAAACTAATGCTTATTAACGGAGAACTGGATGACAACGTAGATCCGGCATCCACATTACAAGTGGTCAATGCTTTGATAAAAGCCAATAAGAACTTTGAACAACTTTACTTACCTGGAAAGGAACATAGTTTGGGAGGCAGCTACGAAATGCACCGTATACACGACTTTTTTGTAAAAAACCTGTTAAAGCAGGAAGCTCCCGAATGGGAGTAATTTTAATGATTTTCTACTGTATCCAACCAGATTTCCAAACAAACCTGGGGATATAAATCCATACTTTCCCGTACGGTCGTTGATGATTTCATCCGATCTGCTATCACATCGACTGTACCGGGATAGGTAGAATCCATCAAATCCTCCAGAATAAAGGAGAAAAAAGAAGGATTCCGTTTCAGATACCGGTTCATCAACAGATAAGAGCTCATGGCAGAAGAGTTTTTCATATACTCTTTAAAATCCTTATACTCTTCGGTTTCCATATATTGATAAGGAGTCTTGTCCATACCCATTTCATCACATTTATTGAGAAATGCGAAAAACTTTTCATCGAAAGCATTCTTTTCAGAACGGGGAACCAGCTTCATGCCCATATCGATGCGTGCTCTTAATTCGGGAGTCACTTTCAGTACGTCCGGCTCGGAGAAATCTTCACTGTTACATGAGCCTAAAAAAGCCATTATGATCAGTGCTAATATTGTAGTTATAAGTTGATACTTTGTCATGAGGTTTTGTCTTTAATCATTCTTATATAATATAAGACGTATTTTAACATGAAATTGTTGCAGAAAAGCGTCATTTTTTTCCAAAAAAAACTTAATTCAATGGAATTTGCCTGATCAAACGGCTTGTATCAGCCTTTTGAATAGAATCTGTTTTCAAAATAGAATCCTGAGCTGACACTTCCGAATGCTCTTTCACAAAGTTTTTCCGTTTTTTTATAATATCCGGAGTTGGCAAATTGTTATACTCCTTCCAGGTGCCATCCCGTTTTACATTTCGTCGATGGACACGCGCCTTTCGGCTGGTCATGTCTCCGAGATCAAAAAAGCCACCGGACCGTCGAAGAGGATCAGCCTTAAGTTCATCGACAATAGACTGATAAACAGGCAAGACTTTTTTAAAGTCCGGCCCGTACAACCTGAATACCGAATAAGGCAAATCTCTTAATGCTACTTTTCTGCGTGTAGAGTCATCCGATTGGACATATTCTGAAAAGTCTTTTAAAATAGGAAGAGGGGCCACAGGCGGGGCCATTTTCATTTCCGAGGCCGGTTTATCCATATTAATCAGATTCCCCGACTCGATCGCTTTCATCGTCTCCGTATTCAGTTGTAGCTTCTCTTTACCGGACAATACATCCTGTAGCCACACCGAATCTTTTTTTGTCCATTGAGCATGTACGTATTCCGTTCCATACAGACAAATCAACATCCATATAAGCAAGTGCTTGCGCATGAATTTCTTAATTTGTAGCGAATGTAAGTAGTTGTTTATGAAAATCAGCTATAATTACTTTAATTTGTCTTAGAAAATTGAAATGTTAATTGTTTTTGAGAAGTTTTAGGTAACAAGAACAGGTGACAATTGACAGGTGACAGATAGTTCAGCTTTCAACCGATTTATATTTATATACTGAACACCAAGTTTAACTGTCAATTGTCAACTATCAACAGTCACTTGTCAACTGTCAACTTTTTTAACCGTATAATCCTTCTCCTTGCCACATGGTTTTAATTTTTTATTCAGAAGGATAAGTTCCTTTCCATCTTCTTTTACAAGAAAATTTACCGGATCATCACCATTTTCAGGAACAAGCTGCCAAACGATTGCTTTTTTATTTGTGGCATCCCCTTTCAGAATATGTCTTTTTCCTACCGAAGTAAATGTATCATCTTCTCCGTCACGAATACCCAAATAAGTCTGGACCAGAATAAAACATCCGTCTCCACCTTCTTCCGGTGCTTGAACCGTTAAGAAATACCGGATACCTTTACAGTCAGGTGCTGGCAAGACTCCTTCATAAACCGACGACTCTACCGCTTCGGCTTCTTCTATATACAGGATATTCCCCTTCTGGAAAATAGTCCATAATCCATTTACCTGGCGGACAGTTCTTGTATCGTCTGTTCCACCGGACCATTCATATCCGCCTTCCGGCAATATTTTCTTATCTAAAATCTCAGTATCCGAATCATCTGAAAAAAAGAGTTCTACCTTCGATGAATCCGCACTAAAAACAAGGAATGCACTCTCTTCTTCCTCTGGTGATTCAAGGCGTATCCCCGTCTCAAACAACCGGATACAATCGTTACGGACTTCAGACCAAAGGTATCCCGCCGATGCAATGCAACCGTGGCTATCACGATCGCTTCCCGGCATTGGTTCTGTCTGACTCTGTTTCTTCGTGAAATTACAACCTGTCAGTAAGGCTACAGTTAAAAGGGTCATTGTGTACTTTTTTACCATTGTATTTATGTATTTTACATTCAACAATCTGACAAATGTAGAGAAAATATCGAGAAAACCTAACGAACTACAATCATTACATAATCTCTTTCGTATACAGCCGGATTATCCAAAAAGTCAATCAGTTGTTGCTGCTTAGCGTCTCCGGTACGAATTACCGTCTCCCTCATTTCCGTTACAGAACGAATCATATACAGGCAATCGTCCGTTTGCCCGTCCGGCCAGAAAGTCAATCCACCGTCCAGGTCATTCACAAATCCTTTTTCCCGTGACGGAAGAATATAAGTCTTGCCCGTATCTTTCAAATAAACGGCCTGAGTTGTCAGAAGAGGCTTATATTCATCTTCCCAACCCAGCCAGTTCAATATTTTACGCCCGTTTTTCTGATAAAGTCCCATAAACACCCCTTTCGGATTTTCATAAAGAGTCTTCAACCAGACTTTCTTATCCAGTTCGTCCCCTTTGGGAGTCTCGGCCGGAACGATACCGTATTTACCGAAATGAAGGGCATATAAAGGTTTTACCGTCTGACTATCTTTTAGCTGGTAAACCGTATCACAAAAAGGTATCATAAATGTCAGTTTATCCTGGGATGTATTCCAGTATGAAGTTTGGAAAGCACCGGGTGTTTCCGACAATTCTTCCCGAGTCGGATATTTTCCTTCATTCAATTGAAAACAGCAAAGCGTATCTCCCTGTAAATTGAAAGAAGCAATCCCTTCCGGAACCCCTGAGTTCCCGGCATACTGAGCCAATATATACCCATCAGATGAAAAACCGACCAAAGCTTTTTCCGGTGCATGAATCGGATATTTTTCCGTAAGTCCTTCCGGAAAATAATAATTAAAAACCGTCAGCATCGTATCCAGCGGAGGTAATACGCCTATGCAAGGCTCACCCTGAGTTGCATTCCTACGTGTCTCCTGGTCCTTTCCGCTTAATGCCACATACATCCGGGTTGTTTTCTTATCATAAAAAAGCGGACGCCCTCCCATTTCATTATTCCATTTATAAGCCAAAGCTTTAAAGCCATATCGTTTGCTCGGTATTCCTTGCTTACGGTAGTAAAGGCGCGGATTATTAAACGTGAGGAAAGCATTACTATCCTGAAGAGCTATTGCCTGCGTTACCGTATAACGGACATCACCAACAGCATAATAGGAAATCCCGGATGCTATCTGGCTTAATTTCAAAGGAGTAGCGGAAGTATTTAAAGCCTGCTCCAAATCCACAACAGCAGCCGGAGAAGAATAATCATATTTTGCTACATATTGCGGAGACGTCGGTTGGTGCGGCCCTGCTGTTTGCTTTCCACTACAGCCGGCGAACCCCACGGCTATCAGAAACAGGCCTGTTACAATAGATAGTTTTTTCATACAAATTGATTTTTATTATCGGCTAAGATACAGATTTATTGTAATATTGCACATTCAAATCATATCAACAATACAAGTAATGAACTATTCCGGACAATTTATATGCCTGATCGGGCTGACTGTCTCCTTAGCTGTACAAGCTCAGGAAGCAAAAAAAGCAATGACATTTGACGAATTAGTAAAATGGGAACGCATATCCGAACGCACTATCTCCAACGATGGTAAATGGATAACATGTAAAACAGAACCCTGGCAAGGAGATGCATCCATCTATCTCTATAATCATAAGGGAGAAGAAAAAAAGGTTTTCAAACCGGCTGCCAAGGCAGAGTTTTCCCCTACCTCCCAATATGCACTGATTACCCAAACACCCGCACTGGAGGAGGTTGAAGCTCTGAAACTAAAAAAGACACCGGAAGACCAAATGCCGATGAACAGCCTGCAAGTCCTGAATTTATCCGGCAAACAGGAAACCATCGACTCTCTCAAATCCTATAAACTGTCGGAAACAGCGGACTGGCTCGCTTATCAACGGGGAAATAAATCCGACTCCACCTTATATGTCCGTTCTCTGGACGGTTCACAGAAGGTATCCTTCCCCACTGTTTCTGAATTTGGTTTTGCTAAAAAGGGGAATATTCTATATTACATATCCGACTCCTCTTTATACACTTACAACCCACAACAAGGAAATATCCGGATAAAGGAAGAAAAAGGTGTTTTCAAGAAAATAACATTCAACGAAGAAGGCAATAAATTAGCATTCCTGTTTTGTGCAGACAAAGACTCTACAGCCACCGGTTCCGCTTTATACCTTTCCGATACGAATAAACCGGCACGATTAGTCGCAGAAAAAGGAAACCGGGCTTTCCCTTCCTCCTGGGTTATCAGTGAAAACGGAAACTTATACTTCTCGGAAAATACATCCCGGCTTTTCTTCGGAACAGCTCCGGCTCCTAAAGAAAAAGATACGACACAGCTCGCTGAAAACCGCCCGGATGTCCAGATATGGAAATGGGATGAAGGCATCCAGTATACACAACAAGTCTACAATAAGGCAAATGACCTGAAGCGCTCCTATACAGCCGTGTACAATCTCAACACTCAAAATATTGTCCAACTTGCAACCGAAGAAATCCCTAATCTGATAATCTCGGACAAAGGTAATGCATCGGTTGCACTCCTCTCTTCCTCCATTCCCTACGAAACGGAACGGATGTGGGAAGGCAGGACTCATTATGACATTTACAGCATCGATCTGGACAATGGAAACCGCCGACTTATAAAAAAAGCGGCTAATACGAACATGCGTCTTTCCCCGAAAGGCAAATATGCTTTTTGGTACAGCGAACCGGATAGCGCCTGGTATACCTATTCCTTCGCCGACACGAAAGAATATCAATTGACTACTCCACAGACATTCGTTGCCTGGGATGAAGAAAACGATGTTCCGGACTATCCTGCGGCATACGGCTCGGCTGGTTGGACTACCGATGACGAATATTTGCTCATATCCGACCGATATGATATTTGGAAATTCAGCCCTACAGGGAACGGAGGCCCGATTAACCTCACAGTAAACGGAAGAGAAAAACAACTGGCCTACCAACTGCTTAAGTTGGATAAGGAACAAGTTTCCATCGATTTGAAAACTCCCCAGTTGCTTATGGCTTTCAATGAAACTACTAAGGGATATGGATACTATATTAGCCGCACAATGGCCTCTTCGCAACCCAAGGCTCCCCAAACCTTGCTATCCGGCAATTTTATGCTGAAAGCTCCTCTTAAAGCAAAAGATTCGGATACCCTTGTTTATACACAGGAGACTTTTGAACAATACCCGGATTTGCTTCTCTCCGACCTGAGTTTCAAAAAAACAATCCGATTAACCCATAAAGGAGAACAACAAAAGGGACTAAACTGGGGTACCGCCGAACTGGTCTCCTGGATTTCATTGGATGGACGTCCGCTGGAAGGTGTTGTCTACAAACCTGCAAACTTCGACCCGAACAAGAAATATCCGGTCATTGTAAACTTTTACGAGCGCAATGCCTCTACCTTATATAATTACCGGATGCCTGAGCCTCATCGTTCCACCATCGATTATCATTTTTATACCAGCAACGGATACATCGTATTTAATCCGGATGTGCGCTATACGGACGGTTATCCGGGAGAAAGTTGTTATAATTGTGTGATGCCGGGAATCACCTCCCTGATTGCCAAAGGATATATCAATGAAAAAGCGATTGCCGCCCAGGGACACAGTTGGGGTGGCTACCAGGTCGCTTATCTGGCAACCCGAACCAATCTGTTTGCCGCCATCGAATCGGGTGCTCCGGTAGTTAATATGTTTAGCGCTTACGGTGGTATACGCTGGGGGTCCGGATTAAACCGTTCTTTCCAATACGAACACGGACAAAGCCGTATAGGCGGTTCCATCTGGGAAATGCCTATGCAATATTTCTCAAACTCTCCGCTTTTCACGATGGACAAGGTTACAACCCCTATCCTGATTATGCATAACGACAACGACGGACATGTGCCCTGGTATCAGGGAATAGAATATTTCATTGCTTTAAAACGGTTACAGAAACCTGTATGGCTACTCAATTACACAGGAGAACCGCACTGGCCGATGCATATGGCTAACCGAATCGATTTCCAAAAACGCATGTACCAGTTCTTCGACCATTATCTCCGTAATACACCCATGCCCAAATGGATGCGTGAAGGTGTTCCGGCTGTAGACCAGGAATTCGACCTCGGCTATTAAAATTATCATCTTTTTCCCTTTATTTTGATGGAATAATAAAAAAATACACAAAGTTTCCATCAAATAAATCCATCAAAATAAAGGGAATCAGATTACACTTTATCATTTAACACAATCTATTGACACGCTTTTGTTGCATATAGTTTTGATTTTCCTTACCTTTGCGCCCGTTTTTAAGGAGACCAAATGTCATAAAGAAACATTGTACTTTTAAAAATTGGATTATTAGGTATTAGTTATTTTTTATTTACAAACAACAAACGATTGTGTCTATGATGAAAAAGTTGACTTTTGTCATCTTATGCCTTATTGCGGCTATAAGTATGGCATCAGCGCAAACACAGGTAACAGGGAGTGTTATCTATGCCGAAGACGGCGAACCCGTTATCGGAGCGTCGGTAGTAGTAAAAGGGACAACAGCAGGAGCTGTTACCGACATCGATGGTAATTTCACATTGGAAGCTCCATCAAATGCTAAGATTCTTGTTGTTTCATACGTAGGTATGACTACACAGGAAGTAAAAGTGGCCTCTCATGTAGTGGTAAAATTGGAATCCGATACCCAACATATCGAAGAAGTTGTGGTTACCGGATATGGAGTTACTAAAAAAGCAGCCTTTACCGGAGCCGCACAGGTGGTAAACAGCGAAGCTCTGACTAAAAGAAGCGATGCAAACTTCATGAATTCATTGGAAGGTTCTGTTGCAGGTTTGCAGGTCGGTAATTTTACCGGACAACCGGGAGCATTCACCTCTACAACAATCCGTGGTATGGGATCTATCAATTCAGGTACAGAACCGCTGTATGTAGTTGACGGTATTGCTATCTATACCGACAAAATGGGTGTAAACAAAGATCCGGGTTCCGGACAGTTGTCCAGTAGCCCTCTTGCCAACATCAACCCGAATGACATCGAAAACATCACAGTCTTAAAGGATGCAACTGCAACATCTATTTATGGTGCCCGTGCTGCCAACGGTGTAATCGTGATTACCACCAAGAAAGGAGCAAGCGGCAAAGCGCGTTTCAATTTCAGTGCCAAAGCCGGTGTAAGCTTCGTTGGCAAATTAGACCATAAATACCGTAGTACAAACTTGGACCAGTACAAAGAAATCTGGGCGGAAGGATTGGTTAATTCAGGAGATGCCACCGATATGGCAGATGGATATGATGTATTAAATTACTATGTAAACAAATCTTTTGGGGTAGATCTGACAAAACAAACGAACAGTGTCGACTGGCTGGATGCTATTTTACGTAATGGTGTCACTCAGGAATATAACTTAAGTGTCCAGGGTGGTAACGAAACACTGAAATACTTCATCAGCGGTAGTTACTATCAAAACAAAGGCGTAGTAATCGGTACCGGAATGAAACGTTATACAGGTAGAGTAAACCTGGACGGTATCAGCGGACGCATCGGATACGGTATCTCCATTAACGGAGCATTCAGTGATATCGATAACAGCCTGACAGAAAGCCAGTACAAAAACCCGATGGTTGCCGTATACGACCTACGTCCTTTCGAGCAGATCTATAATGCGGACGGCTCATATAATCTGGATGCATATTACAATCCGGTAGCAATCAATGACAAAGACAAAGGAGACAAGAACAACCAGGGACAGACTACCTTAGTTGTCAATCCTTATTTCACTTATAAATTCATGGATGGTTTAACCTGGAAAACGAATGCAGGTTTAAGCTTAATCGACCTGAATGAGTTCTATTACAGTTCTATCTACAACCCCCAATACGCCAGCAGCTGGATGCAGGGAGAAAGAAACCAGGAACGTGCAACTACACTGTCTATCACCAATACGATTAATTTCAACCGTTCTTTTAATAAAGTACACAACCTGAATATCTTATTAGGACAGGAAGCACAAAAAATTTCATTCAAGAATATCTATACGGTTGCCAACAATTATCCGTCTGACCGGATAATTGAACTGGGAGGAGCTTCCGTCCCAGTTTCAGCAAGTTCAATGGCTAAAGCCAGCACATTGGCTTCCTTCTTCTTCAACGGAGAATATAACTTCAATAATAAATATTATGGTTCAGCCTCTTTCCGCTATGACGGTTCTTCCCGTTTCGGTGCAAACAACAAATGGGCTCCGTTCTGGTCTGTAGGTGCCAAATACCGTATCTCTGAAGAAGATTTCATGGCCGATACAAAAGAATGGTTGTCCGACCTGACTATCCGTGGTAGCTACGGTACGGTAGGTAACCAGGATATCGGTTATTTTGCAGCTATGGGATTATATGAATACGGATATTCATACGACAAGATTCCGGGTTCTGTACCTTCACAATATGCAAATCCTGACTTAAAGTGGGAAACTGTTGCCAAAGCGGACATTGGTATCAATGCTGTACTGTTCGACCGGGTAACTGTTGAATTGGATTATTATAACCAACGTACCAAAGACATGATTTTCGAAGTTCCTCTGTCTTATACTACCGGTTATGATTATAAGACAATGAATATCGGTGAAATGGAAAATCAGGGATTTGAATTCCTTATCAACACCAGCATCATCAACACAAAAGAATTCAGTTGGAATGTAAACCTGACAGGAACGGTAAACCGCAACAAGATTATCCGTCTTGCTACCGACCAACCTATCGAAAGCAGTACGACAATCCGTAAAGTCGGCGAGCCTTACCACACATTCTACATGCCGGAATATGCAGGCGTAGACCCTCAAACCGGTTCGCCTCTCTGGTATAAGGGTAAAGAAGGTGATGAAACAACATCCAATATCAATGAAGCCGGTCAACGTATCGTAGGCTCTGCCGACCCTAAATTCTATGGCGGATTTGGCATGAATTTCAAATATAAGGCATTCGACTTCTCCTTTGATATGAACTATTCATTGGGCAACAAAGTATACAACTCAGGTTTTGCATTCGATATGCAGGTTGGACATTACTTCCTGGGGCCGGTGACCAACTATATTTACGAAAACCGCTGGCAACAACCGGGCGATATTACCGATGTTCCTAAATTCGTAGCAGGTGACGGCTCTAACGCAAACGCAATCTCTTCCCGCTTCCTGATGAACGGTTCCTATTTGCGTATGAAATCAATGGTTCTGGGTTACACTCTGCCTCGTCAGATACTGGCTCATGCGCTGATTGATAATATCCGCGTGTACGTTTCCGCAGACAACCTGTTTACTGTTCGTTCAAAAGACTTTATTGGTTTCGACCCGCAAACCCGTCCTGATGGTGTTCAGTCATGGGCTTATCCGGTTCCGACCAATGTAATGTTCGGTATTAATGTAGGTTTCTAATACAAACAAATGAGTAGTAATAAATTAAACAGTAAATTCATGATGAAAAATATATTTTCCGTCGTTTTAATCGGATTATCCTTGCTGTCCTTCAGTTCATGCAATGATTTTCTGACTGAAATTCCGACTACCTCCATCCCCGATGAAGAAGCATTCGAATCGGCACGCGATTATGATGTAGCCTTACATGGTGTTTACAACTATTTGGGTGCTGCCGAATTTATGGGTAGAGACGCTCTCGCAATGAGTGATGTGGCCTCCGACCAGTCTGCACACTCTGTGGCAACCTCCCACTTTTACGACATTTTCGCTTATCAGGTATTAGAGACAAATACATATATCAAAGATATCTGGTCGTATGGCTACAAAGTAATCAACTTTTCAGCACGTATCATCGACGCCTCAAAAACGGCTACCGATTTTTCAGAAGAAGATATCGCAGCTATCGACGCTTGTGTGGCACAGGCATACGGGCTCAAAGCATTAAGCGAATTTATTCTGGTAAATTACTTTGCATTGCCTTATTCCGAAGCAAACAAAAGTACATTAGGCATTGTAAACCAGGAGAAAACAATACTTCCGGGAGAAACAATCGGCCGTACGACTGTTGAAGAAAATTACAAACTGATTCTTTCGGATATTGAAAACGCAAAGAAATATTTCGATAAAGAAAATGTGGAAGATGTTGGTTATTTCTATATGAACAGAGCCGCAGTTTCTGCATTGGAAGCACGTGTTCGCCTGTATATGAAAGATTATGACGGAGCGATTGCAGCAGCAGAGGAAGCCATCGGACTTCGTGGTGGAAGCATAGTTTCTACAGAAGAAAGCTATAAAAATATGTTCTATCGCCTGGACATTTCTTCCGAAGATTTGTTCGTGATATCAAAAACGGAAACAGATTACCTGACAGCCAATTCTCTGAATACCCTGTATAAAGACTATGGCGTATCTGTAAACGAGACAACAAGAAATGAGTTTGCATCTACAGACATCCGTTTATCCGTATTGAATGTCAAAAACAAAGACGGAGAATATGAATGGACAGGAGGTAAGTTAAGCGGTCTGCTTCAGAACGGACAACATCTGGATATCCAGAATGTCCCTGTGTTACGCCTGCCGGAAGTCTATTTGAACCTTGCTGAGGCATATGCCATGAAAGCAAATTATAAAGAAGCCCGCAAAAACCTATTGGAAGTTGCAAGCAAACGTAATCCGGACCTGGATGAAAATGTAATCAAAGAAGATGCCTCCATCATTCCTCTTATCCTGAAAGAACGCCGCCTGGAACTGGTACAGGAAGGACACCGTTTCTTTGATGCACGCCGTTCAGGAGAAAAAATCGACGTATCAAACGGAGACTATACAAATTTCGATATTGCTAAATTTGTATATCCTATCCCTGCAAAAGAGGTGAACGCCGCTGCCGGTGTTACACAAACACCGAACTGGGATGCCAATTTACCGAAGTAAGAAAATTAGTTTACGATAACTATTTTGAAGGGACTGCCAGTTAAAAGGCAGTCCCTTTTTTAATGCCCCTATTCATGTCCCCCCTACCCTGTTTTCAAAACATAGGTGTTTTGCATTTAAAACATATATGCTTTGAAATCAAAACACCTATGTTTTGAAAATAGGAAATCACACTTATTTGATTATCTTTGTAAACTAATAACCCGTTTAAAACCATTGGTTATGAAGAAAAGAGGATTATTTTTAATTTTATCCCTGTTCGCCGTTTTCGCAATCCAAGCGCAATCCAACTTCACATGGGTTCGGAATAAAGAAGGAAAGATGATTGCAATGCCCAAATACGCCGTATTTAAACTGGAAATGCCCAAATCATTAATTAATTCCTATACCCCATCCGGCAGACAATTGATAGATGCCCAACTGAGGAAGTTTGTCCCGAACTTCACCTCACCGTCCTTGCCGGAACGCCCGATGGACATGCAGGTTCATTCTTCGGCATACCGTCCGTTTTTCAACGTATATGCTCCCATGCTGCAACAGATATCCCCTATGGCTCTGGATTTCTCGGAAACATCCGTTATCCCGATTAGCGAACGATTGACCTTTACTGCTACCGGACAACAATATACCTGGCCCGGAGCAGGCGGACTGACCCGTCTCATGCCTCAACTTGTATGGAACAAAGACCGGTTGACAATCGCCGGAGGAGCTTTCGGAGGTCGCTTTTTCACCCCGTTCAACCTCTCTTCCCAATTTATGGGAGGCTTCAACATAATGGCGAATTACGAACTGACAGACAAGGTGGATATAAAAGGCTGGGGACAATATGCTTTCTATAGTGCCAACGAACAGCATAACCCGCACATGCTGATGAACCCTTTCTTCAACCACACGAACGTCGGGGGTGCAGTCGAATTTAAAGCAAATGACGGATTCAAGTTCGGAGTCGGAATTAATTTTGAACGAGCCTACCAAGGAGGAGGCCTACAACCACAATACATGCTTTACGGAAAGAAATGGGCGTTCTAACAGAACCGGAACATTACAGCATGTTTTTCCCGCTTCATAGTTATGTTTTCGGAAAAGCATAGTTATGATTCCGAAAAAGCATAACTATGGAATTTCTAAATTAAAGAGAGAATCGTACCATGCAATGCCCCATTACTTGCCACAACCTGCTTACCTGACGACCAGGTATCTTTTCCGTCAAAATCCGTCAGTATACCACCTGCCTGCATCAGGATAATCCCTGCAGCTGCAACGTCCCATGGGCCAAGGAATCCTTCTATACGTGCTTCAAAGCGCCCTGCTGCGACATAACAAATTTCAGAGGCGGCGGAACCCAAAAGACGGGTACCTCCGGCAAAGCCATACAATTTATCAACCAAATGCAGGGCCGTCGGGCGGTAATGGTCTGAATCATAAGGGAAGCCTATAGCGATAAACGCTTTATCGAACTCCCGTATGCCGGACACATGTATCTCTTTCCCGTTCAAATAGGCTTTACTCCCTTTCCAGGCATAAAAGCATTCATCCCGGCACACCTCATATACTACACCCAGTATAATTTCTTCCCTGGTTCGTAAAGCAATACTCACCGCATAAGGAGCCATATCATGGATATAGTTGGAAGTACCGTCCAGCGGATCTATCACCCAGCAATATGCCTGTCCGTCCAGACTACCAGTCCCTTCTTCTGCAATAAATCCCGCCTCAGGCAGTAATGCGGAAAGTTGCTCTACCAGCCGCCGTTCGGATTCCTTATCCACATACGACACATAGTTGTGCGCACTCTTCTCTTCCACCCGGCTACTATCGAATTTTTCGCGTTGCTCTCTCAGGAAAGCGCCTGCTTCGAGGGCTATCTCCCGTACTTTTACACAAAGGCTCTCTACATCTAACATAATGATACTCTTTATTCTTCACAAATGTAATTATCTTTTTTGCGCCTCATTTATTTTTATGCTATATTTGTTTAATAAATCTGAAACAAAATACGTGTTTTAACCGTTATCATAGTACAAAAATAGAGAATACGAATAGCAGATGAGACGTTGGATTAAGCGGATAGGGATTGTGCTTCTAATACCGGTTGTATTGGTATTCATAGTTTCTATTCTACTCTATATACCTCCTTTCCAGAAATTTGCGGTGCGATTGGCTACCCAATACGCCAGCGAAGCTACAGGCATGCAGATAGGCATTGGGGAAATACGGCTATCTTTTCCATTGGACCTGACCGTTGGAAAAGTGCAGGTTATTTCTACTCCCGATACATTGCTCGACCTCGAAAGCCTTAAGGTTAGTATCCGGCCGCTTCCTTTACTTAAAAAAGAAGTGCTGGTTGAAGCCGTCGACCTGAACAAGGTAAAGGTCAACACTGGGAAGCTAATCGAAGGCATGGAAATAAAAGGGAACCTGGACCGGTTCTATCTCCATGCAGACCGTGTCAATTTAGGAAAAGAGACGGCACGCCTGAATACCGTAGAGCTTTCGGATGCAGCTATTACTCTGTTAATGAATGATACCACTCCCAAAACAGATACAACGACAACCGTTGTGAACTGGATTCTGCTATTGGAAAAAATAAATCTGGATCGCGTTGCTTTCGCACTGCAAATGCCAAACGATTCACTTCGTCTGGCTACTTATATAGACAAAGCCAGCCTGACAAGCGGTTTTGTCGACCTTGGGACAGAGCGGTACGGAGCTAAAGAATTCAGGTTATCCAATTCATCATTCAACTATGATGGCGACAACAAAAAAGAACAACCCGGTTTCGACCCGATGCACCTTGCCCTGAATAATGTGAATATCTCATTAGATTCCGTTTTATATGCAGGGCTGGAAATGAATGCAAATATACTGGAAATGAATGCTGTCGACCGTTCCGGCCTGACCATTAACTCACTTACCGGAAATCTGGCAAGCGACAGCACAACAATACAGGTGCCTCAACTGCTGCTCAAAACTCCCTATTCAGAAGTACGTCTGCTGGCAAATGTACCCTGGAGTTCTTTCGCAGACAAACCGGAGGGGACGTTGCATGCATTACTCACCGCCTCTCTCGGAAAAGAGGATTTATTCACATTTGCAGGGACACTGCCTGATGAATTGAAAAAGTCGTTCCCTGCCAAACCTCTTTCCGTGACAACCGGAGTAGAAGGCAATTTAGCGGCTCTCCGCCTTCGCCAACTGAAAGGAGAAATACCGGGAACTTTCAATCTGGATATATCCGGAAAACTACAGAATATAACCGACAGTATCACCCGCTCCGGCGATTTCCAACTGGATGCTAAAACCGGAAATCTGAATTTTATCCTCAGTATGCTACCGGCAAAAGAAAGAGCACGCTATAATATTCCGGAAGGCATGCGGCTTACAGGGGAGGGCTCACTTAGGAATGGAGAATATCAGGCACAAATCGAACTGTTGCAAGACAAAGGAAAAGTCGAGCTTTCTGCCCGTTTCAATCCCCTATTGGAAACTTATGGAATGGATTTGAAAACAGACAGTCTGGAACCTGTCCATTTCCTGCCTCAGGACTCCCTTTACAGAATGACGGTCTCGCTCCATGCCGAAGGAAAAGGATATGACCCGTTTTCCGCCCGCACCCATGCCAAAGTTGATGGAACGATAAGCGATATTTTATACGGGGCATCCTCCATTGCAGATGTAACCCTGAAAGGCTCACTGGAAAAGAATCTTTTACTGTTTGACCTGAAGAGCTTATATCCGCTGGCAAAAATCGATATGTCACTAAATGCAACTTTGCTAAAGAAGGAAATCAAAGCGATGCTGATTGCAGACGTGGATAATCTCGATTTATATGGTATGCATCTGATGACAGATTCGCTGGCAACCTCTTTCCAACTGTTCTCCGAGGCTAAAACGGATATGGGGAAAAACAACCTGATAGATGTTACGCTGGGTAACTGGGAATTAATTACAAATACCGGGAAATTCCGTCCGAAAACACTTACCTTACATGCCCAAAGTACGGTAGACACGACACGGGTATCTTTCCATGCCGGAGATTTAGGCATTGTTTTGACAGGAAACACGGATATTGAAACACTGGCTGATAAATTCACGAAAATCAATAATAACATAAACCTGCAACTCGAAAGGGATTCGGTCATCGACCTGCCGTCATTCCGCCCGTTAATGCCGGATATGGATCTGCGGATTACAGCAGGGAAAGATAATCCTATTTACAACATCCTTCAGGAAGAGAACATCACATTCAATAACCTGCAAGTAGTTGCATCTACTTCTCCGGAAGACGGATTCCAAATGGATGCCGACCTCTTTTCGTTAATGCAGGATACCACACGTATAGATACCATTTGCTTCAAAATGCACGAAGACTCTCTCGGACTACTATATGACGCAAGAGTGGTAAAAACAAGATTCCGTAAGCAATCTCCGTTTACGGCCGGGCTTACCGGAAAAATACGAAGTACATTTGCCGATGCGGAACTTCGCTATACCGACGGGCAAGGCAATACCGGTATACATATCGGATTGCGTGCTGATAAGGAACGGGAAGGTTTCCGCCTGCACCTGTTCCCCGAAGACCCGATCCTCGTATTCCGTCCATTCCAGCTAAATCCGGATAATTATATCCTGTACAAAAATATAAAAGATATTGCCGCCAACGTGCGATTTTCCGGATTGGAAAACTCTTCCCTCTGGATACACTCTTTGCCGGAAGATGGAAAAATGGAAGAACTTCATGCCGAGTTATCTCAAATCGACCTGAATCTTATCTCCAAGAGTTTCCCGGACTTGCCTGCTATGCGGGGGCTGCTGAATGCCGACCTGCAATATGCTCCGTCCGACAGTAATTTCCTGGTAGTAGCCGACGCTTATATAGACAGCCTGTTCTATGATGGAGGAAGGGTCGGAGAGCTTATGTTCAATACGGTATATTTGCCTACGGGAAAAAACAATCACCAGGTGGATATGCACTTATTCCGCGACCAGAATGAAGTGGCTTCCATCATGGCTCACTACACAGCCGGAAAACAAGACCATATAGATGGGAACATCAACATTACCGACCTTCCTCTGGAAATGGTCAACCCGTTCATTCCCGACAATATGGCTAAACTGAACGGTAAGCTACAGGGAGAAATGGAGATTACCGGTTCCAGCAAGCTACCGAAAGTAAATGGTAATATGCGGTTAGACAGTGCGGCAGTGTACGTTACAGCTGTCGGAACTTCTTTCAATTTCGACCCCAAAGAAATTAAAGTCAAAGATAACCTGATGGATTTCGATAATTACAGTATCTATACCTCTACCACGAATCCTTTTGTCATAGACGGGACCATCGACTTCCATGATCCGGCAAAAATGCTTGCCGACCTGCGTCTGACCGCCCACGAAATGCAATTGCTGAATACAAAAAAGACGAAGGAAAGCATGGTATATGGGAAACTGCTTGTCAACCTGAACTCTACGTTGAAAGGGCCACTCAGCACCTTGATGATGCGCGGAGAACTGGAACTTCTGGGAGGAACGAATGTGACCTATGTCATGCAGGAATCCCCGCTTACGGCACAAGACCGACTTGCCGACCTGGTTACTTTTGTGGACTTCTCCGATACATTAATTACCCGTATACGCAGGCCTGAGTCACCTCTGCCCATCGGCGGGCTGGATATGTTGATGACAATCCATATCGACCAGTCGGTCCGTTTGAATGCAGATATTACCCCGGACGAATCCAGCCGTATACAACTGGAAGGCGGAGGAGATTTGTCTTTCCAGTACACAACACAAGGAGACATGATATTAAACGGGCGATACACCCTGTCCGGCGGAACGGTAAAATATGCCCTGCCGATTATCCCGCTGAAAGAATTTAATATACAATCCGGAAGCTATGTGCAATGGAGCGGCAACCCGATGGACCCGATGATGAACCTGACGGCTACGGAGCGGGTAAGGGCATCCGTCACGATAGGAGAACAACCGGCACGTCTTGTAACTTTCAATGTAGGAGTTGCAATCAAAGAAACACTTGAAAACCTGCAACTTCAGTTTATTATTTCCGCTCCTGAAGACCAAAGCATGCAACAGGAATTAGCCAAACTGGGTGAAAGCGAACGGGCACAAATCGCAGTAACCATGCTTGTTACAGGCATGTACCTGAATGTAAACGATAAAAATTCCACATCCAAGAAGCCGAGCCTCGATATGGGGTCCGCCCTGAACAGCTTCCTACAAAGCGAAATTAACAATATTGCCGGTAGCGCACTTAAATCGGTGGATATATCCCTCGGTATGGAACAATATGATGAAAACGGAACAGCCGGAGGAGGTTCAAGAACAGACTTCTCATTCCGTTTTGCCAAACGGTTCTACAACGACCGTATCAGCATTATTCTCGGCGGACGCATCTCTACCGGACAAAATGCAAATCAACAGGGACAGACACAGCCGTTCATCGATAATGTATCCATCGAATATCGTTTGGATGGCAGCGGCACCCGGTATATCAAACTCTTCCACAACAAAAACTATGAAAGTTTATTGGAAGGGGTAATCACGGAAACAGGTGCCGGTATCGTACTCCGTAAGAAAATGCGCCATCTCCGTGAACTGTTTATTTTTAAAAAGAACAAGGTAAAACCGGTTAAGGAAGAAAAGACAGAAGAGACAAAATGAAAAAAGAAAGATACATATATCATATAGGATGTTTAGTGCTATCATTTTTGTTAGCATTCCTCATGTCCTGCTCCACTACCAAGAATCTGCCCGAAAACGAAGTGCTCTATACGGGTATTAAAAAGATTGAGGTCGAAAATCAGGACATCACCCCGGAAGGGGAAGAAGCGCTGTCTGAAATTGAAGCGGCACTCTCCTTCCCGCCTAATAATGCATTACTGGGAAGTTCTTCCATCCGTATCCCTTTCCCGTTCGGACTGTGGGTATATAATGCTTTCGTAAATAAAAAAGGTAAAATCGGGCAATGGATATTCAAAAAACTGGCGAGTAAGCCTATATATATCAATACGGTCAATCCGGAGGTAAGAACCAAGGTCGCCTATAATCTGCTTCGTGAATATGGATATTTCAATGGAGCGACTTCCTATCAGATAGATCCAGACCCTAAGAATCCGAAAAAGGCAAAAATCACTTACAAAGTCGAAATGAACCAGCCGTATACTTACGACAGTATCGCTTATGTTAGATTACGTCACCGAGTCGATACATTGATACAAAAAAATATAGGAGACAGGCTTTTAAATATCGGCGATAATTTCAATGTCACAAAACTGGAGGCGGAAAGACAACGTATATCTTCCCTGCTCCGTAATAACGGATATTACTATTTCCGTCCTGATTTTATTACCTATCAGGCAGACACTTTACTAAATCCGGGCAAGGTCGCTTTACGTATTTCTACAAAACCGGGATTACCCCGCACCGTATTACGCCCCTGGAAAATAGGTGACGTTTCCGTCTATCTGAATGGCTTCGATTATGAAATGCCCACCGACTCCGTTCGTTATAAAGACCTGACCATTTATTATGAGGGAAAACTCAGGGTACGTCCCAAGGTGCTTTACAACCGGATAAAGTTCCGCCCGGGTGAATTTTATTCGCAACAGCAACAGGAGAAAACGCAGACCGGTTTTTCGCGCCTGGGAGTCTTCCGGTATTCGGAAATGCAATATACCCCGAAGGATACTTCACGCCGCTGCGATACACTGAATCTAAAAATCAATACGGTATACGACCTTCCGCTGGATGGTGAATTAGAACTGAACGTAACCTCCAAAAGCAACGGGCAATTAGGTCCGGGTGCTATTTTCAGTGTCACCAAACGTAATGTGTTTGGGGGAGGCGAAACTTTTAATGTCCGGCTGCGCGGTTCTTATGAATGGCAAACAGGAAGTCACGTTGTCGGCAACAGTTCTACAATCAACAGTTGGGAATTAGGAGTGAACACAACGCTGACATTCCCACAGGTCCTTTTCCCTAAACTGGCAAAAGGGGATACGAAATATCCTTCCAGCACCTCTTTCCGTATCTATATTGACCAACTGAACCGTGCCAAATTTTTCAAGATGCTGGCATTCGGAGGAAGTGCATCTTACGATTTCCAACCTTCGGCAACCAGCCAGCATTCCGTAACCCCATTCAAACTGACTTACTCGCTGTTACAGCGGAAAACCGCTGAGTTTGACTCCATAATAAAAGAAAACAGGGCATTGGGTTTAAGTTTGGAAGACCAGTTTATTCCCGCAATGGGATATACCTATACCTACGACGATTCTCCTATCACCAGTAAAAGGAATCATATCTGGTGGCAGACCTCTATCACGCAGGCTGGTAACATTATCGGGGGGATTTATGCCCTTACGGGAAGCAAGTTCAACGAAAAGAACAAAACGCTGTTCGGGAATAAGTTTGCACAGTTCGTAAAGTTGACCAGTGAAATCCGTTATAATTACTATCTGGGAAACAGGCAGCATCTGGTAGGACGTTTAATGGCAGGGGCAGCCTACAGTTATGGAAACTCGGATATAACTCCCTACGGCGAACAATTCTATATAGGAGGAGCCAACAGTATCCGTGCCTTTACGGTCCGTACCCTTGGTCCCGGAAGTTATCACCCTAACGATACACAATACGGCTACCTGGACCAAACCGGAGACCTGAAATTCGAAGCGAACCTGGAATACCGTTTCCCCATTTTAGGAGACCTGCACGGGGCTGTATTTTTGGATAGTGGTAATATCTGGCTAATCCGTGAAGATAAAAACCGTCCGGGCGGACAATTTGAACTGAAAGACTTTTTCAAAGACCTGGCACTGGGGACAGGAGTCGGTATACGATATGACCTGACCTTTATTGTTCTCCGCCTGGATTTGGGCATCGGTATTCATGTTCCCTATGAAACCGGCAAAAAAGGATATTACAACATTCCCAAATTTAAGGATGGACTGGGACTTCACTTTGCCATAGGATATCCGTTCTAAGAAAATTACAGCTAATTCTAACAGCTTGCCATGTAATAAACTATCCTTTAAAAAGGTTGTTTTTCAAAAAATATAGTGACGATACGGACCCAAAATGTGACAATTTATCCACTATCTCATCTTTGTAAATGATACTTTTGTTTCGAAATAACAACTATTAAAAAACAAAGATGAAAAAGTTCTACTTTTTATTATTATTGCTATTTACCGTTGGATTTACAAATTGCACCAAAGAGGATGCTCCCGATGTTCCTCCCATAGATCCGAATGAAGCCAGACCGCATGCAAAAACGAATCGTACTGTTTTAGCATATCTGGTAGGAGATATGAGTTTATGGTATGCGTTGGAAGAGACCGTAAACCAAATGGAAGAAGGCTGGGATGATGATATAGATGGAACCCTATTAGTATATCTTGATAATTCTAACCATTTAACCCAATTCGGTCAGCCGGTATTATTGGAAATCACGCACGATACGACAGACATGATCGTCAGCAAAGTAGTCAAAACCTACGAAGATCAAGATGCCGGAAATCCGAATGTAATGCAGACTGTCTTGAGTGACGTCGTCACTCTCTATCCGGCAGAGTCACAAGGATTGATAATCGGAGCACACGGCAATGGTTGGTTACCCGAAATAAAAGCACACAGTGAAACCAAAGGTTTATCCGGACCGGACCGTTACGGAAGTACACTGGAAATTGCAGATCTGGCAAAAATACTTCCTGTAAAATATGATTTTATTATTTTCCATGCCTGTAATATGTCCAATGCCGAAAGCGTTTACCAGCTACGGAATAAATGTGACTACATAATGGCTTCTGCTCTCCCTCTTCCCGGATACGGATATCCCTATGAGACAATTATTCCATATCTATATACCAAACCACACGCAGACTTGTACAAAGCTGCCAAGCTAAGCGCTACAGACTATAGTACTAATAAGGATAAAAATACTTTCGATGGATTTACCGTTGCCATAACAAAAACATCCGAATTGGAAAATCTGGCAACCGCAACCTCCAAGCTACTGGAAAGTATAAATATGAGTTATGACGAAATGCGTCATACTCTTAATGAAAATAAAAATCTCGTTGATTACTACGAGTCTATTTTACTGGATATAAGCGGGTTATATTTCCTATCAGAAAATGAAGATTTAAAAAACACATTTAAAAACGCAATAGACAAAGCAATCATACAATTTTACTTTGTTCCGGGAGATATTTCAGAGCAAGAAGAACTTATAAGAATAGCGGATTATGGAAGCGGCCTGTCTTTTTATTTGCCGATACTCCGGAATACTCCGGGTTTAAATCAGATAAATACCGCATTCAAAAACAATTATGACTGGTCCAAAGCGACTGGTTTTGATAAAGACAGGAAATAAAATAATTGAATAGATACTCTACTTGATGAATCCTTAACAAATACACCTGTGGGGTATCCGGTTTTTCCGGATACCCTTTTTTTATGTTCAAAAGAATTATATCTTTGCATGCAGATTATGGTGTAACAGTACCGTTTCCACGGTCTGTTAGTAAAAGGGAAGCCGTTGAAAGTACGGCGCTGTACCCGTAGCTGTAAGTTCTGAAACCCCGGCAAAACTCGTTGCCACTGACAAATAGCCAGCAAATGGAAAGTTCAGTATAACTGTCACTTGTCCACTGCCAGCTATTAAGTTGGGAAGGTAGCCGAAATAAGGGAGAACAAGCCAGAAAACCTGCCATAATCCTTTATACAATCTCTCGGGTGAAGAGGTTGATAAATCGATAATTATGCAGAATACGTACATCAAGAAGATTTTAAGCCTGCTCTTATTCTGGCTTAATGGCATTATGTTTTTACATGCCCAAGTCGACACGACTAAGACCTATCAACTAAAAGATGTTGAGGTTGTCGGTAAATCGCGTCCGTCTGTAATGCGCGAAACTACTCCCCTGCAAATAATGAACCGCAGCAGTATTGAAAGACTTGGCGTGCAGGATTTATCGGAAGCTGTAAAACGTTTTTCCGGTGTTACGGTGCAGGACTATGGTGGTATCGGAGGTTTAAAGACTGTCTCCGTTCGTAGCCTTGGAGCCAAACATACGGCTGTCAGCTATGACGGCGTAACCATCACCGATGCCCAAAGCGGGCAAGTGGATATCAGCCGTTTTTCATTGGATAATGTGGAAATGGTATCTCTATCCATCGGGCAATCCGACGATATCTTCCAGACAGCAAGAATGTATGCATCGGCTGGGGCGCTGAGTATAAAGACAAGTAGGCCGGAATTTACAAACCGACCGTTTCATTTAAAAGCACAAGTTAAAGGGGGTTCATTCGGGCTAATAAATCCCTATCTTCATTATGACCAGAAAATAGGAGAAAAATGGGCCGTATCTTTACATGGCGACTATTTAAAAGCAAAAGGAGATTATTCTTTTACATTAAAAAACGGACAACAAACAGAAAAAAAGAGAAGGAATAACAGCGATATTGAAACATGGAGAACCGAATTAAATTTATATGGGAATTTAACTCCTAACAGTACTTTACAGATAAAAGGATATTATTTTGATTCTGAACGAGGTCTGCCTGGCTCTGTGATTCTATACAATGACTATTCAGGAGAACGTTTATGGGACAAAAATGCTTTTGCCCAAATTTACTATCAAAATCATTTTTCTGAAAAGTTGTCACTTCAGGTACAAGGGAAATATAATTATTCATGGAATAAATATTTAGACGTAAATAATAAATACGAAAATGGAAGACAAGTGGATCGTTACACTCAAAACGAATATTACGGGTCTGCTTCTATTCTATATACGCCAATCAAAAGATTGTCATTCTCATTAACAGAGGACTTCTTTGTCAATACGTTGGACAACACCTTGCCCCAATGCCCTTTCCCTAAAAGATATACCTCCTTATCGGTCCTTGCATCACAATACAAAAGCCCGCGCTTAACTGTTACTGCAAGTTTATTAGGAACTTATATTACAGAACAGGTAGAGACAGGCTTGCGTCCGGCAGACCGTAAACGCATTTCTCCCGCGGCCAGCCTTTCCTGGAGAATTCTTCAGGAACAAAACTTTCGGGTAAGATTCTCCTATAAAGATGCTTTCCGTATGCCAACATTCAATGACATGTACTATTTACGGATAGGGAATACAAATCTACAACCAGAGCGTGCATCCCAATACAATGCAGGTTTAACATGGAGCGGAGAATTGCCTTTAACCCGTTATGCCAATATTTCTATTGACGGATACTATAACCGGGTTAAAGATAAAATTGTGGCAATCCCGACCATGTTTATTTGGAAAATGATGAATATGGGAGAAGTATCCATTGGAGGACTGGATATAAATTTTAGTGCGGAAATTCCGGTAAATACGAATATTTCATTTTTATTGGATGGTACTTACTCCTATCAAAAGGCCATAGATATAACAGATAAAGAAGCTAAAAACTATCGTAATCAGCTTCCCTATACACCGAAGCATTCAGGAAACATATCCTTATCTCTACAAACCCATTGGTTAAATCTAAGTTATCATATAAACTGTGTGGGAGACCGATATGCCTTGCCACAAAACATAGAAGACAATTTGATAAAAAAATATACAGAACAGAATATTTCAGTCAACAGAGAATTTAACATCAAACATTGCAAACTAAGACTACAAGGTGAACTTTTAAACTTAACAAATAAAACTTACGATGTAATCCAATACTATCCAATGCCGGGGCGTTCCTGGCGATTAACAGCCAGTATACATTATTAATTTAAATATAAATAGAATGAAAACAAAAAAACTTATTTTATTTTCTGCAGCCTGTTGCTCACTCACTCTTTCCTTTACATCATGCAACAAAGATGATGACAACAATGATCCGGTTAAACCCACCACTTCCCAAATCTACATTTTAAATAGCGGTAAATGGAAGTCTAATAATGCAACATTAGATTCTTATGATGAAACAGCAAAAGTCCTTAACCCTAAAGTTTTCTCTGCCATTAATGCCCGAGGATTGGGAGATACGGCTAATGACATGCTAATATACGGTTCTAAAATGTATATTGCAGTGGATGGATCCAACACCATAGAGATTACAGATTTAAATGCAAAATCAATAAAAACAATATCTCCTAAAGATGAAGCCGGACAACCCCAATCCCCTCGTAGCTTTACGGGATATGCAGGAAAAGTTTATGCTGTTTTATTTGATGGACATTTGGCTGTTATCGATACAACAACAATGGAGATAACCCAAAAAGTAAAGGTCGGTCCGAATCCTTACCAAGTATGTGCTACAGGAGGTAAATTATATGTGGCTAATTCCGGAGGATATAATCCTGTGCCTGATTCAACCTTATCAGTGGTTGACCCGATTTCCCTTACAGAAGAAAAAAAGATTGTTGTTGGAGTAAATCCAATGTCTGTTGAAGCGGATAGTAATGGAAAGTTATATGTAAAATGCGGCGGCAATTTTGCCGATATAAAAGCTTCTGTTAATCAGGTTGACTTAAGCACCGGCAAATCTACGCCAATTTATACCAACCAGAATATTCTTGCCAAATTAGTAAACGACAAGCTATATGTCATTAGTTCTGAAAATGATGAAAACTGGCTTCCAAAGAATGTCAAGTTTATCTTATATGATGCAAAAGCAAATAAAGAACTTAAAAGCAATTTTATTTCAGATGGAACAACTGTAAAAAATCCTTGTTCTATAAATGTCGATCCTAATTCTGAAAACATTTATATTGGAACATCCGATCATACAAATACAGGAGACATGTACATATTCTCCCAGGAAGGGAAAAAACTTAACTCTTTTGGAGTTTCCGGTATTAATCCGATGGGAGCATATTTTGTCAGCAAGTAAACAAATTATGTTTTATTATAAATGAAGTACAAACAATTATTCTCAACTTTACTTATTGCTTGTTTATTTGTGTCTTGCTCACAAATAAATAAGCAACAAAGTACTGAACAAGCAATTGCATCCGACACCATCCGCTATGCCCAAGGCTTCTCCACCCAACACTTCGAAAATTATACTTCAGTAGAGATACATGACCCTTGGGACAGTACCCGGCTTTTACAACGCTATTTGCTGGTTGACCGTAAGAAGCCTGTTCCGGCGAACCTCCCCAAAGGCACAGTTGTACAAATACCTATACAAAACATAGTCGTATATACCTCTGTTCATGCGGCCATTATCGACCAGCTTGGAGAAACCAACAAGATTACAGGTGTTTGTGAACCGCGCTATATGGACACCCCTGCCATTCAGGAAGGGCTGAAGAACGGACGGATTGCCGATATGGGAGAGGCAACTGCACCGAATGTGGAAAAGATGATAGACCAAGGCGTTGAGTTGGTTATCGTCTCTCCTTTCCAAAACAGCAGCTACGGTCCGGTCGAGAAATTGGGTATACCCATTATTGAAGGAGCCGATTACATGGAGTCTCAACCGTTAGGACGCACCGAATGGATACGTTTTTACGGTATGTTGTTTGGTAAAGAAAAGATGGCGGATTCAATCTTCCGCGCTACGGAACAAAGTTATCTGGAACTGAAAAATCTGGTAAAAAAAGACATTCCCAGGCCTACCGTTATCTCCGAAAAGAAATTCGGTTCTTCCTGGTATACCCCCAGTGGTTCCAGTTATATAGCAAACCTGTACCGCGATGCAGGTGCAGATTATCTCTTTAATGATTTACCAGGAGCAGGAAGCACCCCGCTGGCATTTGAAACAGTTCTGGACAAAGCCATACATGCCGACATCTGGCTTGTCAAATACAATCAGGCAAAAGAGATGACATACAATGAACTTCGTACGGAGTACACGCCTTATGAGAACTTCGACGCATTCAAAAAACGTCACATTTATACCTGCAATACAGGAGTCGTTCCCTATTACGAAGAATTTCCTTTACATCCCGATTATTTGCTAAAAGACCTGATCTGGGTATTCCATCCCGAGCTGGTACCCGGTTATACACCCCGTTATTACCGGAAAATGCAAGAGTAAATATACAAAAATCCCCCCAAGCTCAATGAATGAGCCGGAGGGGTTTTTAGTTTGGCATTTTAAATATAGGGAGTTATGATTAAGCTAATCCTTTCAACATACCGTAGAAATACATCGGTTTCAACATATAAACCTTCAACATCCATGCAGCCCACTGCTCTTTTGATGTATCCAGCATTGTGAATGGGAATGTATTTTCCGGTTCTTTTTTGTAATTGAACTCACACAAAAGTACATGTCCATAATCCGTCACTATCGGGCAAGCTGCATAACCATCATACTTTTCAGCAGGTTCTTTGCCTTCCATGAGTGAAATCAGGTTTTTAGCTGCAATAGGCACTTGCTTACGGATAGCCGCAGAAGTTTTACTGGTCGGTATGCCAGCCACATCACCCAACGACACAATATTCGGATATTTCTGATGAACCAAAGTTTCTTTATCTACCATTACCCAGGCATCTGCTGCTAATTTGCCTTCCGTCCATCCCAGTCCGGCTTCACGGACAAAATCAGGAGCCGACATCGGAGGTGTGAAATGCAGAAAATCGTAATCTTCCACAAACGGAGTATAAACCTTCTGGTCACCGACCGTTTCTATCTTCTCAAAATGAACCTGTTTAGCGGCAGTATCCACCCCTTTTACCCGGACATTCAGATTAATAGGTATATTTCGTTCCTTATATATTTCCAGCAAACGAGGAGTGAAGTATGGTATATCATACAATTCTTTTGCTGCTGTATAATAATTCAGTTCCACCTTATCCCGGGTTCCCTGTTTACGGTTATAATGCTCTGATAACAAACATATTTTTTTAGGAGCCCCACCACATTTGTGCTTGGTATATGTATCCGTGTAAATGCCACGTCCACCTGTTTTCGAAAATTCCTGCAGTGCTTTCCAAGTTTTCTGCGCTCCTTCAAAGTCATAAATAGAATGAGCATTTCCTTCACCCAACGTATCATGTGTGATACCTTCTACTTTTTCCCAATTGATTTGTATACCCGGAGTCAGAACCAAAAAGTCATAGGCTATCTTACCGTTATTATTTGTTGTTACCTGATTCCAGACCGGGTCAACAGATGCAACCGAGTCTTTCACCCACTTAATACCATCAGGCATACATTCTTCTTGTTTTTTCCATACATCGCCTGGTTCATAAACTCCTGAGGCAATCAGGGTAAAACCCGGTTGATAAAACTGACGGTCACTGGGATCAATTAATGTAATATCGGGTTCATTCAACCATTTTTGTAAACGGGCAGCCATACTGATACCGGCAGCACCCCCGCCTATAATGACTATCTTCCCTTTTGCATTACTTGAAAAAGCTTTAGCTTCCTGAGTACCTGCAGCAGTCAACAATCCTGCAGCTGCCATTATCTTAAAAAAATGCCGGCGGTCGATACCCTTCTTTTCTAACGCCTTCAATTGATTTTCCAGTTCGTGTTCCATCATGTATGAAAATTAGATTTATGTGCCACAAAGAAAACGGAATAACAAAAACTTTCTATAAAAAAGGCTACTACACAACTTGCGCAAGTAATCTGTGTAGTAATAAAGAATACAACAATCCTTTCTCACTTATCAGAAAAAACAATTTAACCACCTATTTTTCAATAGATTATAAAAACATCATTTTTGAGAAAATAAATTTAAAAATTCATCAGAAAATCAATAAGATTCGTATCTCCTTCCAAGCCTAAACGCTTACGCAAGCGATACCGGCGAAGTTCTATAGCACGAACCGAAACATTTAACAATGAGGCTATTTCCTTTGTAGAAAGATTCATACGCAACAGACAGCAAATACGTAAGTCGCCAGTAGTAATATCTGCATATTCCTGACGCAACCTGTCCATAAAATTTTGGTGGGCACTATTGAAATAACTTTCAAACAACTTCCAGTCGGCCGGGTCATCCCGCGTACTTTCCAACAAAGCTTTCATCCGGTTGTAAAGTTTATTAGGATACCGTTCACCCAATGCTTCTTTTTGTTTATCCAACTCTCCCAATAAAGATTGAATTGCCTGATTACGCTTTACCAAAGCGGTCGTTTGCAAAGTCAACTCATTATTCTTATTCTGAAGTTCCGCTTCCAACATCTGGCTTTTCATTTCCTGCATGCGTTGCTGTTCAGCCTGGCGTTCCGCTTCTATCTTTGCCTGCTCTTCCTTATGTAAGTTTTTAAGATTATAGCGTAATACACCCTGCGCGACAATCCAAACAACAAGAATATACGCCAACCATGCCCAAACCGTATTATACCAGGGCGGACGAACATCTATTGACAGGGATAGTTCAGGAAAAGGTCCTTTGACCACATATTTACGAACTTTTAATTCATAATGCCCTTCTGGCAACTGTAAGAATGATATTTTCCCTTCCGATTGCCAGGAAGACCAGCCGGAAGAAACGCCTTCTATCTTATAACTAATCTGGTGATTGGATGTAAAGATCGTAGTACCTATATAAGCAGTAAACTCCTGAAAATCATATGGAAGTTCTATCTTCTGATTGTTGAGGGGCAAATTATAGCAACCTTTCGCATCCATATACTCCAACTCAAAAACTTGCAGAGAGGTTTTACCCGGAAGCCCTGCATCAATCAAATCACGCACATTTATCAGTAAAGGCCCCTGCATGGTAGATGCCAACACCATGGTTTCATTTAAAGGGATAATGCGCGTACCTCGAGTAACCAGATTCATATCATAGTTATTAAACAGCAGCCGGCATTTCAATACAGCCGTTCCGCCACTTATATGGAACAAGGCAGCCTGATTATCCACCGACAACCAATACAAACTATCTCCGGCCGGATAAATATGTTTTGCAGAAACGAAAGCGCCAAGCGATGCCGTATCTTTGACCAGTTGGTTGACAGTATATCTCTTCTGGTTTTTATACGAAACTAAAAACGGTTTGGCTTCTCCCTCAGCGACAGCAACAAACGGTTCTTCCGCAACAAGGGAACGTTTAAAATAGCCAAAGCCTGTTTGCAGATATAACATCCCTTCATGTATTCCTCCATCTATCAGTTTCCCGATAATACTGCGTTTCTCCAACAGAACAATGGGAGGATCCAGCGTTATCAGGGCCAGTCCGTTATCCAATGCCACCCATATCTGGCTATCATCCTGTACGCTGATAAACCGGACCATATTATCCTGCAATTGATTTTGTAAAGACAAATGATGAAGGATATGTCCTTCTTTATCCGTAATAAACAATCCTTGCTTATAAGTTCCGATAAAATACAGAGTTCCGTTTGTCGCAAAGGCACTTGGTTCCGCCTTCCTTATTTCCTCCGGCAGACTGAAAGGAATAGAGACCGGAGGTGCATCAAACTTCACTTCCGAAGGAACTGTTTCCAGCACATGATGATGCAACATTCCGTTATTATCATATGTCCAACCATATAATGCATTTTCACCCTGTGTATAAATCGTATCATTGTAATTAGTCACTCCAGTCACTTCAAGTTGCCCGGGCAATTGGTAGAGTTTCCATGCATTCCCATTGAACTCAAGCAATCCGGAACTATTCGCTACATAAAGAATACCTTCCGGCGTGAGCGAGAAGCCCCAGTTCTGGCAACCCGCCTTATAATCACCTACTGAATAATTTTTGACAAATACATAAGGAAGGACTACCGACGCTCTGACAACAGGAACTGCCAGCAGGAAGGATAACAATAAGATCAGTAGTCTACACATGGTATTTTTGAATTGAAAATGAGAAAGACAAGGCATTGCTGCCCTGTCTTTAACAATATGTTGGATACAAATATAATTAAATATTTTATTACTTGTATTCCTGCCAGCTCTTAATCTGAATATCTTCAGTCTTCAGATTACAGAATGCATCGATGAATGCACTTGCCAAACGAGCGTTCGTAATCAGAGGAATATTATGGTCGATTGCAGCACGGCGGATTTTATAACCGTTCGTCAACTCACGTTTGCTATGATCTTTCGGTATGTTCACTACCAATTCGAATACATGTTTGCTGAACATATCCATAATATTCAAATCGCCTTGTTCATCCGGCCAGCATACGGCAATTGCATCGATACCGTTATCGTTCAGGAATTTTGCAGTACCGGCAGTACCATAAATCACATATCCCTTATTAGCAAGCTGGCGGCAAGGGTCCAACAGTTCAGCTTTGCTTTTGGCAGCTCCTGAAGAAACCAGCACATTCTTTTTAGGAATTGTATTTCCTACAGCTATCATAGCTGAAAGCAATGCTTCATCGAAATCATCACCGATACAACCTACTTCACCGGTAGAACTCATATCCACACCTAATACCGGGTCAGCTTTATGCAAACGGGCAAATGAGAACTGAGAGGCTTTTACGCCAATCCAATCGATATCGAAAGCGCTCTTGTCCGGCTTCGTATACGGAGCATCCAGCATAATGCGGGTTGCAGTTTCGATAAAGTTACGTTTCAATACTTTAGAGACAAACGGGAAGCTACGTGATGCACGCAGGTTACATTCGATAACTTTCACATCGTTGTTCTTTGCCAGGAACTGGATATTGAACGGACCGCTGATATTCAATTCTTTTGCAATCATCTTGCTCACCTTCTTGATACGGCGCGCCGTTTCAAAATAAATTTTCTGAGCCGGGAATACCAATGTTGCATCACCGGAGTGAACACCCGCAAATTCTATATGTTCGGAAATTGCATATTCAACCACTTCACCATTCATGGCAACCGCATCAAATTCGATTTCTTTTGCCCCCTGCAAGAACTGGGATACAACAACCGGATATTCTTTAGATACCTTAGCTGCCAGATCCAGAAATTCAATCATTTGTTCCTTACTGTGGCAAACATTCATTGCCGCACCAGAAAGTACATATGACGGACGGATCAGAATCGGGAAACCTACTTTTTCAATAAAGTCGTCAATTTCTTCCATACTGGTCAACTCTGCCCAACATGGCTGGTCGATACCCAGAGAGTCCAACATAGCGGAGAATTTATGACGGTTTTCCGCACGGTCGATTGATAACGGAGAAGTACCCAGAATGGGGACATTCTGGCGATGAAGTTTCATGGCCAGGTTATTCGGAATCTGACCACCTACAGATACAATCACACCTTTCGGAAGTTCCAAATCTATTACATCCAGTACACGTTCCATTGAAAGTTCATCGAAATACAGACGGTCGCACATATCATAGTCTGTAGATACGGTTTCCGGATTATAGTTAATCATAATTGATTTATAACCCAGCTTACGCGCAGTTTGTGCCGCATTTACCGAACACCAGTCGAACTCTACGGAAGAACCGATACGGTAAGCACCAGAACCCAGAATTACCACACTCTTATCATTCGGGTAGTAGTTGATATCATTCTGGCTGCCGTCATACGTCATATACAGGTAGTTTGTCAGTTCCGGGTGTTCGGAAGCAACCGTATTGATACGTTTTACGCTCGGAACAATACCCATTTTCTTACGCAGGTTGCGTACACGGATATTTTCTTTCTCCATATTGCCGTCCGAATGTTCTACGTAACGTGCAATCTGGAAGTCGGAGAATCCCAGACGTTTTGCTTCACGCAATACATCTTCCGGCAGATCTTCGATCGTATGGTAAGCAGACAATACTTTGGTATAGTCTACAATATTTTTCAGTTTTTCCAGGAACCACGGAGTAATCTTAGACAGTTCGTGGATACGGTCTACGGTATATCCTTTTTCCAAAGCCTGGGCTACGGCAAAGATACGGAGGTCGGTCGGATTAGCCAATGCATCGTCCAGATTGTCGAATTCCACATCATTATTGCCTACAAAACCGTGCATGCCCTGACCGATCATACGCAGACCTTTCTGCATGATTTCTTCAAAGCTCTTACCGATTGACATAATTTCACCCACAGACTTCATGCTGGAACCGATCAGACGGCTTACACCTACGAATTTAGTCAAGTCCCAACGCGGAATCTTTGCGATTATATAATCTACCTCCGGTGCTTTGTAAGCAGAGTTTGCAGTACCCATCTCGCCAATTTCATCCAAGCTGTATCCTAAAGCCAGCTTAGCAGCAACAAAAGCCAAAGGATAACCGCTTGCTTTGGATGCCAATGCTGAAGAGCGGCTCAAACGGGCATTCACTTCAATCACACGATAATCGCATGTATCGGAATTGAAAGCATACTGGATATTACATTCACCAACAATACCTAAGTGGCGGATTGTCTTTGTCGAAAGTTCTTTCAGCAAGTCCAGTTCCTTGTCTGTCAACGAACAAGTAGGAGCAACAACAATACTTTCACCGGTATGTACGCCCAGCGGGTCTACATTTTCCATACTTACTACGGTGAAGCAATGATCGTTCTTATCGCGGATTACCTCAAATTCTATTTCTTTCCAACCCTTCAGGGATTCTTCGACCAATACCTGTGGAGAATAAGCAAATGCACTTTCTGCCAAAGTACGCAGTTCAGCTTCATCTTTACAGATACCGCTACCCATACCACCCAATGCATAAGCAGAACGGATCATTACCGGGAAACCGATACGGTAAGCAGCATTCACTACATCTTCCAGATTTTCGCAAGCCTGGCTAACCGGAGTTTTTACTTCTATCTCGTTAAGTTTCTTTACAAACAGGTCACGGTCTTCTGTATACATGATTGCTTCTACGGAAGTTCCCAATACCTTCACACCATATTTTGCAAGCGTGCCGCTGGTATAAAGTTCCGTTCCGCAGTTCAACGCAGTCTGTCCGCCAAAAGCCAGCAAAATACCGTCCGGTTGTTCTTTTTTGATTACTTCTTCAACAAAATAGGGAGTGATAGGCAGGAAATATACCTTGTCAGCCACCCCTTCCGATGTTTGAATAGTTGCAATGTTCGGATTTAGCAATACAGTACTGATACCTTCTTCTTTCAGCGCCTTTAATGCCTGCGAGCCGGAGTAGTCAAACTCTCCTGCCTGTCCGATTTTCAAGGCACCCGAGCCCAGAACAATCACCTTTTTGATACCACTTTTCGACATAGTAAATGGGTTGTTTTTAAATATTATATATTAATGTTGATTCTTTTGACCTATTCAAACTTCGGGACACAAAAAAAATGCGTTAGTAAAAGTAACTAACGCATCTTATATAATGAAATTATTATCCCATAAAATAGAAAAATAAGCCTCATTGTCCGACATATAACCGGAAATAACCAGCGGATTATCCTTATACACTTTCTTCGACATGAAACTTTATCTTCAAAATTTCGGCAAAGATATAAGTTATATTTCAAACATGCAAGCCGGCAAAGTCCAAATTATTGCAAGGCATGAAAACAATGCGCTCAGATTACAAAAATCATATTCCGGATAATGGAAACAGGACAAGACCAAAAGCATGATAAAAAGTTTTTGTTTTCATCCGAATTTCGTAATATTGCATCTTTATGACAACTGATTTTATTAATCTGACAACAGAAAATCTTGCTGATGAGCATTTATGCTGCATTATCCGCAGTAAAAAGCCTCATCAAGGCATATCGGCAAAAAAGCAATGGCTTTCCGACCGATTAAACAAAGGTCATGTCTTCAGAAAGTTAAATGCAAAAGCTACGGTTTTTATTGAATATGCCCCTCTTGAAACAGCTTGGGTCCCTATAACCGGCGACAACTACTATTACATCTACTGTTTATGGGTTTACGGTACTGACAAAGGAAAAGGTTATGGAAAATCACTGATGGAGTATTGTTTGTCCGACGCTAAAAAGAAAGGCAAATCCGGCGTTTGCATGCTTGGTGCGAAAAAGCAAAAATCGTGGCTTTCCGACCAGTCTTTTGCGATGAAATTCGGCTTTGAAGTTGTAGATACTACTGATAACGGGTACGAATTACTGGCACTATCCTTTGATGGCACAACACCTAAGTTCACAGAAAATGCGAAAAAACAACGTATAGAAAACAAGGAACTGGCCATTTATTATGATATGCAATGCCCCTACATCCTCCAAAAGATAGAAATAATAAAACAGTTTTGTGACATACAAAAAATTCCTGTTGACTTAATAAAAGTGGATACGTTGCAGAAAGCAAAGGAATTACCCTGTGTTTTCAATAACTGGGGCGTATTCTATAAAGGGAAATTTGAAACAGTCAATTTATTGGATACTTCCTATCTGGAAAGAATACTGAAAAAGTGAAAACACAATTAAGAGCAGCCCAAGTTCAAGGATACGGATTATAATCCAAACAAACCACCTCCTGCTGCTTCAAAGAAGCCTTTACATCGATTAAACGCTGGTTGCTGCTTCCACGGAATAACAGACTTTCATCCCGAAGTGCCTGCTTGAATTTTCCATCAACCAATACATCCACATACCGAAGCAGTTCCGCCTGTTTGGGATTATTCAGAATATGTTCGAACGTATAACCGGTATAACACCAGATATTCTTATTGCTTTTCTCTTTGATACAACGCGCCAGCTCCGTAAATCCCTCGGGCTGAAACATCGGATCGCCTCCACTAAAAGTCACATTGGCAAAATCATCAGCCAATATTTTATCCAATATTTCTTCGGTCGAGACATGGCGGCCTTTCTTTATATCCCACGACTCCGGATTGTGGCATCCCGGACAAGCATTCGGGCAACCGGCGGCATAAATAGCAGTCCGGAATCCCGGACCATCCACAGTGGTATCTTCTATTATATCTATAATTGACAACATATTTCTACTTTTTACAAATTTCCGGGCATGGCATAAAAGTTTCATGCCTTGAAACTTTTTGTTTCATCGGGTGGAACTTTTTGTTTCAACGTAATGAAACTTTTTGTTTCAAACCAAGAAACTTTTTTGAAACTAACTACCAGTTAGAAATTAGTACGCAACAATTAACTGCTACAGCTACTTACACTCCATTCAAATACCGAACACAAAACCCAACCGACTATGTCAATTGCCACCTGTCATCTGGAAAATGTTTTCACATTTTCCTAATCATGTGTCACCCGGTCGTTCAGTTCCGAAAGTTTCGCATTATTCCAACGGTCGGTTGTACCGACCAGATAACCGGTGATACGTTGCAATTTATCCAGATGCGTACTACCGCATTTCGGGCAAGCCTCCAAATAAGTTTCAGCATTCTCGAAACCACAATCCAGGCAACGGTTACGGTTATGATTTACAGAGCCGTATCCTATATTATAACGGTCCATCATATCAACCACCTGCATAATTACTTCCGGATTATGGGTTGCATCCCCATCCATTTCCACATAAAAGATATGTCCGCCCCGTGTCAGTTCATGGTAAGGAGCTTCCACTTCAGCCTTATGACGAGCACTACATTTATAATATACAGGCACATGGTTTGAATTTGTGTAATACTCACGGTCGGTAATACCCGGCAATGAACCAAATTCTTTCCGGTCGCGTCCGGTAAACTTTCCGGATAACCCTTCGGCCGGAGTAGCCAATACACTATAATTATGCTGATATTGCTCTGAAAACTGATTGACACGATCACGCATATAAGTGACTATCTTCAAACCCAACTCCTGCGATGCCTCATCTTCACCATGATGCTTACCGGTAAGAGCTACCAGGCATTCAGCCAAACCGATAAAACCGATACCTAAAGTTCCCTGATTGATTACCGAAGCTATTGTATCATTCGGTCTTAACTTTTCACTACCCAACCAGAGCGAAGACATCAGTAAAGGAAACTGTTTGGCATAAGCCGTTTTCTGAAACTCCATACGTTCGTGCAACTGGCGTGCGGCGATTTCCAACATACTGTCGAGCTTGGCAAAAAACTTGGCAATCCGCTCTTCCTTACCTACTATAGACATACATTCGATTGCCAGACGTACAATATTTATGGTTGAAAAAGAAATATTTCCGCGACCAATAGATGTTTTAGGCCCGAAACGGTTTTCAAACACACGCGTACGACATCCCATAGTTGCCACTTCATGGATATAGCGTTGCGGGTCGTCCGATTTCCACTCCTCACTCTGGTTGAAGGTCGCATCCAGGTTCAGGAAGTTTGGGAAAAAGCGACGTGCCGTTACTTTACAGGCAAGCTGGTATAAATCGTAATTACGGTCGTCCGGCAAATAGCTTACACCGCGTTTCTTTTTCCAGATTTGAATAGGAAAAATTGCCGTTTCGCCATTCCCCACCCCCCGATAGGTACTTTTCAAAATCTCACGAATCACGCAACGCCCTTCCGCCGACGTGTCGGTTCCATAATTAATGGAGCTGAACACAACCTGGTTTCCCCCACGGGAGTGAATCGTGTTCATATTATGGATGAAAGCTTCCATGGATTGATGCACACGGCTGACCGTTTTATTGATTGCATGTTGCACAACGCGATCATCTCCCGACAAGCCATCCAACGGACGATTTATATAATCATCTAATTCTTTCCGATACAGATGGGAATAATTCGCCCCGGTCAATTCTTCGAGATTTTTAATTTCCTCCACATAACTATTCCGCACATAGGGAGCCAGGTAAAAATCAAATGCAGGAATAGCTTGTCCCCCGTGCATTTCATTCTGCGCCGTTTCCAAAGAAATACACCCCAGGATACTTGCTGTTTCGATACGTTTTGCCGGGCGCGATTCACCATGTCCAGCCGAAAAGCCGTATTTCAGGATACGATCCAGCGGATGCTGCACACAAGTCAAACTCTTTGTCGGATAATAATCTTTATCATGAATGTGTAAATAATTCTTGTTGACAGCGTCTTTGGTTTCTTCACTCAGTAAATAATCATCAACAAACGGCTTGGTGGTTTCACTGGAAAACTTCATCATCATACCCGCCGGAGTATCCGCATTCATATTGGCATTTTCGCGGGTAATATCATTTGATTTAATATTAATAATTTCCAAAAACATATCCCGGGTCTTCGCTTTCCGGGCAACACTTCGCTGGTTACGATAAGCGATATATTTTTGTGCCACATCTTTACGGCTACTGTTCATCAGTTCCAGCTCGACTGCATCCTGGATTGCCTCCACAGTCATCTGGGCTTCTCCTTTGAATGATATATGGTCTGTTATCTGCCGGATTAATTGCATATCCTCCCCTATCTCCGTATGCAACATTGCTTTTCTTATGGCGGTTGTTATTTTTTCTTCATTGAAACCGACAATACGTCCGTCTCTTTTAATCACTGTCTGAATCATGATAAGTACTACAGGTTTATAATTAATTTATGCCACAAAGATATACAAACAAAGACCATAGTTATTCTTTTTGGAAAACTTTTAACGAGTTAATATTTGTCAACCAGCTAAATATCAAAGTTATAAAAATAAAAAATGGAAAACTTTTAAAATCAAATAACAAAAAAAGTTTTCCAAAAAGAGACATATACCTACAAATAGGTAGTTTTCTTAGCGTTAGCTTATTAATTAAAAAATATCATTATATTTGCAGCCGGATGGACAGATTCACTAAATATCTGAAAATAGCCCTTCCTACTCTATTCATAGCGTATTTAGGATGCTTAATTGCGTTTACCCACGTACATATTATCAACGGGGTAACTATTGTCCATTCACATCCCTACCAAAAAAATGACGATGGAACACCCGGCAAAGAACATACCTATGCCGAATTCCAGCTATTGCATCAACTTTCGACAGTACAGATAAGCGGCGCCGCTTTTATTTCTGTTCTGATTCCTGCTGCCGAAGGTTCCGTTTTCCAAATCCTTTGCCCGCCGGTTTGTGCAGCATACCTGTGCGCCGTGCCGGGAAAACTATCTCTACGCGCCCCTCCTGTTGTCTGACACATATGTTTTTTTGAGAAAAGATTTGTAATCTATTTTTTATTACACACATTTATTTAATTCAGTATGAACAAGATACTTATGCTTATACTATGCTTGTGCTGTGCCCTTACTGCTGCACAAGCTTCAGACAACAGAGAAAAAACAGATGGTTCGGATGCAAACGTATTCGGACATGTATTGGACAAAGAAACCGGAGAGCACCTTCCTTTCATTACCGTAATGCTAAAAGGGACAACCATCGGAACAACAACCGACAATTCAGGACATTATTTCCTGAAGAACCTGCCGGAAGGAAAATTCACTCTCGAATATAAATTTCTCGGTTATAAGCCCGTAACCCGTGAAGTCACATTAAAGAAAGGGAAAACACTCGAGATAAACATCGAAATGGAAGAAGACCGCATTGCTCTGGATGGAGTAGTGGTTTCGGCAAACCGAAGTGAAACTTCACGGCGTCTGGCTCCTACATTGGTTAGCGTAATGGACTCCAAAATGTTTCAGGCAACCAATGCGGTAAACCTTTCACAAGGGTTGAATTTCCAACCGGGCGTCCGTGTAGAGACTAATTGCCAGAACTGTGGCTTTCAACAGGTTCGTATAAACGGGCTGGATGGTCCGTATACCCAGATTTTGATTGACTCCCGTCCTATATTCAGTGCTTTGGCAGGAGTTTACGGATTAGAGCAGATTCCTGCAAATATGATTGAGCGTGTGGAAGTTATGCGTGGAGGGGGTTCTGCCCTATTCGGTTCTTCCGCAATTGCTGGTACTATCAATATTATTACCAAAGAGCCTTTACGCAACTCAGGAGAAGTGGCACATACGATTACTTCTATCGGAGGCAGTTCCTCACTGGATAATAATACGACCCTGAATGCCTCACTGGTTACAGAAAGCGGCAAAGCCGGTATGTACATATTCGGACAAAACCGGGTACGCGACGGATACGACCATGATGGAGACGGGTTTACCGAATTGCCGAAACTTAAGAATCAGATGGTAGGTTTCCGCTCTTTTATCAAAACCGGCCTTTACAGCAAGCTGACACTCGAATATCACCACATGAATGAATTCCGCCGTGGCGGTAATTTACTATCACGTCCGCCGCACGAAGCGGACATTGCAGAGCAGTTGCAACATGCTATCGACGGGGGAGGATTGAAATTTGATCTTTTCTCACCGGATTACAAGCAAAAGCTGAGTATTTTTTCTTCCGCACAGTTTACCGACCGAGACAGTTATTACGGTACAAACCAGGACCCGAATGCCTATGGTAAAACGACGGATTTAACCTGGATGTCGGGAGCACAATATAACTACAGCTTCAATAAATTCCTGTTTATGCCTTCAGACCTGACTGCCGGATTGGAATATAGCTACGACCATCTGAAAGATGAAATGTTGGGATACAATCGTTTTACCAACCAGAAAGTACATATAGAAAGTGCTTTCCTTCAAAATGAATGGAAAAACAAAAAATGGAGTTTCCTGATTGGCGGACGTCTGGATAAACATAATATGATTAACCATGTCATATTCAGCCCGCGAGCTAACGTCCGTTTCAATCCGACGGAAGACATCAATATCCGTGCAAGTTATTCCAGTGGTTTCCGTGCCCCACAGGCATTTGACGAAGACCTGCATATTTCTGCCGTAGGCGGTGAAGTCGCTCTGATACGGCGTGCCGAAAACCTGAAAGAAGAAAAGTCTCAAAGCCTCAGCACATCGGTCGATTTTTATCATCGTTTCAAAAACGGTATGCAAGTGAATTTCCTTGTGGAAGGTTTCTATACCAACCTGAGTGACGTATTCGTATTAAAAGATATAGGGAAAGACGAACAAGGCAATCTGATAAAAGAACGTCAGAACGGTTCGGGTGCTACGGTTATGGGACTCACATTGGAAGGCAAGGCTGTCCTTACTTCCTGGGTATCCGTACAGGCAGGCGCCACAATACAACGCAGCCGTTATAAAGAGCCCGAACGATGGAGCGAAGATGAAGATATTCCTCCTGTAAGAAAAATGTTCAGGACACCGGATGTGTACGGGTATCTTACTTCAACATTTACCCCGCTGAAACATTTTACGGCTTCCCTTTCCGGTACCTATACCGGTAGTATGCTGGTACAACATCTTGCCGGATATATCCCTAAAGATAAAGCAGTAACTACCCGGGATTTCCTGGACATGAGTATCAAACTGGGATACGATTTCCATCTATATAAGGAACTGACGCTGGAAGTAAATGCGGGAGTACAAAACATTTTCCAAGCCTACCAGTCAGACTTTGACTTGGGGAAAGACCGTGACTCTTCCTACATCTACGGCCCGGCTACACCGAGAAGCTATTTTGCAGGAGCAAAAATTAGCTTCTAATCAATAGACAGTTGACAGTTGACAAGTGACAGTTGACAGTTATTTCGGCTTTCAGCCGATTTGTATACCGGGCGCGAAGCCCAACTGTCAACTGTCACTTGTCAACTGTCAACTAAAAAAAAGTTCCCTTAACGTAGTAACCAGCGCAACCCCGCCGATTGCCACACAAACCAGAATAAGCAACGCATTTACATATTTGGCATCCGGTTTCATCCCTGCACGCCGGCTATTTGCAAAATACTCCCTGAAAAACAGATAGAGAGCGGGAATAGATGCGCTTACCAACAACAAGTCTTCCGGAATATTAAAGGTATAAGTCTTGGACAGCCCGATTAAGGACCAATGAAATAAAAACAATACAATAAACAGATTAATATTGCGGGAGAAATACAGCAGCAATCCAATCATAAATACCGTTACGGAACATGGCATCACCGGTGAAGTAATCTCCGGAAAAGAAAGCCCGCGCGCCATAGAGACCAACGGATAAACAAAAGGCATCGCAAACAACAGATAAGCAAACAAGTCATATTTCCGGGTCCGCTCAAATGCCGTATAACCGGTTGCAGCATCCCATACCCACATAAGGGCCATAATCCCCCAAAAGATTGCCATCACCTGATAATACTCCCGCTCGGAACAATAAACATAGTAATATACCACCGACAACCAAAAACAAACAGCCGCCAGATAAATTTTCATCCCCAGCTTAATCCGGGGACCGGGACGAGATGCCAGCAACACCGTCAAAACAATACCAATAAGAACAATGGCCAACTGGAATCCCCAGGTAGAGGCATTATAGAGTGCAATTGTTTTCCAAAATATTTCCATAAATCCTTCAACTTATTATTTACGCCGGGTTAATGAGAACGCCTTCCCCGGACACATGAAAATAGGCAATGTCGCCCCGATTGTCAACATAAATATAACCGTACAGGTTACAATCCCGTTTGATAAGAACATATCTATGTATTTTGCTTTCTCTACCGGATTATCCATTGTTTGCAAAAACATAATCAGGGAAAAGACCATATTATAGGCAAATCGTCCGGGAATCATCGGCAATAAAGCCGGGATATACAAAACAGTCATCGGGCAATAAATCTTCCCTCCCAGCCAAAGACTGTCAAAACCGATTATTAATGCACCCAACAAAGAAGCGGTCGCTATATCCATTCCGAAAAATGTCATCATACAAAACCGACACGCATGTCCGGCAGCAGCCAATAAGGCAATAAAAGGAAATGCTTTCAGAGGGGGATCGGAAATCGCCCCAAAACCAATACCTGCTATAGCTGCAAAAAGTCCGTCGCCAAGAATATCCCAGATTATCATATCAAATTATTTTTTACAAACATAAGTGTGAAAGAAAGCCCGATTGCAATGCATATAATCAGCATTACCGCATTGACCAGACGGGCAAAACCAGTCAATATATATCCTTCGACAATATCTATGACGCCATTAATAAGCGGCACACCGGGTATCAGGAACAAAACACTTGTTGCAAGCGCTATCTCCGAAGTCGTATCGAATATCAAAGAAACAGAAGCGCATAAAGACGCCACAAACGCAGACGATACGAATATAAGATAATGATTATATTTCCGGGCTTGCATCTGCTGTTTCAAAAACAACCCTATAATTGTTGAAGAGAAAATAATTCCCATCGAACACCAGTCACCACCGAATAAACGGCAAAACGAGGCGTTTGCCAACCCGACCAGAATCAGTACAAACAGCGGGTCTATCGCTGGGGCAGAGATTATTTCCTGATATTTCTGCTTTATCTCTTCCAAAGGCAAATGCTTATCATATACCTCCCAACTTAATTCACTCAAACGGGCATTCTGTTCAAAACTGATAGGGAGTGAAGGAATTTCCACAACTTCACTATATGCTTTACTCGTTTCATCATCGGATAAAGTCAGTATAATATTCTTTTGAGTAATACTGATTTTGACATCCAGCCCGAAGGCATCTCCTATACGTTTCGAGTTCCGGACAACTCGTGAAGTATGCACTCCACATCCCATTAAATGGGAGGAGTACTCAGCGATGAATTTAGCTACCGGCAGCAAAGATTCATTTCTGCTCATATTATTTTATGACAATTTAATTAAAAAGATAATCCTAAACGGAGGCAAAGGTAGGAAAAAGTTGAAAGTTGGCAAGTGACGCCGGTATCATCTCCTTTAATAAAACCTGTTTGGACAAGAGGGTCGTCTCTGTTTATTATTCATTGTATGGAGGACTATATTTATAGAAAGGGGAGCTGTCTGAGTCTTTTAGTTGGGATTACGGTCCAATACGCTAAAAATAGATTGTTTAGTCCAATTAAGACTACGTTAAGATTTGACAAATATATAAAGATATTACTACATATTAATAGCATAATCCTTTGATTATTAATACTTATTGCTTATAGAAAACTCTCAAAATCGTGAGGATTTATGAATCTCAACAACTTTCGCGGCATGAAATTTATTAAGATATTCTAATTTTTAACGTAGTCTTAATTGAACTGCCGATTTTATTTTTTTATAAACCATTCGATTGGATAGTTGACAGACACTAATTGATTTTTGACGCGGATGGTGCGAAAAACGCGGATTAAAGACTACAAGGATAGGGTAATAACAAACACAAACTATAAATAGATTGAATATGAAAACAAAACTACAAGGTCTCTGTCCCTCTTTCAGACCGGTAAAGGCATTTGCGGCAAGTGTGTATTTGCTTGCCGCGGTGCTGCTTGCCTCCTGTACGACAGAAG
>UQLN01000003.1 GCA_900541965.1 uncultured Parabacteroides sp. | reverse complement strand
CTTCTTTTCTCTCATTGTTGATTCTTTTTGAGTCAACCGTATCTACAAAAAGACACTATTATCCTTTCATTTTCTCCATTCTGTTTAAGTGCAGGAAAAAAATGATCCGGCCCATGTATCCTTTTTTTCAAATTACCTTCCAAATCATAAATTTCAATCAGATCAGTCTGTTGGTATGAGAGTATGATGTTTTTGTTATCAGGAGCTAATGTCATTTCACAGAAAAAAGATTCTATCTTTTCATATTCTGTAAGCTTTTTTCCAAAATCAGGATATTCTACTTTATTCTCTATCAGTTTACCGGATTGATCAAAAAAAGAAAGCCTTTTATTTTTAGAGTTGAATGTAGTTGCTGCTATTTTTCCTGTTGGTAGCATAAGAACATTATACGCCATTTCATCTAATGTTATAATACTAGATGGTTTAGGGCTTTGCTTTAAATAAAAATCGGGTAACGAATATTGAAATATTTTGCTTTGGCTCTGGTCAAACAGCCAAATGCAACTATCTGTCAGTTGTCTTTGCTTTATAATCAACATTTCATCGGGTCCAGTGCCAAAAGAAATGAGTTCTCCCATATATTGTCCTGTTTTCAAGTTATATTTATCCAAGAAAGTGGGAGTATTCCTATTTACTAACAGCATAATGGAATCTATACAAAATATTCTAACCGGGTACTTTATTTCTTTATTAAGAATTAAAGGGCTGCCTTTCAGACTGATAATGTCTTTTTTGTTTATAGTATTTTCGTTAAATGTGGTACAATTTTTATATCCATGTTGTTGGGTACAAGAAACTATATTAATATAGAGTATTATTATATAATAAATATATTTTCTCATAAATCATTATATATATAGTAGATTAAACAGAGATTTTTTACTTCCGGTATTTGTTTCTTATATAAAGAAAGATTAGATTGTAAAAAAATGTGAGATAGTTTTTGCTCGATATCCCCTTGTTCGTTATCCTCATAGAACAGAACAATGGGTTGTATTTTGTTTTTTTCCGGCTTTTGAGATGTAAAAAACTTATATTTAATAACATTCTCTTTTTCTTTTAAGAAATTGAGGACACCAATAGATCTACCTGGAAAAGAAATCAATACTTTTAAATTATTACTATCATCTTTATCAAAAATCAGGGAGAAAGCTGCGGATGTTCCTTTTTTATAGTAATTGCCTCCAATCGTATGATTGACAATTTCTCCTGAGGATGAAATATATTCACTTTGAACTACTTGAAATTTTGTTGATTCTTCAAACTCTTGGGTTTCATATTTGTAAGATTTGCTATTAGGACCTATCAGATTCGATAACTTAACTGTTCCCATTGGGTATGTATATGCCTTTAGTTTTTTAGGTTGTGTCCAAGTTTCTTTTTGAGCAAAACTATATTCTATTATAAAAAATAGAAAAAGAAAAAGTGCAATGAATGATTTCATTTTTAATTCTATTATATTTGATATTGTAACTTTATTCTTACTCATAGGAGTATTCAACAATATGATATTCCGGCTCATCGCTTATCCCGTAAATTTTCTTGTTTTTTTTGTCCACGCTAATGCGGGATACACCTTGATCTAATGAAAATATTTTTTTAGGAGTTCCATTCCAATCGAAAACAAATATTTGTTTTGCCAATAAATTGTAGTCTTTTTCTCCAACATTTTTACCATTATATAAAACGAAGAAATCATCTCCAACATTAACAGGGCTATAGAATGCATCTTTATATGTTTTATCTACAGGGCGGGTTGTTATAACATTTCCGTCTTTATATTCTTTAAAGTTAGGGAAGAAATGTTCAGGTCCGTGTATTCTACTAATTAATGTTCCATTATAGTCATAAATATCAATCAGGTCTGTGAAAAAATGACAGATTGCAACTCTATCAATTTGATTTGTCGTAATAATAGAGCGGTAGGCATCTATAATTTCTACGTTTGTATAATTCGTATTAGAGATAGGATAGGAACCAAAACCTTTTATTCGTTCTCCTGCTTTGTTAAATAAATATAGGGGATATTCAGGGTTATATAAAGAACCAATAATATTTTCACCTAAAAATCCGATTTCCCCGAAAAACTGTTCTTTGACTTTTATTTGTTGATATGGGATAGGATTGGGGTCTGTGACAAACTCATTTATCGTATATTTTGAAATAGTGGAAGTTCCCATATCAAAAATACAAACAGTATCTTGATTTTGTATAAACCAAGGCATTATCATTTCAGTCGGACCTTGTCCTATAGAGATGCATTCTCCTATTTTCTTTTTGGACTTTAAGTCAAATATATGAAATAACTTATTCGTATTTTGGTTACATGTTATTAATAGAGAGTCATATATTTGTAGTTGAGAAGGTTTCATGAGTAAGCTATCAAACTCAACATTATTACCATGTAATGCCTGTTTTATGGGAAAACTATTTTCATTTGTAGAAATAGAATTCTGATACTTATTATTAGATGTACAAGCGGACATCGTTAATAATAATACTATAAATAGTGTTTTTACGGAAGTTTTCATCTGTTTTCTATCAATAAGTTTTTTCATGAACGTCCTTATAAATTAGATATTTTATACAAAGAAATAGAAACTAGTCAAGAATAGCAATTTTTTCACTGACACTTTTCGAATATTTTATTCACTTTTGATTATCAGATTTAGTGTTACTATAAATAATAACAGTAAAGCGCTTGCGTAAAGATTAGGCTTCAATATCTTTTATTGGAATTAAATCAAGCAGGGGAAAAAGGTAGCAGTAGTAATTCAAATTAGTATCGCTACTAATTGAAATTACCTATGCTACTAATATTTTTTAATACTCGAGGCTTGGTTTCACATGCTTATATAGTGTCGTCAAGTACTAAGTAGCCAAATTGTATTTCATCATCAAAAACGAATAGGAGCCTGTTATTACTTTCATCATAGCAGAAGCTGGATATATTGTAGCCGATATCCAAAGTTCGGATATAGTTTCCACCTATATCGAATGCAATAAGTTGAGTTGGAAGGTTTGTTTTTATGCCTTTCACATCGTCCTTTATAAAAGTCTTTTTCCCGGAATATGAAGCAAGGATATGTTCTTTACAAAAGATAATACCCTCATAATAACTATCTTTTGTCTTATCCTTTTTCCAATTAGGACCATATACGTTCGTTATTAAATCGCCGTTTAAGTTGAAAATACTTATTAAGTCGTGATATGAGTAGCACTCTACATATAGATTTTTTTCGGGAGATACAGCGATATTGACTCGTTTTTTAGTGATATCCGGATGTTTGTATTTTAAGATATGTATATCACCTGTATTCATATTCCATTTGGCGACAGATTGATTAAACCCGAAATCTCCGGTAGGTTCTATTATCAAAGCAATAGACAATGTATCATTTATATAGTAATACTTATCGGGGAATAATCTTTCGTTCATTCCGATTTTTTCTTTTGCCTCATAAAGCGGATTGGCAAGTACGCTATCTAAGTCATAACAGAATATTTTTTGTTTGCCGTGGTCCGAAACAAAAAAGCGACGTTTTTTTGCATCCGTTCCGATACATCCCATAACCGTAATTTCACCGGGTCCCTGTCCCTGATAGGTAGTGCTGGTTATATATTCAAATGTATTTTTATCGAATAGATGGATTTGTTTATCCTGAGGTTTATAGTCTCCTATAATTAAAAAATTATCCATTAAATACAATCGGGAGAGATTACTAATTAAAACATCCTCAATCTTTATTTCTTTTATTTTGTCGTGAACATGGGTTATTTTATTCCGTTTGTTTTGAACTTTTTCTGTCTTGGAGTGTTGCTTAGTACAGCTCAGAACTGTAATAAAGAGTAAAAAGTATATGGCTTTATTCATTTGGTGATTAGTTTTATCCTATTATAGAAAAATACTTCTCTAAAGCATTCTTTTCCGCTTCTGCTACTAACAGATAGAAATTATTATGTTGTCCGTCCGTATGCGAATGCTCAAGGGATAGGACAAAGATACAAAAAATACAACCATCCGAGTTCCTGAATACATAGAATTTGGTGATTTGCATAGATCATTAATTCACTTTAACAAGTTCAAATCTTTTAAAACTCAACTCATCATCGCTAAATTTAGGATTAAGATAATGGCTGTCGGATATATAAAGGCCATCTTCTGTTATAAACATTAAAGTAGAGTTGTATGTAAAATCTGGAAATAACGTTTCCCCTAAAATATTGAAATCTTTATCCAAAATAATAATAGAGAAATTTTTTCTACCGAAGTCCATCAACTCTAAAGGTCTTATGTCATCTGTTATATTTGTTTTAGGATAGGCTATCCGGTAATATACGTCTCTGTATTTATCATATAGGATATTTCCATAATTCGGGATTTCGCACATATCTTTAAACGTAGTATTGCCGTAATCGTCGGGAACTGTTACATGTTCAAAGTTTGAACTGGGCGTTTTGATTTTCCTGAATGTTTGGTGCTCGATATCTGTCACATATAAATCTTCATCAAAATAAAATGAATATACGAACCCTTTAGTGTTGAAGCAACGACTGACATATAATTCTATACCTGCCTTTTTCAATTCATTGTCTGTGCCGGGGAAAGCCGGATAGGTGAGAGGCAAAGCATTTACTTTAGCTGTGCCAAGGTCGATAGTTGCGCAGATAGGATTGGGGGTTATATGCCTGTTGCACGAAGGCATGATGAAAAAACGGTTCTCTTTAAGAACTCCGGGTATGGATAAGAAGGAAGTACTGCAATAGTTACTCAAAGTAGAACCTTCTTCGGTATTTTCATACGAAAATTTCTTAAGAAGTTTACCCTCGTGATTTGTCAGGTAGATTTCAGGTAAATCACGAGAGGTTACAAAGATGCTGTCTAAATTGTGAATATAATATCCCCATATGTTGCCTACACCATTCATACCTTCAATATCATATGAAGTTTTAAATTCTAAATTACAACTGCTTAAATCATAAAATAGTATTTCATTTCTATTCGGATTCTGAAATGTAAGATATTGCTTATTCCCTTTGTCTGCATACACAAACAAAGTTTTGGGAGAATTTTTCGTTTGGTTGTCTATTGGAAATAACAATCGATTTCCGGTTTCCTTCAAAATGTATTTACTCTCTTCTTTATGACAGGAGGTGAAGGATAATAAGATTATCACAATTATGAAATAGGAAAGATGAATCATCTTATTGGTTGAATCTGTGGCTCGGCAATGAATCATAGGATGTATTTCTTTTTTAAACTGTTCTTACTTTTATTATTTCAAATGAATTAGTTGTAATACAATATTATCATCGTTTTCTTTTTGATCTACAAGTCTGCACCATGTGCTATCGTCCAAATAAAATATCTTGTTGTTGGATGAATTAGAATCATCTATATCATTTGTAAAATGCTTAAAAACAGATACGTTATTGTTCTCTCTATCTATCATAACCCATTTGAATGGAGATTCTTCCTTCCCGAAAATGAAATAATTGATTATAATATATCTGTTCGATACACAAAAATCGGACATCATTGCTTTCTGGTTTAAATCATTTTCGCTTAATACGTCCTTTTTTCGTACCTCGTTTGGCAGATATTGCTTTAGATTAATTCCATATAGCTTATGCAAGGAATCATTTTCGATAAGATATATGTTATCATCATTCCTGTCGTAGTAATAGATTGAATTTTCTGTTTGTGTAATATATGTAGACATAAATTCAAACTCCTGGTCTTCTCCGGAATCTTCTAACAACGGATGGATTGTTTTTTTATCAGGATGATATAGCCAAAGCCCGTTCTTTCCGTACCTTTTATTTATGCAGGGTTGTATCATTAAGAATTTACGACTTTTTGTAATGGCGAAGTCCCGGATAAACGAATCCATTTTGTCTGAGGATATAAATGCTCCATTGTATGAGTATTTATTAATTTTGAAGTTCATCATATCATAGATATATATTTGGTTCAATATAGTATCTACTGCAATCGAGTTGTCATCGCGATACTCTTCCGGGCCTTGGCCGATATAATTAATCTGTTTTACGAAATCTCCATGGGTTGTAAAGACAAAGATTCCTTCATGCCTTGTGTCCTGAATAATTAGAGTATCCTTATCAAAGAATATTTTTTCTATATCGGACAATAAACATTTGTTTCCAGCTTTTAGGACGATATAGTCCAACTTTTTTGATATTTGCGAGTAAGTTAGTTTTTCTGAATATTCATCCAGATTTATATCAATCCGACTATTCTCTTTATGACAGGAAGAAAACCCTAATAAGATAAATATCATTATTAGTAGTGTGGTTTGACTTTTCAACATAGATATCCTTTCATTTTGAAGTTCTTTACAAAGGAAAGGATATCTATGAATATAAGCAATTTATTATCCGGACATTTTTCTAAAACGCCTGCTCTGTTTGATTTTTATATACTACCGGATGAGTTTATCCCAACAAACTACTTTTGTTCGCAACATACCTATAAAATCTTATCGAGGCCCGGGTCGGAATAGGTTCCACACCCCGGTCTCAGGAGTTGTAGGACCCGGGTCGGGGACTTTCCGGGAAGGGGATATGCTGGAGTTTTCTTTACTACTTTCTCCGGAAGATTCAGGGAACTTTGGTAAAAAAGATACATGATACCGGAAAGAAAGGAAGTGAATTAACTATTTTGGCGCTTATTCAATGGGGAATACATGCTAAAAAAGTCGATAAATAAACATTTATGATAGTTGAATCAGGAACTATCATAACTTTAATCCATTGGTTATTAGTGGTTTTATTGAATTTATGAGAGTATGATAGTTGTTTTGTAAACATTTCAGGAAAGAAGAAACCCATATGAACAGGATATGGATGCATTGCAAATATCCTTGAACATATGGGTCACCTTATTTTAATATGCACGTGCAAACAATACGCGCTGTGCGGATGGTTTACCGGTAACCATACATTTGCCCGGAGTCTTGTCGCCAGCCAAAGGTATGCAACGGATGGTTGCTTTTGTTTCGTTCTTTATCAGTTCTTCTGTTTCAGGAGTGCCATCCCAGTGAGCCATGATAAAGTAGCCGTCTTCAATCTTTTCTTTAAATTCATCGTAAGTCTCGACAGTGATTGTGTTGGCTGTACGATGGTCTAATGCTTTCTTGAAGATGTTTTGCTGGATTTCTTCCAATAAGTTCTGTACATATGTTTCGATACCATCGCAAGTAACCGTTTCTTTTTCAAGCGTGTCACGGCGCATTACTTCGATCGTATTGTTTTCCATATCACGGCCACCCATAGCAAGACGTACAGGAACACCTTTCAATTCATATTCGGCGAATTTCCATCCCGGTTTCTTATTGTCGGCATCATCAAATTTAACCGAAATGCCTAATGCTTTCAGTTTGGCAACAATACCATTTACTTTCTCTGTAATTTGAGCCAACTGTTCCGCACTGCGATAGATAGGAATAATAACTACCTGGATAGGAGCAAGGTGTGGAGGCAATACCAAACCGTTATCATCCGAGTGAGACATGATAAGAGCACCGATTAAGCGGGTGGATACTCCCCAGGATGTAGCCCAGGCGTAATCCGTCTTGCCTTCCTTGTCGATAAATGTTACATCAAAAGCCTTACCGAAGTTTTGTCCCAGAAAGTGGGATGTGCCTGCCTGAAGAGCTTTTCCGTCCTGCATCATCGCTTCGATTGTATATGTATCCAAAGCTCCTGCAAAACGTTCGCTGGCAGATTTTACCCCTTTGATAACCGGCATTGCCATATAGTTCTCAGCAAAATTTGCATATACGTCCTGCATTTTCTTTGCTTCGATTTCTGCTTCTTCACGGGTAGCATGTGCCGTATGTCCTTCCTGCCACAGGAATTCCGCCGTACGGAGGAACAGGCGGGTACGCATTTCCCAGCGCATCACATTCGCCCACTGGTTGCACAGGATAGGCAGGTCGCGGTATGATTGAATCCAGTTACGGTATGTATTCCAGATAATGGTTTCGGAAGTCGGACGGATAATCAGTTCTTCTTCCAGTTTAGCTGCCGGGTCTACAACGACACCTGTACCGTCATGGTTTGTTTTCAGGCGGTAGTGGGTTACAACGGCACATTCTTTGGCAAAACCTTCTACGTGTTCGGCTTCCTTACTTAAGAATGATTTCGGGATTAATAAAGGGAAATAAGCGTTTACGTGACCGGTTTCCTTAAACATGTCGTCAAGGATACGTTGCATCTTTTCCCAGATTGCATAGCCATAAGGTTTGATGACCATACAGCCGCGTACAGCAGAGTTTTCTGCCAAATCCGCTTTGATTACCAGATCCTGGTACCACTGCGAGTAGTTCACACTTCTCGGTGTCAGTTCTTTCAGCTCTTTTGCCATTTCTTTATTTATCTATATGTTGTTTTTCTATATAATAACGAGGGGCAAAGGTACAAAAATATTTATATCTTTGTCAAAATCAATTTTTATATAGACCATGGATACACGTAGAATTATCATTCGATTTTCGATTTTGTTGTTATTTTTTATTCCCTTATTTGTAAATGCCCAAAATACAAAGCCGCTTCGTTTAGGTGTGGCGGGAGTATCCCATGGACATCTGCATGAAGTAATTGTCCGTATGGACAGGGGGGATTTTGAAGTGGTGGGTGTTGCCGAACCTAATTTGCAATACCGGGAACATAACGGACTCAGGAATAGATTGCCTGATTCTTGTTTTTATGCCGATTTGGAAGAAATGCTGGACAAAACGAAGCCGGAAGTGGTAGTTGCCTATGGCTCTATTTACGATCATCTTGCCGTAGTGGAAGCATGTGCGCCCCGGGGGATCCATGTGATGGTGGAAAAGCCATTGGCTGTCAATATGAAACATGCGAACCGTATGGCAGACCTTGCCCGTAAGAATAATATCCTTTTGCTTACGAATTATGAAACGACCTGGTATAATACCAACCATGAGGCCTACCGGTTGATTAAGGAAGAAAATGCCATCGGAAAAATAAACCGTATAAATGTCTATGACGGCCATCAAGGTCCTTTCGAGATAGGATGCGGCAATGAATTTACCGACTGGCTGACTGACCCGAAGTTGAACGGGGGAGGTGCTGTGATAGATTTCGGCTGTTATGGCGCTAATCTGGTGACTTGGTTAATGGACGGACAGAAGCCGGTCAGTGTATATGCTGTTTTGAAACAATTGAAACCGGACAAATATCCTAAAGTTGATGACGATGCTACAATTATAGTAGAATATCCTTCTGCGACTGTTCAGATTATGGGTTCCTGGAATTGGCCGATAAACCGGAAAGATATGCACATATATGGTAACAAAGGATTTATCTACCAGGATACCCCGACAGCCATGCGTGTCTATAAAGATCATATGGGAATGCAATGGCAAGCGCCGGACCTGCAAGCACCTTACAATGATTCTTTTTATTATCTGAAAGCGGCTGTGCGCGGAGATATTAAAGTCGCACCCACAGATTTATCATCACTCGAAAATAATTTGATTGTTGTTGAGATATTGGAATCTGCCATAAAAAGTGCAAAAAGCGGAAAAGCTATCAAATTGCAATGACTTAACAGTTAAAAAGCTATTACCATAAAAAGGCTGTTCCCATCACGGAAACAGCCTTTTTATATGTAGATTTAAAAATCTGCTTATTTATACGGTTCGCCTTTGATAGCTGCGATACCCGGAAGAACTTTTCCTTCGATAGCTTCCAGCAATGCACCACCACCTGTAGATACATAAGAAACTTCGCTTGCGATACCGAACTTGTTTACACAAGCAACAGAGTCACCACCACCTACAAGGGAGAAAGCGCCGTTCTTAGTAGCTTCAACGATTGCATTACCTACTGCACGGGAACCGTCTGTGAAGTTTTCAAATTCAAATACGCCTGTAGGACCATTCCACAGGATAGTTTTTGATTTCTTGATCACATCAGCATAGATTTCAATCGTTTTAGGACCTATGTCAAGACCTTCCCAACCGTCAGGAATTTCGTTTACGTTAGCATAAGCGGTGTTTGCATCGTTGCTGAATGCGTCTGCAATCTTAGCGTCGACAGCCAATACCAGGTTTACGCCTTTTTCTTTTGCTTTCTTCATCAGGTCGAGAGCCAGGTCTAACTTATCGTCTTCAACGATAGAATTACCAATCTTGCCACCCTGTGCTTTCGTGAAAGTATAAGTCATACCACCTGTTACGATCAGGTTGTCTACCTTATTCAATAAGTTTTCAATGATTTCGATTTTAGAAGAAACCTTGGAACCACCCATGATAGCAGTAAACGGACGGGTAATATCGTTCATTACTTTTTCTACGGCTTTTACTTCTTTTTCCATCAGGTAGCCGAACATCTTGTGGTCTGCATCGAAATAATCAGCAATCAGAGCCGTAGAAGCGTGAGCACGGTGAGCTGTACCGAATGCGTCGTTTACATAAGCGTCAGCATAAGAAGCCAATCTTTTAGTGAAATCTTTCTGGCTTTCTTTAACAGCTTTCTTAGCCGCTTTCTTTTCTTCATCTGTAGCATCTTCAGCCAAACCTCTCGGTTTACCTTCTTCTTCAGCATAGAAACGAAGGTTTTCAAGCAACAATGCTTCTCCCGGTTTCAAAGCAGCAGCTTTAACGCCGGCTTCTTCACCGATACAGTCGCTTGCAAACTGAACTTCAACACCCAACAGTTCTGATACGTGTTTCAGGATGTGTTTCAGTGAATATTTGTCAGTAACGCCTTTCGGACGTCCCAGGTGAGAACCGATAATTACACTACCACCGTCTGCCAGAATTTTCTTCAGTGTAGGAAGGGCGGCACGGATACGAGTGTCGTCTGTGATGTTGAAATTTTCGTCCAGAGGAACATTAAAGTCAACTCTTACAAATGCCTTTTTGCCGGCAAAATTGAAATTGTCAATTGATTGCATAACTATTATATTTAAATTCTGTATTAAAATATCACGCTTAGCGCTCGCAAACTTACACAAAAATATTTTAAGTTCGTTGTTTAAGATTCCATAATTATTGACTCATTTGAAAAAAATGACTTGTCCTGAAATGGCCGAGAGTTTATCATAATAGCTTTTTTTCAATACTTTTAATAGTCGATAATAAAGCTGTCTTATATATTTGCCACCAGCTATTGATAATCATTTTTGTAAGAAAATTTTTAAACAATGCGAACTAATCATCTTAATTTGTTACTTGTACTCGTACTTGTATGTTTTTCGATGAGTACACGCGCATATGGCGCAGAAGAAAATGTGATGTTGTACACTCCCTACACTAAAATTGCAGTTCCACCGGGAGAGTCTATCAATTACAGTGTCGACGTCATTAATAACAGTGACGAAGTGAAGAACGCTTCTATTTTCGTGGAAGGGATACCGCGGGGATGGAAATATGAGATGAAGGCGGGAGGCTGGACCGTCAACCAGATATCGGTATTGCCCGGCGAAAAGAAGAATTTTACTTTTAAAGTCGATGTCCCGTTTAAAGTCAATAAAGGAACTTACCGGTTTACTCTGACTGCCCCCGGAGTAGTAGGATTGCCACTGACTGTGACTGTTTCGGAACAGGGCACTTATCAAACGGAATTATCTACAAAACAGCCCAATATGCAGGGAAATTCCAAGTCGACCTTTAATTTCAATGCCTCTTTAAAAAATGAGACGGCCGACCAGCAGTTATATGCATTGATGGCTGAAGCTCCGCGGGGATGGAATGTAACATTCCGGGTAGGAGGCAAGCAAGCCACTTCGGCACAAGTGGAAGCCAATGCCACAGAGAACATAAGTATAGATGTTAATCCGGCAGCGAATGTACAGGCAGGCAGCTACAAAATCCCGATTCATGCTACTACCAGTTCGACTTCGGCTGAAATAGAGCTGGAAATAGTTGTCACCGGTTCCTATGAGATGGAGTTAACGACCCCGCGGGGCTTACTAAGTACGGATATTACAGCCGGAGAAACGAAACGTATTGATTTGGCTGTTCGTAATAATGGGTCTGCTGAGTTGAATAATATTCAGTTGACAGCCAGCAAACCTGTAGATTGGGAAGTCTCTTTTGAACCGTCTAAAATAGAAAAACTGACAGCCGGCAGTACAACGAATGTTACTGCAACGGTAAAAGCTTCTAAAAAAGCATTGCCCGGCGACTATATCACAAAGATTACAGCCAGAACACCGGAGGTGAATACTACAACTGAATTCCGCATATCTGTTCATACACCGATGATTTACGGTTGGCTGGGAATACTTATCATTATTGTCGTATTGGGTGGCGTATATTTTCTGTTCCGCAAATATGGAAGGAGGTAGCTCATGTGCCAGTTTGTGATCGAACTTACCGGTTTGACAAAAAAATATGGGAATTTCACAGCTGTTAATGAGCTGAACCTGACTATTCGAAAAGGTGAAATATTCGGGTTACTGGGGCCTAACGGAGCAGGAAAATCTACTACCATATTAATGATGTTGGGTTTGACGGAACCGACATCCGGCTCTGTAAAAGTATGTGGCATCGATTCTACAACTCATCCGATAGAAGTAAAACGGAAAGTCGGATATCTGCCGGAAGATGTTGGTTTCTATGAGGATATGACAGGATTGGAAAATCTGCTTTATACAGCGGCTTTGAATGGTATTTCCGGAAAAAAAGCATGCGTGAAAGCCGAACAATTACTCGACCGGGTTGGTATATTGGGAGAAGCAAATAAAAAATCCGGAAAATATTCTAAGGGGATGCGCCAGCGTTTAGGTTTAGCTGATGTATTAATAAAGGATCCCGAAGTGATTATTCTGGATGAACCGACCTCGGGAATCGATCCGGCCGGTGTACAGGAGTTCATGAATTTAATTTTGCAGTTGAGCCATGAGGAAGGTTTGACAGTCCTTTTCTCTTCCCACCATCTGCATCAGGTTCAACAAGTTTGCGACCGGGTCGGCTTGTTTGGGAATGGCAGGCTTCTGACCCAGATAGAACTTTCGGCTTTACATAAAGCGGAACATGGACTTGACGATATTTATAATCAATATTTCGGGGGGAGGGGGTAGTTATGAGTAACACAAATCATCCTTTCTGGGTTATTGTCAACAAAGAAATCTCCGATTATGTGAGAAGTTGGCGTTTTATTATCCTGATTGCTATCATAGCGTTGACATGTATGGGGTCGTTGTATACGGCTCTAACAAATATCCGCGATGCCATAAAGCCTAATGATCCGGATGGCGCTTTTCTATTTCTGAAACTGTTTACTGTCTCTGACGGGACATTGCCGTCATTTGTCGTATTTATCAGTTTTCTGGGACCTTTGCTTGGAATTTCTTTAGGGTTCGACGCAATCAATTCAGAACAGAATAGAGGTACATTGAGCCGTATCTTATCCCAACCCATTCACCGGGATTATTTGATTAATGCAAAATTTATGGCCGCCCTGATTGTGATTGGCATGATGTTGTTTGTCCTGGGTTTCCTGGTAATGGGATTCGGTTTGATTGCGATAGGTATTCCACCTACGGCAGAAGAATTTATACGCATTGTCTGTTTCCTCCTTGTGAGCCTTTTTTATGTAGCTTTTTGGTTGAGCCTGTCCATCTTCTTTTCCATACGTTTCAAGCAGGCGGCGACTTCTGCTTTAGCATGTGTAGCCATATGGCTGTTCCTTAGTGTATTTTATAATATGATTATCAATCTGGTCGGGAAAGCGTTGGCTCCTTCGGCTTGGGCTTCCGATTACCAGGTGATAGCATATCAGCGGTTTATGTTGGGGCTACTGCGATTTGCACCGAGTGAACTTTTTAGTGAAGCAACCATGACTTTGTTGATGCCTTCCGTACGGAGCATCGGGCCGTTGACAATGGAGCAAGTACATGGTGCGATACCAAGCCCGTTACCTTTAGGGCAAAGTCTTTTGGTGGTCTGGCCCCAATTGACCGGATTGATTGCTGCAACTGTAGTATGTTTTGCTTTGTCGTATATTTCTTTTATGAGGAAAGAAGTGCGGTCGAGGTAAGCTATAAAAGGACACTATGCCACTGACATATGGCTGCTTTATTAAATGAGCCAATCTCCTTGCATTTATCTGGGGATTGGCTCATTCATCGATATTTATCAGGATTTTATTCGGTTAGTTTGAAACGTAAACGTAACCGTCCTTCCGTATAATCGTAGGTAAGCATTTTAAAATGACCGATTTCAGAAGTATTGCTTACATGTGTGCCGATGCAGGCACAAGCATCATAATCGCCTATACGTACGATACGGAGTGTTTCGCTTACATCGTCCGGAAGTTTACTTAAATCGACAATCTCACCAGCCTGCTCCAACGGCATAAATTCAATAGTAACCGGAAGGTGACGGTCGATTACTTCATTCACTTTCCGTTCTACTTCCGCCATCATTTCGGCCGTCGGCGCATCGGAAAGCAAATAGTCGCATTTACTTTTTTTATGATTAAATATTATTGTACTTATTTTATGGAAATATTTATATTTGCATAAACAATAATACGTAAGAGATGAAAAAAGCTGCTATTTATTTGAGAGTATCAACATCTGATCAAAATTATGACAGGCAAGAAGTCGAATTGAGGCAGATGGCATCTGCTTTTGGATATGAAGTGAAGTATGTCTTTGAAGAAAAAAAGTCTGCTGTACTTAAAATGGATACTAGGGAACAGTTAACAGAAATGAGAAAGCTGACTAATAAAGAGGTAGATAAGATTTTTATTTGGGATATAACGAGGCTATCAAGAAGGGCAATAGATTTCATTAATCTTATAAATGAATTTGCAGACAAGGGAATTTGCTTACATTTCAAAGATAAAAATATTATTACATTAGATGAAGATGGTTCTTTGAATGCTTTGACTGGGATGTATCTGTATCTATTAGGAGTGTTTGCTCAAATGGATGCAGAAAACTTAAAGGCTAAAATGAAGTCCGGGAAAGAAGCGGCATTGTTGAAAGGAAATTCTTATACTAACATTGCTCCGTTTGGTTACGAACTAAGGCATAAGCATCTTTATATAAAAGAAAATGAAGCTAGATATGTAAAAAGGGTGTTTGAACTTTATAGAGAAGGTAAGGATACTCAATATATAGCAGATATGTTTAATGCAGAAGCTGTGCCTCTAAAAAGTGGAAGAACAAATATTGTTTGGGTTAAAGGTACTATAAGCCAAATATTGAATAATACAGTATATTATGGAAAGGGTAAAAGGAGTACTATAGTAAAGAAAGCCACTTCTAATTCTCCAGCAGAAATAAAGGTTAGCTATTTTGATACTCCGTCTATTATAAGTAAAGAATTATTTGATGAATGTAGAAAGACGGCTAAGGCTAATAGAAGTCAACAAGATAAAAGTCGAAATATTATTTGTATTCTTAGAGGTTTGTTAAAATGTGGTAGGTGTGATAGGTTTTATGTGTTAGGTAATAACAATAAGCAAAGAGAGTATAGAGATGGTGATTTAAGAGCAAATGTTAATCAAAGAATAGGATGTAAGAATGGTTCTATAAAGGCTTACATTGCGGATAATTTAGTGTGGAGAGCGATACAGGATATATATAAATATGAGCAATTTAAAGAAAAGTGTCTAGCAGAGAAAGAAAAGTATAGGAAAGAGGTGGTTGAAAATAATATCTCTATAATGAATATTGAAAAAGATTTGAAGCTATTAGATAATCAGTCTGAGAATTTAGTGAAATTTGCAATAAAAGGTTTACTTTCAGATGAAGAGTTTGCTCAACAAAAGCGAAGTTTGGATTCTGAGAAAATCAGAAAGAATAATATGCTGGAAGAATTGAGAGCTACAAATTTCTTGTTACAGAGAAAAATAGATGAAAAGTTTGATTATTCTGTGTTAAATGAAACGATAGATTTATCACAAGAAGAAAAAAAACAAATCTGTAATGATTTAATAGATAATGTTTTAATTTATGGATATGGAAGTTTTAAAAAGTTATTGCAAGTTAATTTAAAGATGGATATTACATATAATATACTGATAAATACACAACGCATAATTAATAAATATTGTATTTTTAATAATGATGTCATTACGTTTTGCAATCCATTCAAAAATAATCCGCTCTTAAAGGGTATGAATATAAATGTAAAAATCCCTGATTTTGAAGTAACTAACAATAATAATAATTTGTTTGATACAGAGATATTTGGCAGATATAGTTTTGATGAAATGTGGAATATCATGGATAGATATGGATATGTTAGTAAAATAGACAAAGAAGAATAGGATAGTGTACAATACTATTATTGCTCTTGTAAAGTCTATTCCCTGCTAACAACACTATAAGTTCTATAAAATATAATTAATATTTCAGGTCTTATTCACAATATTGTATAGGTCTGAAAAAGAATGAATCCCCTACTTTGAAAATTAATCCTTTGGTCGTTTGGCTAAAGGATTCTTTCATTTATAACCATCTAAAGAAGAAGATACCAACTCAATCGGGTATATTCTCTTTAAATGGTATAAACAAAAAAATGGATACCTTGATTTCTCAAAGCATCCATTACACACAATTTTTATCTAGGTAAAATTAAAACATAATAATATCTTCTGTTTTTTCATTGGTTTTTCTTTCTGAATATTTAAAATTGAACGTTTTAATAAAATACTCCAAACTGTATATTTGTTGCTTGGGAAAATTCTTGTTATTCATTTTATCTATAAATAAATCGATACTAGGGCAGTTATAGAAAATATCTTTCATCAAAAACTTATCATATTTTGGTGGCTTGATTTGGAATTTCTTACAATAGGAAACAATGGCATTATAATAATTCATCAGATATGATTCTGAGACCTCATCACCTTTTTTATAAGGTAGATCTTCATAAATATATCTGTCTGTCACTGTATATCCCGTTTTTGCTTTTTGAATTACACCAGAAGAAATACCCAAAGCAGTTAATTCTTTGATCTTGTTCAAGCCAACATTAAGTAACTTCCGTTCATGTACTTCATTAAGGCTATATAAAAAGGTGTTACTACCCTTTAATCCAATACATTTCAATAAAAGTAGATATCCTTTGAGTTCGTAAGGAATATCTTCTTGTAAAAAATTATATTCCAGTCTAAACCAGTTATCTACAGGTTTGTTAATCAAATAAGTATTTCGATTGAATATTCCTTTTTCTCCTTTTATCTTCTGGGTATCAATATTTAACAATTTCAGTTTTTTGAATTTATTGATATATTTAGATATTGTTCTTCCTGAACATTCTGCCATTTGTGCCAAAATCTCTTCTCTTATATGAGAAATGTATATATTATCATTAATCTCTGAATTTAAAACTATGCAACAAAACACATAAGCCTCTTTATAATTTAATTTTAAAAGTGATTCTTTTGAAATTATGCGATAACTCATAGAAAGAATTATTAAAACAAAAAATTTCATATCTGCGAGATTGAATATTTTCGCTTTCGAAAGAAAGCTGAAAATCTATAATTAAGTATTTATTATATAAGTATTTAGTATGGTGGTGAAAAAAATAAACCACCCTCTGGAAAAAATTAAACCACCTACTTTTGTCCTTTGGGATTTGCATCTTCTTTATTTATCGGAATCAGAACTCCCAACTTCATCATTTTTTTGTATTGAGAACAGTTTATCTTCAATGCTTTTTTGCATTCCAGCCTGTTTGAATAGATTTGGTTAGTTTGTGTATACAGCACCATTTTTGAGAAAAACGTATTAATTAAGAAATTCGTATCTGGCAATATATTGATATCTCTGGTGATATAGAGTACTTAAAATCAATATCCATTTAAAAGATACACAAAGGTATCCCATTCCTGTTTTTTGATTATAGTATGGAGTTTTATTAATTTGGAAGTGGACGAAAAACAACAATCATGGAAGGGAATGGTGCAGTATTTTTAGTCTCACCATTTTGTAAGAATTTTACTCTTCCTTTAATAAATCTTATTTCTGCTTTACCATAAATATAATCATGGAAATATTTAGTGTCAGTTCTTGCAGGAATCAGTAATACAACTGTTGCTCCTTTTTTAGCTTCATCACTGCTTTTCTTTATCCAGTCTTTAATTTCCTTTCCATAAGGGGGATTTACAAATACAATGTCTTGGCTTCAATCTTGTAGTAATCCATTTTCAATTGATGTATAATATTTTTTACATTTTGCCGTTTGGGGAACACAGCAGGGATCTAAAGTGAAATGAAATTCACTATTTAATGAATCGAACAACTCTTGAGGAGTTTCTCAACATGTGTCTTTACTAGAAAATAAAACTTCTGCATTCATTTTTATATGTCTGTTTGTATTTCAATTATTATAATCGTTTAATTTTTAATAATACACAAAGGTACTCATTCCAGTGATGAAGAAAAAATGAATCCTTTATAATCAGGAATACAGACTAGAAGCATGCCTGTAGTTGAAAAATATCCCTTAACAGCCACTATATGTATATTATCCGCGGTTGATTCATGTCTAATTTATTCCCCCCTAACCCATCAATAGGGAAAGCAAAGCATTTAGGCATAACATATCCCTCAGATTGTCTTAATTGTTTCTTACTTTTTCTGGTCTGCCATCCAGTTTCAGAATAAAGAAATGTATAGCATACATAAAAGGGAAGAATACACCTCACAAACTGGCTATATCCTTTTAGATGGTTCAATCCTTTATTGATGAACAGATTAAAAAAGGAAATACACCTCAACATGCAGATACAAATACAAAAAATAATACTACAATGGAAGAAAAATTGAAAGTTTGTGAAGTTAAGCTCACTTATCAAACAAAGATTAAGGCATCTGAAAGGGAAACGGTTTATTCCTCTAAAGAAGCATACAAGTTGTTTTTATCTGTCTTTGATACTGAAACAATACAGTATAAAGAGAGTATGAAAGTTATTTTATTAAGCAGGGCTAGGAAAGTATTAGGCGTATGTTCGATTTCAGAAGGTGGAATTGATGAAACATCTGCTGATATACGAATCATACTGCAAGCAGCCATATTAGGAAATGCTTCTGCCATTGTGTTGGCTCATAACCATCCCTCTGGATGTTTGACACCAAGTAGGCAGGACAATAAATTAACAGAACAGCTAAAGAAAGCCTCCCAACTCTTGAATATAAGATTGGATGACCATCTTATCATATCAGATGAAGGATATTTCAGTTATGCAGATGAAGGAAAAATTTGAAAAGGAGGTACGATATGTATGTGTTATATCCAATATTGATTGTTGTAGCCTTGTATTTTGGTGCTGCCCTGTTGGCTCCCTTATTGCCTGTTTTCATATTTCTCATGTTACTGCATGAGTTATTAAAAAGGAACAAGCGGAATTAAGTTTTAAAAAGAACATTCACTAATGCTAAAAGTGGATGTTCTTTTGTTTTTCAGCACTTTACGTTTTACAGGGAAATGAATGCAGAAAATAACAATCACTTTTATTGATAACGGATTAAAACTGAATATTATGAGTTTGAAGTATAGTACAACAACAGCAGATTATTTAAGGTGGGATGAAATGACCAATCTGGTAAGGTGGCTAATGAAGGATGGAAATTACAAGATGTCCTTGCTCATAGCAATTGGTTGCTTTTGGGGATTACGTATATCTGATATACTGTCATTACGCTGGAAGGATATTTTAAATGTGGATGAATTTACTTTGCAGGAAAAGAAAACAAAGAAAAACAGGACAATTAGAATAAATCCCCAACTTAAAAGGCATATAGCAGAATGCTACAACCATATACAGCCAATAACTGTAAATGCGCCAATACTGGTAAGCCAGAAAGGAACAACATTCACGATACAGAGGATAAATGTAATCTTGAAAGAAATTAAAGTTAAATACAAATTGACGGTTCAGAATTTCAGTTGTCACAGTTTACGCAAGACATTTGGCAGGCAGGTTTATAACCAAAATTCAGAAAATGCGGAATTGGCACTGGTCAAGTTGATGGAGTTGTTTAATCATTCCAGCGTATCAATAACCAAACGGTATTTAGGTTTAAGGCAGGAGGAAATATTACAGACCTATGAGGGATTATCATTTTAAATGGTTAATATCCAAATTCAAGCATTGAAATACAAAACACTTTTTGTACTTTTGTCGCAATCCCATACACCTAAAGAGATAGGAGGATTGGGAGGACATACGTTAAACAAAAGGTGTTATTGAAATTATCTTCTATTATCAAATCTCGCAAATTTGAAACTGGAATGAAGATGATAGCAATAGCACCCGCATCATTTGTTATATGCTTATCTGTGAGGATAAACTATATACAAAACTGGTGTGGGATGCTGTTGCTTTATCTATTCCAGAGGCTATGCGAGAGCCTGATAATAGGATAAAGCAAATACAGTTCCCACACCTTTTTTATTTATTAATCTTTCCAGAGGGGAACAGGAAGAAGATAAAAAAGTAGCTTATGAATATTTCTTTGTGTAAATGCTTAGTTCTTTCTCTTTTTATGTTTTCATGTATCTCTATTTATGCACAAACACAGAATTTCATTTATTGGGGTCCTCGAAAATATACCTACACACAATTAGAATGTGCCGTAATGGATCATGACATGAACCTTTTTTTTGTTAAACAGGGCATTGAGGGAAAAGACCTGATTGAAGTTAGAGATTACGTTTCTAAATATTTAAAGGCATTCAATGATGGAAAAATCAAACGTAACGTAGATGGGAGTTATGATGTGTATGTTTCAGAATTAATAACAGAAAATAAACCTGTGAAAAGAAATATATTTGGGAAAATAAAAGGGGATAAGAAACGATTGGCGTTGAGTTATTTTAATTATTTATTTTCAATTATGAAACCTATTGATTAAAAAGTGAATATTATTATGATTATAATTTATTTGATCGGATTTTTTGCAAGCGTTCTCTTATTTGGATTTGAGAAATATATAAAAAAAGAAGAAGTAAAAATCTTTTTATGGATAGTATTGATAATTTGTGGTTTAATTTGTGGAGTATACTCTTGCGCAACAACAAACCACAGTGAATGGGATATGTTTGATAATTATTCGGTTAAACCAAATTAAAAAGAGAATATGAGAACATTTCTAATTTTTATGATTCTATTTTTGTCTTTGACATTAAAAGCCCAAGTAGCTAAAATACCATATGTGTATGTAACTCAAAATGAGAAAACAGAACTTATTGCTGAAAATGCTTATATAAAGATGGATAGACCTGCAATGGAAATATCTATTCAAATACCAAGTATTGACCTTGAAATAGTATTTAAAATAGATAATACAATTGAAACTTCAAAAGAAAGATCTGTAATGTCCGGGACAGTTGAAGGTAAGTCTGCAACTTTTACAGTCATAAATAAAGATAATACTATGTATTTAAGAGTTGATAATTTACTTATCACAGCTACAAACAGAAAAAGAGAGTATTGGTAAATATGTAATATATTAAATTTAAAATGTATGAAATCGAAATTTTATTTGATATTGAGTCTTGTTTTTATTGTAACTCAATATTCATATGGACAATTTTTAGATTATGATCCCATTCCATTGCAAAATCATAATTCTTATAATATTGAACGGAGTAATCAAGAATTTGAGGAAATGATTAGACGCAAAGAGCTAGAAGCCAAACAACAAATGGAATATGAAAGGAGAGCTGAATCTGCAAGAAAGGCGGCTCAACCTATAATTTTTAATGAAGAATTAATAACAGTCACTGGTATGAATATTTCACAAGACAAAGAAGTGAAAGCTAAAATAAATCAGAAAACTTACAGTGATGGTCAAGTTGTAAACTATGTTATAGGTTTAAAATATGACAATAATTGGATCAGCGTAAAAGAAACTTTACTGCCTAAAATATCCGTATTGATAAAAATGGCTGAATCTAACGGGCAAGAAGAAGTTAAGCAATCTCTATTAGAAATGTCTGAATATGCAAATTATGTTCTTGTTGTAAATAATGAATTTATCATATTTTAATGCAATGAATACAAATACACATATACTACTACTACTAATGTTGTTTTCAACATTTTCTTCTGCAAAAAATAACTTACCTTTTGTTGTTGAGACTTCACTTCTCATCACATTACAAAAAGTAGATGCTGATTCTGGTTTAGTATCGTTAATGGATTCAACAGGAGAAATAATAGCAGGAAGTAGTATCTCTCTTTTAAATGGGGAACCATCTAAAGAAGAACCTCAACAATACAACAATACCAGAGATATGGGAACACTTGCTGTACCTGTATCTCTGATTTCAGCTTTGGATAATGGTAATGTCTCATTGACTGATACGGTAGATGTTGCCAATGGCATATATATGCATAACGGGAAAGAGATCAGAGATCATAATGCTGATATGGGTGGATACGGTGAGATCACATTGCAGCAAGCCGTTATGTTTGATTCCAAAGTTGGTATGATTAAATCACTTTCCCCATATACAACTGTTGAAACAGTATACTCACCAATGGAGATATTAAAATTCTATCATGCTATTGCTATATCAGATACTTCACTTTGTTCTGTAAAGACGATGAAAGAGATACAACACACATTAGAGAAAGTTGTATGTGAAGGGACGGGAAAACCTTTGTTTTCTGATGACATAAAGATTGCAGGGAAAACAGGCTCAGTTATTAAAGAGGATGGAACACATGAAGTGTCATTCTGTGGCTATTTCAAAGTGAATGATTCCATATACACTTGTTTGGTTATTATCTCTAATCCAAAAAAGGGTTATCCGTCTGGAGGAATGATGGCAGGGAATGTGATTAAAGGGATTATTGAATCAATTAAATAAAGAATAGGATTATGATTGTTGCAGTATATGTTGCTATCATATTAATGATTGTCAGGTTGATTGCTAAGTTGGCTGAAGTGGCAGTCGGAATATATGGAAAGCGAAAAGAAAAGGGACAATATCGAGGGGATACCAGTAAAGAATTAGTATTGAACATACTAAAAGATCTGAATTGTCAACCCATAGAGGAAGATGATAGAACCATATTCACGTATCAAAATAAACAATTTAGTATTTTACCTTATCATACTTCTTTATTTGCTATCATTTCTCATTTAGGCTATCTTGATTTGGATTCGTCTACAGAAGAAGATGTATTAAAATTAAAAGAAACAGTTAATGAATATAATGCGATTCATTATTTTCCGACCCTTGTTTATATACTGGATAAAGAGAAAAAAACACTTGACATTCATGCCTGCTTATCAACTGTATTTAGTCAAGAGATTATTGATTTAAAAGATCTTTTTGTGGCTTATCTTGATTCCTTTTTTGAGGCAAGAACAACATCTCTGGAACAATTCCACTTAAAGATAAAAGAAAAGGAAGAAGGTAAACGTATTGTTGTCAAAGGATTTACACCTATTGAAGACAATGAGGATAAATTAGAGGAGAAAAATGAGTAATATAAACGGTATTTTAGAGATACTACTTTTTTGAAGATAAGGGTTTTATAGACCCTATCTGAAAAAAGTTGAATGAATGAAGTTAAAGAGATTAGGATTACTTGAAGTATGGAAATTAGTAGGGAGGATAAGATTATGAAGTATTTAACGATTTTATTAGGATTTTATTTGGTGGCTTGTAATGGGCAATCTATTAAACAAGAAGAAAAAATAGATTCCAATATAACACCAAAAGGGAAATTGGAAGAAAGTATTGAAATTCCAAATGGTTCACTGACGAAAGGAGAACAAGATTCTTTAATAATGGTGCTCTCTCCTTATCTGGAAGTTGATACGGCTTATGCTAAAAGCAGCAATAAAAATGCGGAATTGAGTTCTAAAGCATTGGAAGATATGGAAGAATTTGATGAAAACTATCAGCCGCAAAATATCTTTTATGTAGATTCGATTATCAAGCAATGTATAGCTTATGTAAAGCAAAATGAGCCTAATCAGTTATTGGATTTGTTTGATAAAGAGAAAACAAATATTTATACACATCCATCTAATACATGGCAAAATGAACAGAATTTGCATTATATGATATTGTCTTTGTATCAAAAGTATTATCGTCCATTAAATGACAGAATGTTTGCAGAAAAGATGATAGAGTTGTATGAGTTTTCTTTAATACATGTAATAGGATTGGAACTGTTTGGAGGGTATTCTCATCCAGACTATATTCCACTTGCAAAAGTGTTGGTGGATTGCTACTCAGGGGGATTAGGTAATTATGAAAGAGCAATTGAATTACAGAGACAAGTTTGTGAACGGCTTGAGCAAGAAGAGACAGAAGGGAAGGCAAGCGAGAATTACGGATTTGAGTTGATGGAGTTGGCAAGGCTTTATTCAGCCAATAACGATACAATTCGTATGGATTCATGTAATCAGATATTACGAAAGAATCCTTATATAGAAAAAATCTTGCAAGAATATTTGGAATATAAAGGATATAAGGAAGAATGAAATACTATATACTTTTACTTGGCTTATTTTTATTTGCTTGTACAGACAATATATCTTTACAAACATCTGTTACTGTAAACATTTCAAAAGCAGGAACATTAGATTCATTATTGGGAAAATATGAGAAAGATAAAATTGACACATTGATTGTAAGAGGTGAGATCAATGAAATAGATTTGATTACAATCAAGTATATGGATAGCCTTTCTTATATTGATTTAGAAAAAACTAAATTCCAAGTTAAAGAATTAAAGCAACATCTTTTAGCTAATGGAACTCAAACAAAAATAATGAAGTTACCAGATAATCAATCGTTTTTCTATTCATTAAATCCTTTAGAAATTAATACAACTTATGATAATATTTCAATTAGTATAGATGGTATCCTTTTTAAAAATGAAATGAAATTATATTCTCGCGGGGTAAAAGATAGTATATTGATATTGTCAACAGTCAATACAAATAAAGATATCATATGTAAGGATCTATCTCTTTATAATAAAGTTTATGAAGGTATAAATTACCCACGTGTTTTCATTAATTACAAACAAAAGGTAAATGGATATAAAGTGCAGGTTATATGGTTTCCACTTATATATGAAAAGGGGTATACTGATTATGGATTAGCTATTTTACATTTTCAAAATGACAAAGATGAATTTTATCTTTATAATGATATTTTTCATGATGATGGATTATATCGATATATGCCATTAAAAGATGGAGATTCCATATCACTTGATTATAGACAAAAAGATCCAAATAAATATTTAGCAGATAATAGTGTTCCCTTTTTCTTTCAAGATGTTGACTTTGATGGAGAAGATGAACTACTAATAACTAAATGGCAATGTGGATCAAGAGGTTCAAGTATGTATGATGTTTATAAAATGAAGAAAGATGGTGGTGCTTATCTAATTAATGAAGAGCCATTTAATGATATGGAAAATGGACACACTGAATTTAATCCTAAAGAAAAAACAATCAAACTTCATTTGAATTTTAGTGCTTATGAATATGCTATACATACTTACAAACAAGTCAGACAAGAAAAAATAGAATGGAAAGAGCCTGAAATTTGTTATAAATTCGAATTGGTAAGGGTTGATATTCATAATCAATACACAGATAGTAAAGAGCATAAGGTATATATTAAAGATGGATATAAGTATAAATTAGTAAAAGACGATAAAATACCTGTTAATCAACATGATAAATAATATCATTATATTACTCTTATTTGGTTTATTTCTATTTGGTTGTAAGAATCAGCCTGATAAACAGAAAAATTTATATGGAGGATATGGAAAAAAGAAAGGGATAATAGGTTTTCATTTGTATCAATCTTTTAAATGGTATATTTGCCTAGACTAAAATCAAAATAGATATGGTTACACCAATAGAAGAAATTCCTAATAATGAAAACCTACTTAGAGAATCTGGCATTATACATTTAGGTTTAGAGTTTTGTCCAGATATAGACTGTAATCCAGAGACTGGAGAATATTATATATGTGGTACTAATGCGATTCGTTTTATTGACAGGTACAATAATAAGAAAATACCATTACAAAACAGGTTCAAAGATTATATAGAGAATAAAGACATACAAGGCTGTTTAAGCGATTTAGGGCTAGATTCTGAAAGGTTCTGGTATTTACTATTATTTGTATATGATTACTGTGTAGGTACTTGTTTTGACAATATAAAGACAAAAGAAGGAGTAGGAAGTATTATTGAGAAGTTTGTAGAATTAATAAAAAAGGGGATAAATTATAGCTACAGGAAACCTCAACATTCAGTATACACACTAAAAGAGATTTCTTTTAATGAGCCTGTTGAGCTAACTTTAAAAGTTGGTAAGAAAAAAATACACATAACAGACAATGAAACCATAGGGATAATAGGAATGGCATGTGAGGCAATGTATACAGATATAAAAGATGCCAATATTTTCAAAGGTAGTATTTGTTTGAACGAACCTGACGAATATAGTGATACTGCTATGGCTTATCTGTTTTGTAAGATGCTTAGATACTTTTTTGACAGTACAGACCATATAAAAGAAAGAAGGGCAGTAAGTGCCAATATATCCAATAAAGAAAAGGAACTACTTTCTTATTTATTATACTTTACCAAGGTAAGCAGGAATGAGAACCTATTAAATCCTTTTACTAATGAATACAATACTGTAAAGGGATTAATGAATCCAAAGAAACCGCCTGTATTTTCCAGTATGAATAACTATTACTAAATGTCATAACATAATTATTTGATTTGTAGCAGGGTTGTAAAACTCTGCTATTTTTGTACTACCCTGTAAAGTGCTGATTTTCATTAGTATATTTTCCGTTTCAAGCGTCTTATATATAGAAAGACAGTCAAAGTGGCTGATCTAAAAATAATAGGCGTGCCAGATGCTAATATAAATCCGCAGGGCAGCGGTAAATTAAAATGAAAAAAGAAATCATTAATGTTTCAACTTTATTGAGCAGTGGTAAAAAAATCGCACGATTAGCAGGCAACAGAGATTTAAACCCAAAAATCGTCAAGAAGAAAAAAGAATCTTTGAAACGGTTTGGGTTGTTATCTCCTGCTATTATCATAGAGGGAAGTAAAGCGATAGAAGAAGGCTTAAAAATAATAGACTTTGAAACGGGTGAAGAGCTTTCTAAGGAGGATGCAGCTCAGTATATTGCATTAATTGAAGGAAACCACAGATTCAAAGCTCATATGGAATTGTTGGAAGCTAATGAAAAATTGGAAGAGAAACAGAAATATAAAAAGGAGTTCTGTGTAATCTATGCTTTGAATGATGATATGCCTATTATGGAAATGTTGGCAGAAATCAATATCTGTACCAGCAAATGGAATACTCGCGATATTGTAAAGGGAGCAACAGTGATTAATGAGAATTGTCCCAGGTTGTTAAGAGAAATCCACAAATTAATGGAACAAGGCTATTCTTTAAATGCAGCATCTCTTTGGTTTACATTTAATAACAAGGTAGATACGAAGGTTATGGATGCAGCTATGCAAGGAAAATACTTAGATCCGTTGAAAAATGAAGCAGGGCTGGAAAGAGGATTGAATATCTTAGAAGTTGCCAAAGTAACATTTGGAGATAAATTGTGTAAAAACAGAACAACATTATCAGGTTGGGTTGTAAGTATATATGAAAGAACGTCTGATGAAGATAAAGCAAAATTTACTGATAATATGATACAATTTATGCGCTCGATAGGTCTAAGCGAAGTTGAATACCTTCAAAAGGTTAAAGGCAAAATTGGAGAGGGTAGTAAAGAGGATTTAATTAACAAAAAGTTGAATGAACTTTGGGATAGCTTTAATTCCTCTAGGTTAAAGGGATTAATACAATCGAGTGATGAATTAAGTGCATAAGAAATAAAGGTAGGGAGTAATAGGTTAATTATCTTATGGAAGGTGTGTAACAACACCTTCCTCTTAAAATTTTAAAATATGATTAGAGAAGCAAAAGGAAATATGTATGAGTTTGTAAGCCATACTTGGAACCCCATTAAGGGGAAATGTTATCATGGCTGTAGTTATTGTTATATGGATAAATTGTCTCCCAAACGGGGAAAAGCCAGATTGGATGCTGGAGAGTTGGTAGATGCTTATTTGGGAAGTGGTAATTTTATCTTTGTAGGCAGTAGCATTGATATGTTTGCTCAGGATATACCTGATAACTGGATTAAAACCGTATTGGATTGCTGTGACAGATATAATAAATATTTGTTTCAAAGCAAAAACCCTGCTAGGATATTAGAGTATCTGGATCATCCAGTGTTTGAAAGATCTGTAGTCTGTACAACCATTGAAACTAATAGATTCGATTCTAAAATTATGTGTAATTCTCCCCAGATAGAGGATCGAGTTAAAGCAATGGAAGATATTTCTGATTTGGGAATCAAAACGTATGTAACAGCAGAACCATTAATGCAGTTTGATTTGAATGAAATGGTAAAATGTATAAAGAAATGTAACCCTGTACAAGTCAATATAGGAAGGAACACAAGTAGGTCAGTTCCCATTCCAGAACCAACACCAGAAGAAGTACAAGTGTTAGTTAATGAATTAAGGGAGTTTTCAAAAGTAGAAATAAAGAAGAATGCCAAAGTTTGGCTTGAATAAGTATAGGTGATTATAGAATGAATAAAACCCAGTTATCCTAGTGGTAGCTGGGTTTTGTTGTATAGGGGAAGAATGAATATTTTATGGATTTTCTAACTTAAAACGGATTCTAAATCTACCGTCTGTATAATCAGTACTAATGATTTTGAATTTACCAATTTCAGATGTGTTATTGACGTGAGCACCAATACAAGCGCAAATATCATAATCGCCAATTTTGACTATTCTTAGAGTTTCACTAGCATCATCAGGAAGTTTACTTAAATCAACTTCTGATGGAACATTGTCTTTGGTTACAAAGAATGATATTACAGATAGATGTTGGTTTATTATTTCATTTACAGTGGATTCTATAACATCTATTTGCTCTGGTGTTGGAGCGGTACAGATTTTATAGTCACACTTACTTTTACGTCTTTCTATATGGCTGTTTTTAGATCTTTCACAGCCAAACATTCTAACCATAGTTTGATTAAGAATGTGTTCTACTGTGTGCATTGGTGGATATTCAGCCTTGTTGTGTTCATTTAAAATTATTTCCATCTTGTAAATTATTGATAATTATATATTTAATTATAATGCGCAATGGTAATTTAAACTTTCCTTTCTATATGGGCATTTTTAGAACGCGGGCATCCGAACATCCGAACCATCGTCTGGTTCAATATATGCTCGGCTGTATGCATGGGTGGATACTCTTGTTTGTTGTGATCGTTTAGTTGGATTTCTTGTTCCATTTTTCTATTTCTTTTTTAAGTATGCTATAAATATGTATATCCGTATAGGTTCCGGATACCAGTAGTTCTCCCTCACGTTCGGTACCTTCATGGGTGAAACCCAGGCGTTGGGGAATAGCATTGCTTGGCTGGTTTTCTACCGCACAACGGATTTGAATGCGATTCATTCCTCTTACATTCACAGCCCATTTACATAAATAACGAACAGCGGCTGTTACAATGCCTTGCCCCCGGTATGCTGGAAGAAGCCAATAACCGATTTCTGTACGATGGTTGTTCCAATCTGTAAAATGAATGCCAATCAGTCCGCATAATTCCGTACCCTTTTCCAATACGAAAACGATATCCCGCCGTTCATAAGGAACTTCTAATACGGATTTGAGGAATAGTTGTTCATCGGATACGCTTTTTAGAGAATCGACAAATGGAAGCCATACCCGTAAGTCTTCCCGGCTTTTGTCTATTGCATAGAATATGACTTCAGCATCTTCAAAACAAGCCTCCCGGATTGTATATCCCGGAAGTTCTAAAGGAAGGGAGTGGGGACGAATACTTTTTTCAAAAGCCCTTCTCTCGCTGTTCCCCCTGTAATAAACGAGGCCGCTGAATTTAAATCCCAATGCATCAATCAAACGAAGCATATAAGTATTATCGAAATTGGTATCGACACGGAAATTGTAAATGCCTTTCTGCCGGCTGACATTTTCTGCCTCCAGCATAAAACGTTTTGCAATACCTTTATGCTTAGCCTCTTCTGCCACGGCCAAACGATGTACGATCATGTAAGGAAGCTCATTGGACCATTTGCCGTCAATCTCTTTATAAACAGGTTCTCCGTCAAAAGAAACAACGCCATAAGCTATAATCCGGTTATCTGCCAATAACACATAACCGTTTCTATCCCTGATATCTTGTTGTATGGTTTCGATTGCCGGATAATTATCGTCCCATTGCTTACTATTGAGACGAAGCATTTGTGCTTTTGCCTGTAATATAATTTCCCAGATGCGCTCAATATCTGTTTCCTCTGCGAGCCGGAAAGTGATAAAAGGGCCGGAGGTTATATTCTTCATATTTTCCTTATGATTTTTCATCTTTAATTTTAATAGTTCAAAGATAAAGATAAAAAACGAAAGATTAAGTAAATGCTATTTTTTTGCTTTGATTTCAGCCTTTATATAGGCTATATCATATTAATATGTACCTTTGCCGCCTGTAAACAATAAACAAATATCATTATGTCAGTTGCAAAAAGGGATTTAGAGGATAATAGAAAAGTAACTACGCATCGTTTGATTGAAATGAAGCAACGCGGAGAAAAAATCTCCATGTTGACAGCGTACGATTATTCTATGGCTCGCCTTATCGATCAGGCAGGTATGGATGTTATTTTGGTAGGAGATTCAGCTTCCAACGTGATGGCGGGAAATGTAACGACACTTCCTATTACTTTGGATCAGATGATTTATCACGGTAAATCTGTAATGAAGGCTGTTAAACGTGCTTTAGTTGTTGTAGACCTGCCTTTCGGTACCTATCAAGGAAACTCGAAGGAAGCGTTGACTTCGGCTATCCGTGTTATGAAAGAAACGCATGCTGATTGCATTAAACTGGAAGGAGGTTCGGAAATCAGAGAATCCATTGAACGCATTTTATGTGCCGGTATTCCAATAATGGGGCATTTAGGGCTGACTCCCCAGTCAATTAATAAATTCGGAACTTATACCGTTCGTGCACGTGAAGAAGCGGAAGCGCAGAAACTGATCGAAGATGCTCACCTGTTAGAAGAAATCGGTTGTTTTGCAATTGTCCTTGAAAAGATTCCGGCAGCTTTGGCTGCACGCGTAGCTACCGAACTGACAATCCCTATTATAGGTATTGGTGCCGGTGGCGGAGTGGATGGCCAGGTGCTGGTTATGCATGACATGTTGGGAATCAATCAGGGGTTCTCTCCCCGTTTCCTTCGTCGTTATGCAGATATAGGCGAACAAATCACACGTGCCGTACAAGCATATATAGAAGATGTAAAGACTTTGGATTTCCCGAACGAAAAAGAACAATACTGATAAAAGTGTTTTCTCAAATTTTAATCGGAGCAGCTTCATCAGGTAGTGGTAAAACCACATTTACCTTGGGGCTGCTTCGTGCTTTAAAAAGACGTTCCTTACAGGTTCAGCCGTTTAAATGCGGGCCTGATTATATAGATACACGCCACCATGGGATGGCAGCCGGATGCCCGTCTATCAATCTGGATCGTTTTATGATGTCCGAAGAACATATCCGCGATTTATATACCCGCTATACAGCAAATGCGGATGTTGCAGTGGCTGAAGGTGTAATGGGCCTGTTTGACGGATATGACGGGATGAAAGGGAGCAGTGCCGAAATTGCCCGGACATTGGATATTCCAGTCGTATTGATAGTAAATGCAAAAAGTACAGCCTATTCGGTCGCACCTCTATTATATGGCTTCAAACATTTTAATAAAGAAATCAGGGTTGCTGGTGTCGTATTTAATTTTGTAGCATCCGAAAGCCATTATTCGTATTTAAAACAAGCCTGTGAAGATGCCGGAGTGGAAGCATTAGGGTATCTTCCTAAACAAACAGATATTGAAATTCCCAGCCGCCATTTAGGATTATCATTGGATGAAGACTTTTGTTTCGACGAGTTTGCAGACCGGATTGCCGATTTAGTGGAAAAGTTTGTAGATATAGACCGGTTATTGTCAATCTCCGTTTCCGATAAATCCGCTATATCCTGCGAGGAAAAATGTCCGGAAAAAACAGCATATGCACCTTTGCGTATAGCCATTGCACAGGATGCAGCATTCAATTTCGTTTATGAAGAGAATATACAATTGCTTCACCGTATAGGAAAAGTAACAACATTCAGTCCTCTGAAAGATTCGTTTTTGCCGGATGCCGATTTTGTCTATCTTCCCGGAGGATACCCGGAATTATACCTTTCTACATTGGCATCCAATTTTACCTTGCTTCAATCTGTCCGCGAATATGTGGAAGAAGGCGGTAAATTGCTGGCGGAATGTGGCGGGATGATGTATCTTTGTAATCATATAACGGATACGGATGGAACGATATATCCGATGGCTGGGATATTAAACCAGGCTGCCACCATGGAACAGATGAAACTGAGGCTGGGCTACCGTTCTCTGAACTATAAGGAATATAGAATGAAAGGACATGAGTTCCACTATTCCCGTATTGTTTCGCAGGAGAATCCGCTTTTATCGGTTGCTACGTCATTTACAGCAAAGGGTATTCCGGTTGATACTCCTTTATATCGTTATAAAAACTTATTGGCTGGATATACCCACTTGTATTGGGGAGACACTTCCCGGAACAAATGGTTGACGGATTTTCTTTTTAATCTGGAAAAATAACATAAAGTATTATGAAAATATATACCCGTGGAGGAGATAAGGGGCGAACCGGCATACATGGCGGGCAGCGCGTGGATAAAGATGATATACGCATTGAAGCAAACGGAACATTGGACGAAGCAAATGCGGAGATTGGTATTGTCCGTTCCCTATTACCTGCCGGACATGAATGGCAGAATTTGCTCGGAAAGATACAACGGGAGCTGATGGTTGTAATGTCCCATGTGGCAACCCCCTCGGATATACGGGGTAAGAATCCGAATACATTACCAGAGAATCTGGTTGCGTTTTGTGAAGAGCAAATAGACTACCTGTCCTCCCTGATGGAAGATAACGGTTATTTCATCCTTCCCGGAGGGTCTCCGGTTTCCGCCCATCTTCAATTGGCCCGTACCATTGTGCGCCGTGCCGAACGCCGTTTGTGGACATTGAATAAACAAGATGCTGTTCCTGCAGAAATCCTGCAATTTATAAACCGCTTATCAGACTTGTTTTTTACCATGGCACGTTATGAAATGTTTCGCCAGGGAAATGCGGAAGAGCGCTGGCAATCTTTTTTGTATAAAAGGAAGAAAGGTTAAATAGCCACATCTTCCCATTGTCCGTTTATCAGCTCACGAGTCGTTTTAAAACCTGCCTGTTTTAGTATTTCGAAAGCTTCTGCTCGTCCGTCGTTTACCAAATCAGGATAATGGCAATCGGAGTTAACCATTACCGGGATATGTAATTGTTCAAGACGGTTCAGGTAAGCCATATGTGGATAAGTCTGCTGTTTCTTTTGCAGGTTTTTCGTATTCACTTCAACCATCAAGCCTTTTTCAGCAATCAGGTGCAGGCACTCGTTAAATGGTTCCTGATACCAATCGGCATCAAAAGAAAATCCCGGATATTTATGCCCGTTCATATAAATCTTATCCATATGACCGACAATATCTATACCTCCTGCTTCTATCATTTTTTTCGTTGATGTGAAATAATGTGCAACCAATTTGCTTATGTCACTCTGGTAATATTTGTCCACAGCATCCCTGTAATCGGAAAAAGAACCGTCGATGCATACCATATTTTCTTCTGTCAACGGTTCGGCGATTGGAAGAAAGTGAATGGAGCCAATCCGGTAATCGAGCGGTAATTCGCGGAAATAGGAAATAGAAGCATTGTAAGTTTCATCCAGGTAATCGATTTCCAATCCCACATAGATATCGAGTTGCCCGCTATATTTATCTTTCAGACGTTTTATTTCCATCAGATATTCCGGCATATCGTCTTTAGACATATTCCAAAAAGTTTCGAACGGCAGTGGGGAGTGGGAAGAGAAACCATAAGCACGGAAACCATGCGAAATGGCAAACTTCACGAAATCTTCGGGGGTACTTCTTCCGTCACAAAATGTACAGTGGCTATGATAATTGCTAAGTTGCATACAAATGTCTTTCTATGTGCTTATTTTATGGCCACAAAGGTATAAAATATCTGTTACAAATATAATACCCCACTTATTCCTATACAATCATAAATACACCAGGTAATTGAAACACCTGTCTGATAAAGGTCAGGTGTTTCAGGTATTTCATCCGTTTAGTTATTCATTGTCTCTTCAAAATGTAAGATTGTAAGATGCATATTATTTATTCCCATGATATTTTTATAATGTATATCTATTGGACAGACATTACTTGTTTTTTCTTTTAGCATACCTATATATTGGGTTGGATTATATTTTTTACAATTATCCATAATAGATAAAGTAATACTATCATTAATAATTCGAAGTTTAACATCTATGATTTTATTACTGTTGTCATTGTTTATAGATATTTTATACACCTCATTTATGAATTTATTTATAATATTCCTCGGTAGCTCTTTTACATCATGTAATTCACAGAATTTGTGGATATCTGTGATTAGAGTATAAAATTCTTCTTTTTTATTGTTGATAGAGTCATTAAATTCAAAAAAAGAATATTTATTTTCAGGTAAAAGTATAAAATCTTTTAACCTATGAGGATAATTCCCTGTTTTTATTCCTATGTATATTCCGAAAATAAGAATTGTAATAACTTCTGAAGCAATAAAGGAATACCATACTCCATTTATTCCTAATAAATAATATAAAAACAACGTTAATGGAACGAATACCAGAAATGTAGGAGCAACAACAAAATAAACGGAATAATTTGTTTTAATAATGCTTTGATAGTAATATCTAAAAAATATTGTAATTTGCGTAAATAACATGCTGATAGTGAATATTCTTACAGCCAATATCGGATTTGCATCCACTTCATGTAAAATATTAAAAATAGAACAGACCCAATCTGCCTTTATAAATATGAATATATTAACTGCTATATTAACAAAAAGCATAATTTTGAATGTCGAAAAATAAGTTTTTCTCAAATTATACATATCATTCTGAGCATAAAACAAACCAAAAAAAGGAATTGAAGCTGCTCCCACACCTTTTATAAGACAAATAGTCAAACGGGATATTGTATAAATGACGGTCCAAATAGCTACATATACAATACCTGCAAATTCTAATAAAATGGTATTGATTACAATTAATTTTAAAGCTGTAGCTATATATTCACCGACAGAAGGCATTCCTACTTTTAAAACCTGAGATAATTGTCTTGGATGTAAAGATCCAATCAGGTTGAATTTCAAATTCCTGACAGTCAAAGGCTTTCTGAAATGGAGTAAACAAAAAAGCGCACCAATTGTATAACTGATTGCAGAAGATGATGATGCTGCCCATAGCCCATGTCCCATAACTCCTAATAATAAATAATTCAATAAGAATTTTGAAATTGTCATAAACAGTATTGCTATAATACCTAAGGAAATAGAGCCATCTATACGAGTAAAAGTAATAAGTAAGTGAAGCATTACATAAGGTACAAAACAAATGACGACACCTTTAATATAATTTTGACACATCATAAAAATCTCTACATCGTAAGCTGTAAGCGCTTTTGCTATATAGCCAGAAAAAGGATATGCAATAAAAGTTAATACTACCGAATAAATAAAACCAAGCCTGATATAACTATTGAAATGAATATTTAATGAATTAAAATCCGATTTACCATAATCTAATGATAGTATGGTAGAGCCTGCATTGGTTATCACAGACACAAATAAAATAGTTAACATAAAAACAGTAGACGATACACCAACAGTAGCTAAAGCTTCTTCTCCACACCATTTCCCTATAGTTAATGTATCAATTGTAGAACAAATATAGTTTGAATATCCGGCAACAATTGCATTGAACGAGTATAATACAATCAATTTAAATATAAGATTGTTTTTCATAAATCAAAGTTAGTATAATAAGTTTTAAAGTAATAATTCCCCTGAATACGCAGTAAACATGTTTATTGGAATATGGTTATTTTTTAGTCATCTATGTAAATCATAAGAAACAATATAGTGTTTATAAATTTTTAGGTACAAAATTAATGCTATATTTTGAGTTTTGATTCTTAATTTACTTTTATTATGATTTTAAATTTTAACCAATGAAATCATCAAAAGAATAAAATAGATATTGTCCGTTTTGATTTACATATACTAAAGCCATATATATATTTATTTTATTAATACTTATCCTATTATATAAGGAAGTAATAGTTAACTGTTTTTAGTAATATTTATCTATAAAATAGATTCCTAAATAAAAGCAATTAATGCCTATAACGCTTTTTGATATATAATATATTATTTATAAATATTCACTGTATTAATAGCTATGTTTTGAAAAGTCAGACTATTTTTTCTGAAAATCCGAATGATTTATGTCATTTTGATTTAAAGAAAAAACGGCTCTCAAAATAAACGGAAAAATCTATTCCCGTTCAAGCAGTCAATTGGGATGCAGAAGTTACCTGCGAATGGAATACCGGAGATAAAGCGGATTTTTTTACAATGGAACCTCGTATAGTTTGGTTACCGGTCAACAATAATGAAGCTTGTACTGAGTAAGAAATAAAAAAACAGGATAGACTTTATTGCCTATCCTGCTTTTTTATATATGGAAGAATAATTATTTGATCACATTCAATTCTTTTCCAACTTTGATAAATGCGGCAATTGCTTTATCCAGATGTTCTCTTTCGTGGCCGGCAGATAACTGAACACGGATACGAGCCTGTTCTTTCGGAACTACCGGATAGTAGAAGCCGGTTACATAGATGCCTTCTTCCTGCATACGGGCAGCGAAATCCTGTGACAATTTAGCGTCATACAACATAACGGCACAAATAGCGGACTGAGTCGGTTTAATATCAAAACCGGCAGCCAACATCTTGTCACGGAAATAAGAAACATTACCCATCAGTTTAGTATGCAAAGCATCGCTTTCCTTCAACATTCTGAACATTTCAAGGCTGGCACCTACGATAGCAGGAGCTACGGAGTTGGAGAACAAATAAGGACGGGAACGTTGACGCAACATGTCGATAATTTCTTTCTTACCAGTTGTAAAACCACCCATGGCACCACCGAATGCTTTACCTAATGTTCCGGTAAAGATATCTACACGTCCGTAGCAATTGAACTGTTCTGCCACACCATGACCTGTCGGGCCGACCACTCCGGCAGAGTGAGATTCGTCAACCATAACCAGCGCATCATACTTTTCAGCCAGTTCACAGATTTTATCCATCGGAGCAACATTACCGTCCATAGAGAATACACCATCTGTTGCGATGATACGATGGCGTTGAGCCTGAGCTTCCTTCAAGCAACGTTCCAAATCTGCCATGTCTGCATTTGCATAACGATAACGTTTTGCTTTACAAAGACGTACTCCGTCAATAATAGAAGCGTGGTTTAAAGCATCAGAGATGATCGCATCTTCTTCGCCAAACAAAGGTTCGAACAAACCGCCGTTTGCATCAAAACATGCTGCATATAAAATAGTATCTTCCGTTTTAAAATAATCGGAGATTGCAGCTTCCAGTTTTTTATGCAAATCTTGTGTTCCGCAGATGAAACGAACGGACGACATACCGTATCCGTGTGTGTCCATCGCATCTTTTGCAGCTTTAATCAGTTGCTGGTTGTCAGACAAACCCAAATAATTGTTGGCACAGAAGTTTAAAACTTCGCTTGCCGGTTGAACCTTAATGTCTGCTCTTTGAGGAGTTGTGATAATACGTTCGTTTTTGTACAAACCGGCTGCTTTAATATTTGCCAGTTCCTGTGTAAGGAAATCTTTCAGTTTACCGTACATAACTTTGTTTTTTGTTAGTATTTTTAATTAAGTTAATAATATAATTTTCTGTTTTGTGGTTAAAAATGACAATCTGAAAGCTTATATGGCTAATTAGCTGCCAACATCGAACTATCAACTGTCAACGAGTAAGGCAAAGGTCATATTTTTTTTGAATATATTGTTGAAAAAACACAAGAAAATCATATCAAAACTATTTTATTTCTCTATACCTTTGTCGCTGAAAAAACTTATAAGAACAGAAAAACGCAATGAAGAATGTTTTAGTAATTGGTGCTACCGGTCAGATTGGATCAGAGTTAACCATGAAGTTGAGAGGTATCTATGGAGGTAACATTGTTGCAGGTTACATTCCGGGTGCAGAACCAAAAGGAGAACTGTTAGAGTCCGGACCTTCTGCAATCGTAGATATTACAAACGAGCAACAGATTGCTGAGACAGTGTCTAAATATAAGGTAGACACTATCTATAACCTTGCTGCCTTACTTTCTGCCGTAGCAGAAGCAAAACCACAGTTAGCATGGAAAATCGGTATGGGCGGTTTGTTTAATGTATTGGAAGTGGCACGCGAAATGCACTGCGCCGTATTTACTCCGAGTTCAATCGGTGTGTTCGGGAACAACACTCCAAAAGATAAAACTCCGCAGGATACTATCCGCAATCCACGTACTATGTACGGTGTAACAAAAGTTTCCGGTGAATTATTGAGCGACTATTACAACATCCGTTTCGGTGTCGATACGCGTTCCGTTCGTTTCCCGGGTCTTATCTCTTATGTAACACCTCCGGGCGGTGGTACTACAGACTATGCTGTAGATATCTACTATTCTGCTGCCAAAGGTGAAAAATTCGTATGTCCGATTAAAGCCGGAACATTTATGGATATGATGTATATGCCGGACGGTTTGCGTGCTGCTATCGAAATTATGGAAGCTGATTCTACTAAATTCGTACACCGCAACTCATTCAACATTGCTTCTATGAGCTTTGATCCGGAAATCATCTTCAACAACATTAAGAAATATATGCCGGAATTTCAGATGGAATATGACGTAGATCCGTTGCGTCAGGCTATAGCCGAATCATGGCCTAATTCGCTGGATGATACCTGTGCCCGTGAAGAATGGGGTTGGAAACCGGAATATGACCTGGATTCCATGACTAAAGATATGCTTGCCAAACTGAAAGAACGCTTTAATAAGTAATAGCCAAACAGGTATATTAAGTAATAATAAAAGCGTATGTAGTCTGGTTGTAAAGACTGCATACGCTTTTTATTTATATGTTTTATAGCATCTTTTTGTTAAACATGGTTAATGCAATGAGATTTCCAAATAGAAACACATGCTACATAACATAAAATGCATATATTTGCACTGTGTTTTTCATGGTATTAGATTTAAGGTTAACAATGAAGATTGGCTGTCCGTGATGGATGGCCTTTTTTGTTTTATTACAATTTTAGTTTTCCTGCCATCCGGAGAGGGTTGGGAAGCGGTTCGGAAGGTGTTGGTATTTTATCCATTTCCTCTTTCCCTGCTGCGGTAAGTTGGTAGATCCGGTGGGTTCTGTATCCGTCACTTTCCAGGCATCCCTCTTCTTCAAACTGCTTTATATCATTGTTGGCCGTATAATAAGTACACCGGTTAAGTGCTGCATAATCCGAAATATTGATAACCTGGTGATTTTTCAGGAACAACAGCATTTGCGTTTTTCTGTCTTTCCGGCTGGTTTTCTCGTTATTTTCCCGTTTAACCTTTTGAGGCCTGCAATCCGTAACCATCTCTTTCAACTCCGGGCTGCAACGAAAATTGACACCATCCACGCAGACATTGAACAAAGTCTTGCCATCTTCTTTCACTTCTTTCTTTGTCGTTTTCAGGGAAGGGGAGAAGTGTCCCAATCCTTCGAGTTCAACGCTGTATCCGTTGGACAACTGAAGGCCGATGTATTTGGATAATGCATCCAGAACACCTTTGATGTCAGACGATGTGACGGAACAACACTCATTAATATAAGTACAAATATTGTCCATGCGTTTGGTGCCATTTGAAACAAGGCGGGCGCAAGGTTGTTTCCCTTGGATTTCATTCGCGGGTGTTTCGTAGATAGCAAATTTTACTCTGTTCATGTTTTTATTTTTAATAGGTTTGTTATTTATTTTCCTGCTGTAGTTTTTTCAAAAAGTACCTGTACAAATCTGTTCACGAGGTGGTCGTTTATATTTTCGAGGGCGCCAAGAATATAAATGACTGCCTCGTGAATATTTTCGACTGCCTCGAAAACAAATTTATTAACGACTAAATATACAAAATATCGGGAGTAAAAGCAAATAAGATTACGTATTTTTTGTGTAAGTTTGCTTTATCAAATCAGAATAAAGAATATACCTATGGAACTATATCAAGCAAATGGGAACCGCTATGCGGATATGGCCTACAGGCGTTGTGGACGCAGTGGGTTATTGCTTCCGGAAATATCGTTAGGCTTATGGCATAACTTCGGGAGTGTGGATGTGTTCAGTAACTTTATCCGGATAGCACATGCGGCATTCGATAATGGGATTACACATTTTGATTTAGCTAATAATTATGGTCCGGTGTATGGTTCAGCGGAAGAAAACTTCGGGCATATTCTGAAAAAAGGATTGGGTGCTTACCGGGATGAATTGGTTATTTCCACAAAAGCCGGTTATGATATGTGGCCCGGGCCCTATGGAAACTGGGGAAGCCGCAAATATCTGATGGCAAGTCTCGACCAGAGCCTGAAAAGGATGGGATTGGATTATGTGGATATATTCTATTCGCACCGTCCTGATCCGGAAACACCGATAGAAGAAACGATGGGCGCATTGGCCGATATTGTACGTCAAGGGAAAGCCCTGTATATAGGTATATCCAACTATAATGCAGACCAGACGGCGAAAGCATTGGCTGTGTTGAAAGAACATCGCGTTCCCTGCCTGATACACCAGGCTCGTTACTCCATGTTGGACCGGTGGACAGAACCGGATTTATTACCCTTGTTACAACAGGAAGGAGTAGGGATGATAGCATTCTCACCACTGGCTCAGGGAATGCTCACAAACAAATACCTGCATGGTATTCCTGAAAACTCTAGAGCAGCCAAATCGACCGGGCATCTGCAACGGGAGCAAGTAACGGAAGAAGTAATAAATAAAGTTCGCCAGTTGAATGAATTGGCTGTAGGACGCGGTCAGACACTGGCTGAAATGGCATTAGCCTGGTTGTTGAAGGATGACAGGGTGACAAGTGTGCTTGTCGGTGCCAGTTCTGTAGAGCAATTAATGGATAATCTGAGGGCGTTGCAAAACACCAAGTTTTCGGAAGAAGAGATACAAGTGATTGAAAAGATTTTGACTATCCCTTCTTAATTCTGTTTACTATATAAAATAAATATACATCCCCATTTAATGAAACCATTCTTGTATCAGGTTGCATCCCTGTTTTATTCCAAATATGAGGCGGATATAAGCCGGCTTGCGTTTGTATTCCCCAACCGCCGTGCCGGACTTTTTTTCCAGAAATATCTGTCGGAAGTCGCAGGTAAGCCCCTTTTCTCACCGACAATCCTTACAATTAATGATTTGTTTATACAGTTGAGTGGGAAACAGGCTGCCGACAGAATCAGCATGTTGTTTATATTATATAGTATTTACGTCCGTCGTAGCGGTTCGTCCGAGACATTCGATGAATTTCTGTATTGGGGTGAAATGTTGCTCAATGATTTCGACGATGTGGATAAATATATGGCGGATGCCCGCATGCTCTTCACCAACGTAACCGATTTACGCGAAATAGAAAACAGTTTTGATTTCCTGAGTGAAGAACAAATAGCTGCAATCCGTACATTCTGGTCGTCTTTTTACCCGAAAGGGGATAGCCCCAACCAGAAAGAGTTTCTTGCCGTATGGGAAATCCTGTACGACTTGTACACCGGATTGCGCCAAACATTGGCAGAGGAAAGCAAGGGATATGAAGGTATGATTTTCCGTGAGGTTGTAGATAACCTGAAACAAGGAACCTGTTGTGAACTGCCCTATAGCCGGGTCGTATTTGTAGGTCTGAATGCCTTGTCGGTTGTGGAAGAACAATTCCTTCTTCAATTGCAGAAATTGGGTATCGCGGACTTTTATTGGGATTATGCTTCGCCGAAAGTAACAGACCCGGATAATAAGGCATCTTATTTTGTGGAACGTAACCTGAAATTATTCCCTTCAAAATGGAAGATAGACACAGACAAACCAGAAAAGATAAATGGCAAATCCACTCCGGAAATCGAAGTGATAGGGATTCCTTCCGGTATCGGACAGGCGAAACAGGTATATAGCTTGCTTTCCGAATTGTGTAAAGAAAGTGATATGAGTGCGGAAGAAGCACTCCGGACTGCCGTGGTCCTTCCCGACGAAAATCTATTGGTACCTGTATTGAATGCAATCCCCGAACAAATCCGGCGCATTAATGTAACGATGGGTTATCCGCTTGCCGGTACACCGGTCGCATCTTTAATGGAATATATCCTGGCATTGCAAAAGAACATCCGGTATGTAGACAGGCAGCCCGTATTTTATTTCCGGGATGTACTGCCGGTACTCAATCACCGCTACATTAGTTCTACGGCTCCGGACATTATCGCTGCACTGATAAAGGATATTTCCGAAAATAATAAGATTTACATTGGGTACGCGGATTTGGATAAGACGCCGCTGCTGTCCATTTTGTTTACACCGGTTACGGCTGTCGATGCTTTTTCCGATTATCTGATTCATGTATTGCAGGAATTGAATAAAGCCATAGAAGAAGGCAAATCCGCAACTGAAGAAGATACGGACAATGAGCCGTTTTCCATTATTGATCTGGAACAGGAATTTATCTTCCATTATTTCACTACAGTAAACCGTATGAAAGAGGTGATGCAGGAAGCCCATGTGGAAATGAAAATCGATACCTATTTCCGCCTGTTGAAACGGGTAACGGATACGATTACCATTCCGTTCCACGGTGAACCGCTTTCCGGATTGCAGGTAATGGGGGTGTTGGAAACCCGTGCGCTGGATTTCGACCGGCTGATTATCCTGTCTATGAATGAAGGAATCTTCCCGATGAAGAAAGCTGCCAACTCATTTATTCCATATAATTTGCGAAGAGGATTCGGACTGCCGACTTATGAGCATCAGGACAGTGTGTGGGCATACCATTTTTACCGTCTGATTTATCGGGCCAAACGTGTAAGCCTACTGTATGATACACGAAGCAACGGACTGCAAACCGGAGAAGTAAGCCGTTTTGTCCATCAACTGCACTACCATTACGAGGAACCGATTCAAGACAAATTAGTCGTATATAATGTTTCGGTATCCAAAACTCCGGCTTTGCAAATCGGAAAAACCGAAGAAGTGATGTGGAAACTGAATGCTTTCCGCAAGGAAGGTCCCCGTGCCATTTCTGCAAGTGCGATTAATACCTATATAGATTGTCCGTTGAAATTCTATTTTTCGGTAGTGGAAGGTATTCAGGAAGAAGATGAAGTAAACGAAACGATAGAAAGTAATGTATTCGGCAGCATTCTCCATAAAGTAATGGAAGAGTTGTACCAACCCTTCCGTGGGAAAATGGTAACGGCTGATTTACTGAAAGCTATCAAAAAAGATACTTCTATGCTTACCGGAGCCATAGCTCGCGCTTTTGCGGAAATATTTTTCAAAACGGATGTGGTGCGTCCGCTTACCGGGCAAAATTTCCTGATTGGTGAAATGATCCGGAAATATGTGGAAAAGGTACTGGAACGCGACAGTAAACTGACACCTTTCCGGTATATCGAGTCCGAGAAGAGAATAAGCCGCTTGTTTACCCTCACGGACAAAAGTGAAATCCAACTGAAAGGGTTTATCGACCGCATTGACGAAGTACGGGATGCAGTTCGCATTATCGATTACAAAAGCGGAAGCGGAACAACGGTATTTACAACTATCGAGGATTTGTTCAATAAAGAAATAACAGACCGCTCGAAAGCCGTTATGCAGGTATTCATGTATGCGTGGATGTATGGTGCAGCACCGGAAGGCAAGACGTTGCAGCCGGGCATTTACTATATGCGGACACTCTTTTCTTCATCATTCGACCCGGATATTTACCGCCGGTTCGAGCGGACAAAAACAGAGCGGGTTACAGACTTTACCGGTTACTATACGGCTTTTGAAGCAGGAATGCGTGCTTGCCTGGATGAAATATTCGGAACAGATGTTCCTTTTGTACAAACACCCAATGGCAAAGCCTGTGCATACTGTCCGTTTAAAGATATATGTGGAAAATAGAAGGTCAGTCGAGCATTAAACTCATGTAAGCTTCACGTGCGGGATAATCGAACAAGAGTTGTGTGAGCGATTGGATATCCATTTTTTCCATTTTCTCCGGATCTTGCAACGAATATTCGTGCGTGGAGTTCCAATGATGAATCAAACGCTTTGTATCTAACACACAAGCCATTCCAAACCTGTAGGTGTCCGCCCCAAGAATAGGAACCCGGCATATTGCTTTCTTTACATTGTTTTGTAAAGTAGCTTCCTGTAGCAACAGTTTTTTTATCCGTTCGTCGTTATATAAAAGCTCTTTTACATACACATGTTTGTTCTCCGGCTTCTCATTTTCATCCGAAGGATAAAGGAATACCATTCCTACAGGTTGTTCCTCATTATCCAGTGCAGTAAGGAATTGTCCACCGGACAGTTCTATATCACGAAGGATATTAATAAAATCATCATACGTATGAAGCATGCCACAGGAACGTTCCCGCAATTTCTTGTCGAAAAACTTATAAAGAGATTTAAGCGAAGGGACTTCGGGTTCTATAACAGTCAGGTCCGGCTCATCCACCGGTATTTCCGGTTGTAGATAGGTTTCGAGTGAATAATCGAATGTTTCCGTAAAACCGAATTTCCGGTAATAGTCGAACAGCCAAGGTTCGGCTGGGATAGTAACAGTCAGAGCAAAATCCCTATATTTCATTTCCTTAAATGTCTTCTCAAGAAGCTGCCTCATATATCCTTGTCCCCGTACTTCGGGAGACGTACAAACGGCATAGATATAGGCAACAGAAATTTCCGTACCATAATAAGTCATCGTATACGGAAGTATATGAAGTGCAGACACAATCCGTCCGTCCTTTTCCAATGTCATGGCATTCTCGTCCTTATAAATCCGGTCAAAGAACAATTCGATAAATTCCTCACTGTCATCAAAAGACATTCTCCACAAATCTTTAATCTGTTCTTTCTTATCCATAACCCTTAGTTTTTTAATTGTCAACTGTCACTTGTCACTTGTCAACTGTCAACTGAAAAATGTTACGCATTTTTCTTTATCGCTGCCGATTTCTCCAATAAAATCACAGGATTGTATGACAGCTTCGCTTTACGAAGTCCCGGAATACCCAAATCTTCCTCACGGTTTACGTAGGTGTATTGTTCCGGGAGGTAGGATGCCAGTTCTTTGTTTATAACAGCGTAGGCACCTTCATAGTTCACATCCGCTTTTTCCACATGAACCCCGAAAGTATCATGGTTTATTGCCGCTCCGAAAGAGAAAGCTACAATCTGTCCATCCACACAGATACCGCCGCCAATCAGTCCCAGTTCACTGAAATGGTTCAGGGCATAGGTCATGGAACGGCGTTCCGCATTTAAGGCATCCGTATCATTCTCTTCATGGTTTGCCTTATACCATTTGCATTCGAGTTCCAAACATTCGGGAACAAGTTCTTCCGACAATGGTACGAATTTATATTCGTATTTTTTATTGAAATTATTGATATGGTTGCGCTTAGACTGGTATTTCTTGCCTTTCAGGGTCGCTAAATCTTCCCTTAGATAGATATAATCGAAATAATCACGCTCCGGAATGTAGAAGAATGCACCCGGCAAGACCTTTTCCAACTCATCCTTGGCATCCTGGGTCACTCCCAGCATACAGAGGGGATGTCCTTGTTTCAGTGAATCTTTTTCCAGTAACTCGACAGCTTGTTTCAAATCTCCTTGTCCGGTAGGAGTCATGTAGGCAACCCTTGTTTTATCTTCGATCCGGAAACGGATTAGTAATTGGCCGTCGACTACGGCATACTCAGTATCATATAAAAAACTCCAGCTGCAAATGTTGGCGAACGAATAATCGCAGTTGCGATAGTTACTTGGATAAGTGAAAGATGTTATAATCTCTTTATCTTCTATAGTAATCGGTTTAAACGGTATTTCCATCTTTTTTTTGTTAATTTGTAACGCAAATATAGAACTTAAAATGCTGGTATTTTGTTTTGGAAGTTTGAATTTTAATAGATACTATAAATCACTTCATAAACAAAACTGAAAACATTTATCTACAAAGAAATGTTTTCTTTGTAGAATAAATCGAACAAGATATGAAAGCAGATATTGGATTAATAGGTCTTGCCGTAATGGGTGAGAATCTGGCGTTGAATATGGAAAGTAAAGGTTTCAGTGTAGCTGTTTATAACCGTAGCTTTCCAGGGGAAGAAGGTGTGGTTGACCGTTTTATCAACGGCAGGGGTAAAGGAAAACACTTTATAGGAACACATTCCATCGAGCAACTGGTCGATTCGGTCGCCCGTCCGCGTAAAATAATGATGATGGTAAAAGCCGGTTCCCCGGTAGATGAGTTGATTGCCCAATTAGTACCGTTTCTCTCTCCGGGAGATGTAATAGTCGATGGCGGCAACTCTGATTTCCATGACACCGAACGTCGGGTAAAGGAAGTAGAAAATAAAGGTATGTATTTTATAGGTACCGGAATTTCAGGAGGAGAGGAGGGTGCCTTGCGTGGTCCGTCGGTTATGCCCGGTGGTTCTGCTGCCGCATGGCCGTTGGTTAAAGATATTCTTCAGGGAATCTCGGCAAAACTTGACGATGGCACTCCTTGCTGCGAATGGATAGGTAGCGGTGGAGCCGGACATTTTGTAAAAATGGTACACAATGGTATTGAATACGGCGACATGCAACTTATTTCCGAAGCTTATGCTTTATTGAAATACCGCAAAGGACTGGACAATGATGCGTTGGCTATCATTTTTGACGAATGGAACGGGGGCGAACTGGATAGTTTCCTGATTGAAATAACGGCGAATATTCTTCGCTTCCGGGATGAAGACGGAAAACCTTTGTTGGATAAGATTCTGGATGTTGCCGGACAAAAAGGTACAGGAAAATGGAGTGCAATAGCAGCTATGGATGAAAACGATCCGTTGACATTGATTACCGAGGCCGTATATGCCCGTTTACTTTCTGCTTTGCATGGTGAACGCCAGAGGGCTTCCGGGTTGTATCCGGAAAAGGTAGAAGTGAACGAAGAACTTTTCATTGAAGAAGTCCGCCAGGCTCTTTATGCAGCCAAGTTGGTTTCGTATGCACAAGGTTTCTCTCTGCTTCGCCGGGCTTCCGAACGATATGGATGGGAACTGGACTTCGGAACGATTGCACGCATCTGGCGCAAAGGTTGCATCATCCGTTCTGCATTCCTGCAAAAGATAACGGAAGCTTACCGGAAGAATCCGGATTTGGAAAACTTGCTGTTTGATGATTTCTTTCGGGGTAAAATACAATCGGCTTTGCCTGCATGGCGCAAAATGGTTGCTGAAGGTGCATTAAGCGGAGTGGCATTGCCTGCCATGAGCTCCGCACTGAGTTATTTCGACGGGTTGCGCACGTTGCATTCTGCTGCCAATCTGATTCAGGCGCAACGGGATTATTTCGGAGCTCATACCTATGAACGGACAGACCGGGAGCGAGGACATTTCTTCCATACGAACTGGACGGGAGAAGGAGGAAATACAGTTTCAGGTACATATATCGTATAACGTAACAGGAGAGCATAAGAAATGAAAAAAGCAAGTGACCAACTACTCGTTATATTCGGAGCTTCGGGTGATTTGACAGCCCGTAAACTGCTCCCTTCCCTTTTTGAACTGCATGTCCGTGAATTGCTGCCCGAACATTTTTGTATTCTGGGAGCAGCACGGACCGACTATACGGATGAAGAATACCGTGCAGAAGAAAAAAAACAGATACTCGAAGCATCTAAAAATAAAGAACTGGACGAAGCACAACTGGACAGTTTCCTTCGTCGTGTATTTTATCTTGCCTTCGATTCTACCAATTCGGCAGAATATGGCAAGCTAAAAGAACGTATCCGTTTCCTGCAACAACAGGAACAGTTGCCGGACAAAGTGATTTATTATCTGGCAACGCCTCCTTTAATGTATGAATTGGTTCCGGCCTGCCTGCAGGAAAACGGGATGAATGTACCGGAAAAAGAAGATGGCTGGCGCCGTGTGATTGTAGAAAAGCCTTTCGGGACAAGTCTGGAATCCGCCCAACGTCTGAACCAGCATCTTTGTAAGATTTTCGATGAAAAGGAAATCTACCGTATCGACCATTATTTAGGTAAAGAAACAGTACAGAATATATTGGTGCTCCGTTTCTCCAACGGCATATTCGAACCGCTTTGGAACCGGAATTATGTAGACTCGGTGGAAATCAGTGCCAGTGAAACATTAGGTGTAGAGAACCGGGGTAAATATTATGATGGGGCAGGAGCTTTGAGGGATATGATACAAAATCATCTGATGCAATTGATGGCATTCACAACGATGGAATCGCCTTCCGTTTTTGATCCGGAGCCCATCCGTGATGAGATTGTGAAAGTATTCCGTGCCCTTCGTCCTTATCAACCGAAAGAAATAGATAAACTGATAGTAAGAGGGCAGTATGAAGGTTACCGGCAGGAAAAAAATGTAGCTCCGGATTCCAATACCGAAACATATGTAGCCATGAAGATGTTTATTGATAACTGGCGCTGGAGCGGTGTTCCTTTCTACATTTTTACCGGAAAGAAACTGCCGGAGAAGACCTCTGAAATTGTTGTAAATTTCAAATCGACTCCTCACCAGTTGTTTGCCGGACAATGTTCGGGCAGTTCCTGTAATAAACTGATAATCCGTATTCAGCCAAATGAAAGTATCACGTTGAAATTCGGATTGAAGATGCCGGGTGCCGGTTTTACTGTTAAACAGGTGGGAATGGACTTCCGTTATGATTCGCTTTCTAAAAGTTATCTTCCTGATGCTTACGAACGTTTGTTACTCGATGCCATGTTGGGCGATTCGACATTGTATGCCCGCAGCGATGCGTTGGAAGCCAGTTGGAAACTGATAGACCCGATTCTCCGGCACTGGCAGGAAGAAGGAAGTAAAAACTTGTTTTTCTATGAACCGGGAGAGGACGGACCTCTTGAAAAAGCCTTGCTGGGCATGCTTCCGGACGATTCCTGTGATTCATGCGGATAATAAAAAAGGAATAATATTATGGTAATAGAAAATTTTAATGATAGCAAAGAAGCGCTTCGTTCAATGACTTCCTGCCTGATCTATTATATGAGCAGGAAAGATGACGGGCTGCCTTTCAATCTTGCTCTTTCAGGGGGTGAAACGGCAAAGAAAATGTTTGACCTCTGGGTGGATGAATATAGGGATACGATTGAATGGAACCGTATTCACTTTTTTTGGGTGGACGAACGTTGCGTTCCTCCGACAGATCCGGAGAGCAACTACAAATATGCAAATGAATTGTTGTTTAAACCTCTATCCATTCGGGAAAATAATATTTTCCGTATTCATGGGGAAGTGGAACCGGGAACGGAAGCTATGCGTTATTCGCGTATTGTGAAGGAGTTTTTGCCCAGGCATGGCCAGCTTCCGTATTTTGACTGTATCATATTGGGTGTAGGAGAGGATATGCACACAGCTTCCATATTCCCTAATTCGTTGCCATTACTGACAGATAGCCGGAACTATGCTGTATCCCAGCATCCGGTAACGCATCAGTACAGGGTGACAATGACAGGTTTACTGATATTAAATGATTCCCCTTTGCTTGTTCCTGTACTCGGAAAAGAAAAAGCAATGGTGATAGAAGACTTAAGGAGGGGATATTCGATTGCTAAACCAACGCCGGCAACTTATATCCTGTCTCATGCGGTAGAAGCGAATGTCTATACTACATTAAGATAATACACATCACTGAACGCGGAAGACGCTGGCGGAACCAGATTTTTGCAGACTTATTTATTATATAATCTGCATTTTGGGGTTCCGTCAGCGTCTTTTGTATTAGTATTTGAGAATCGTAGTTATCTCTTTTCGAGTACCAACCCTAAATCAAACTGTGTACTTGCTCCTACGATATTGTTATTGACGACATTCAAAATCATTTCGACCAGTGCATATTTGTCACCTAATATATCCTTCAAAAGAGGAAGTACTTTGGTAGCCAATGCCAAATACTCATTCAAAATAGCTTTATCTACCCATACTTTCAGAGAACCGTCCGTATCTACATAATAATGCAGTGTAACCGGATATTTCAAATCCATACCTATGACGGATTTGAAATCCACAACAAGGTTCATTTCTTTATCTTTGAAGCCGAAAGTAAAGATTTCCAAAGTCTTGGTTTGGTCGGGATCACTGATTGGATGGTATGTAACGATAACAGTTCCGTCTTCTTTAAATTCAACGGATTCAAAACAAGGAGAGACGATTCCCAATGCCATTTTAAAGATCATATTAATTTCTTCATCCGACATTTGTTTTTTGATAAACTCTTTTATGATGTCCGGAAGCATATCAATAAATTCTTGCGGTAAGGTTATATGTCCTTCCTTCGTTTTAAATTCGAAGATAAACTCCGGCTCATCCTCCGAGTCAATTTTAATACCCCATTTACCAACAACAGGAGAAAGCGATTTATAATCTACGTTTATCTCCAATACGCTATTTTGGATACTACCGTTAATGGATATATCATAACATCCTTCTTTCTTACTGCTTCCGCTTAGTCTGTACATTTCCCCGACCTGCAAAAGTTCCACATCAACAGAGAAATCATTGGCGAGGTAAGCTAATGTTTGGAATTTTAAAGTCGCTTTCGATTCAGATATAGCTAATACGGCAACAGGGAATTTTGCATCCTGAGCTACGTTGTTAATCTTAATACTAAGGCTGTCATTGGCATAACTACCGGCAATAGCTCCCCAGCCGGAGGTGGTTATATCGAGCATCATTTTACCGTCTTTCGTTACATTACCATTTACCTTTACGGTAAGTCCCAGGTCGGTATCGGTTTTCGTTTCTCCTTTTATATTCGTGCTGCCCTGGAAATTGTAGGAATGATTATCCTGCTCTTCCATGATTACATTAACAGGCACGGAGCTATGTCCGTACAATACATTTTTAAGAGAGACAATAGCTGTTTTTGCAGACTGTACGTCAATAGTGACTGCAGTTCCGGCAATACTTTTCCCGTTTAATGTTAAGGTTGCATTCTCTGCTGTAATATTTTTAGGAATCTCTTTCCATGTATCTCCATCATCTTTGCTACAAGACATAAACATACTCACGGAACACATAAGGGTAAGTAAAAAGAATAGTTTTTTCTTCATTTTCTATACTAATTGATTAAATATTCAGGGTTTTTGCAAAGTAAAGGCTTTATTCGGTTCGCGTAAAGAGAGATGTTTACGATTATATGTTCTATTTTTAAGAAAGAAGAAAGCATGATGGATAAAACAAGAAAAGAACGGTCAAAATATATTTAAGAAATTGTTCTGAATAATTCTATATATATGTATAAATCGGCTTGGAAATATTTAGATTTTTCATTTTATATGGAATGGTTCCCCGATAAAAGGAGATGTTCTATTATTAATGGAGCGGTCAAATTTAACCTAATATAAAAACACATTTAGTCGGTTTTTGTTTTAGCTCAGATTTGTTTTTGTATAAAACAAGCTGTTAATCTCCTTAAGTTAGGGTATTGCAGGTACTATTTGCTGAAGGATGATGTTACATCTTTGGCATTAAGTGTTCTATTCTTAAGAAATCAGTTTTATTTATTTACATTTTACCTTTTTTATTGTTCCCTTTTTGTAATAATCACTATATTCGCCGCTCAAATAAAATTAAATTTTACCAATTAAAAAAAGAAAATTATGAAGAAAAGAAGTGTTTTGTTCTTATTGTTAGTAATTTGCTCAATAGGCTTATTTGCTGCCTGTGATAAAAAAGATGAAGGGGAGCCCAAAGAACCTGTATTACCTGTAGAAAAAGAATTAGCAGGTACTTATAAAGGTTTATTGAGTATATTAGTTAATAACCAAAGCTTAGGAGATGATGCAATTCAAAAAATCTATATTTCAAAATCAACATTTGGAGATAATCTACTGAAATTAGAATTAAAGAATTTTAGTTTTGGCCCAATGTCCCTTGGAGATATAAATGTTGATTCTTGTGTTGTAACAAAGAAGGAGAATGTTTATGCGTTCAATGGAAATACAATATTGACGTTGACAGAACCTATTGGGACTTGCCCTGTTTCTGTTACAGGAACAATAGAAAATAGTAAAATCAATATCAATATAAGTGTCGCTGTTGCTGCTTTAGGCCAGGATGTGGTAGCTAAATTTGCAGGCTCTAAAATGACAGGAAATGAAAGTACGGAAGCTAAAATCCTTACTTACACTTTCGATAATAATTTGATTACAGAGCAACCCGCCATTGACGAAGACAATGGCGAGATTACTTTAAAAGTAATCGATTCTGCAACCGATGAAGATTTGAAAGCATTGGTTCCAACTATCACTATTTCAGAAAAAGCGACGATTACTCCAGCAAGCGAAGAAGCACAAGATTTCTCAAATGGCAAGAAAGTTATTTATACGGTTGTATCGGAAGATGGTACGGTGAAGACTTATAAAGTGTCTGTGGCTGGTAAACAGAACATATTGAAATACTCTTTTGAAGAATGGGAGAGTAAAGGTTCGTATGATAAACCTTTACCAATTGATGTATTAAGTACAAGTTCTGAGGGTGCTGCATTCATTGCTTCGTTAATAGGTGGTGCCCCAACTTATAAAACGGAAGATAAAAAAGATGGTAATTACGCAATTGGACTAATAACACGCAGCTACGGTAATCCTAATAAATTAATACCAGCAATAATCTCAGGTTCTGTATTTACAGGAATATTTGATATGAGTTATTTAAATACTACAACTGGTGAGAAACTAGCTTGTACACGATTTGGTTTAACATACGATAAAAAACCTATTCGATTTAAAGGATGGTATAAATATGCTCCAGGTACTAAATTTATAGATGGTTCAGATCCTAAGAATGTGATTGAAATTTTTAATAAAATAGATGAATGTGCTATACAAGCTGTATTATATAAAGTGGAGAGTGATGATGATGTTCTAACAGGATATGATATAAACAACTCTCCAAAACGAGTTGCAGTTGCTGCATTAACAGATGGTACAGCTAAAGCCGAATATACTGAATTCGACATTCCTTTTGTCTATTTAGATGGAAAAACTTACGAAGAAGGTGCAAAATATAAATTGGCAATTGTATGCTCTTCAAGTAAGGAAGGTGATTTCTTCAAAGGTGCAGAAGGTAGTACCTTAATTCTTGATGAAATAGAAGTTATAGGAGAATAAATTAATTTACTTCTCCTAATCAAAATGAAAAGAGGTGTCATCGTTGCCATTGATACCTCTTTTCATTTTATGTAATTGCCATGCTTTTTATTTACTACTAAAGTCTATAATGAAAGAATTATAATCAAAACTTAACCAATTATATACAATTCCGAATAAATAATCATGTTTCTTTATTCGGAATATATGTTCCCTTTTTAAGAAAATAAATCATAGAATCCATACTTTATATTTTGTTTTGCTCTATTATACAGATATTTAGTATCTTTGTATTTAGTAACAATCATAGGGTTTTATTTATTAAAAACGGAAAAGAAATGAAGACGAAACTGATTTACTTGTTTGCAGTCCTTTGTTCCACAGGAGCTTTTACTGCTTGTAGCAACAACAATGGTGGCGATGACCCACAACCGGATGTCCCAATTCTTCTGAAAGGTGAAAATATATATAGTGGAGATAAGTTGGCTTTGACTTATAGTGATGCGGTAATGCCAGGCAAACAGATAAAATTTGCAACAACAGATGGAAAAACGGGTACCCTTACAATGAGTGGTACTTTGGATATCTTATCTTTATTGCAATCTAAAAGTGATAATACGGCATCTTCGATGTCTATCCCTGGAGTTATTCCAGGAGAAACAACTACCATTATATCAAATATTGAATTGAAACAAAGTGGCAATAAATATACATTTGCAGGAAAAGAAGAAAAAGAGAATCGTTCCGTTGAGTTTACAGGAGAAGTTGATTCCACAAAATTGACGTTATCTCTTAAGGTTGAAATGACAGTTCCACAAGAGCTGCTTGATTCCTGGAATCTAAAAACATATGATGGACAGCAATCACTTCCTATATATACAGCATGGACTTCTGGACAAAATATTAAGATAGGAGGGAGAGATTATACTCCCCAGGAATTTCTTTCAATGATATTGAATACTCAATTTGTAGGAGGAAATAGCCCATATCAGTTATTAAACGCTGTCTTGAAAAAAGTGACATTTAAAGCAGATGGTAATATTATAGCATCTTATTCAAAAGGAGAGAATATTAATAATCCTCAATGGGTTGACTCTCCAGTAAATATGGCGCAATATTATGTTAAAGACAATACAATCTATTTATTATTAAATCCAACAATGCTCCTCTCTGCCCTTGGGACAAAAGCGGAAACAGCCACTCCTATGGATAAAGTTATTGCTAATTTAATAGAAGTAGCTCTTCCTATGTTGGGGACAGGTTTTCCTTTAACATATAAGATGGAAGGACAGAACTTGACAGTGTATGCAGATACGAAGCTGGTTATGAGTCTGCTCAATGCAGTCTCTCCTTTGTTGGAGGACCAGGAATTTATACAAGGAATCATAGCAAAAATGCCTTCAAATTTGCAGCAAATGATACAAGCTGTATTTGCACAACTTCCCGAAGTATTAGCATCAACACAACAATTTGAAGTTGGAATCAATTTAAATAAGCAGTAAACATATCTTTATTAGATAAAACAATAAAGAGGCCATCTCCATTCTATAGTAGATGACCTCTTTTTTATTTAATTATTTGTACGACCAAAATCTGATACAATCTATTCTAAGCCTTCCTTCTTTATTTTCAGTCTATATGAGATAAATAACAAAAGCATATAAATTCACCACTAAAAAGGTAAAATTATATAAATCGGAAACAAATTATATAAAACAGACCTTGAATCGCCAAGCTCAAACCCCTTACTTTGCAACATTTTTGATATAGGTCGAACTGTTATCGCCAAAAGAAAAGAACATTCTTTTATATTAAACATAAAATCAAAATGAAGAAAAGTGTATTTTATTTTTGCACATTAATATTAATGTGCATCCTTGCTACCTCTTGTAGCAAGGATGATGCGAAGGTAACTCTACAAGATTTATCAAAAGAGTATACTGGAGAAAATTTATCATTGAAATTAGACGGAAGCGTTGTTGATGGAAAAACTGTGAAGTTTGAAGCTACAGGAAATGATGCTGCTGTTATTACATTAAATGACATAGTTTCAGATATGCCATCTCTAAGCATTGATTTGAAATTAACAATTGCGGATAATGGGTATTCTTTTGAAGGATCTAAGGACTTTTCAGGTTATTTGATTTCTGTATCTGGTTTGCTTACAGAAGATTCAAAACTGACAGTAAATATAATAACAAAAGGTTGGGATTTAGAAAAGAAAGAATATGCAGCAGATAAACTGGCACTAAAAATTAACGGTAAAGAAATTTCCGGTCAGTCTGTAACTTTCAATATAACATCCAACACTGAAGCGAATCTAGTTTTAAAAAATATCATAGAAGGTGTAGACCAAGAATTTACTGTACCTGTTAAGATGGTTATTGCAACAACTAAAGCTGATGCAACTCAATCTTACACATTTAAGGGAGAGGATGAATCCGTTGCCGGTTATATAGTAATAGCATCCGGTACAGTTTCTACCAATGGAGAGATGGAGTTGGATGTAGAAGCCGGCGGTTGGAAAACTTTAAAAGCAGAATACTCGTATGCAGATGAAAATTTAGTGTTTGCAAATGAAGGTGTTGATAATGATGCAGAAATAAGACCTGAAAGAGTCGCAAAATTAGTCATTGATCAGAATTCTGATGGAACAAAAGGTTTTTTGAATCTTGGAAAGAATCTGTCGGAATTTAACACATCTGATGTTAAAGATATAGAAGTCACTTTAATCCGTGATGGTGTCAATTACAAGATTGAAGGTGAAAAAGCATATAATAATTTCTTACATTTCAACGTAAGTGGAAGTGTAAGTGCTGATACATTAGACGTAGCACTTACTATACCAGGATTTAAAGAAACAAGAGAAGGCTTAGTTGGTATATGGAAAGTAAACCAGGTTAATAAATTAGCTGATATAAACTTAAAATGGGCAACTAAGAACGGTTCATTCACTTTACCTGCCGGCATAATAACATTGGTTGAAAGCTTAATAACCAGTTCTGATGCTTCAAAAATTTTAGAGATATTAAAAGATCCGATACCAGATTATTTAGTTAATGCTGGAGGAGAACTGTTGAAAACATATGCATTAAATTTAAACTCTATCGAATTTGGAACATACCCAGGAATAAACAAACATGGAACAATCAAAATAACCTATACAAAATTAGGTACAGAAACACCACAAGAAATTGACAATCTGCTTAGATATCAATGGAATAGTAAAGGTTTCCATATTAATGTCAATAAAGATGCACTAATGGGTATGATGCCTACTGCTACAAATATGAAAGCCAAAATAAATGTAGATATATTGAGTGCTGGTATTCCATTTAACTGTGAAATAAAGGATGGTATATTATCTCTTTCTATAACAGATAAAGAAGTGCTTGCTGGTACTATCAATAATCTAAATGATATATTAGGTGGTGTACTTTTTACTTTAGAACCCGGTTCAGATCTTTTTAATCTTATATATTCTATTTTGGAGCAAAATTTAATACCAGATTTAGCAAAACAACTTTCAGATGAAGTAACAACATTTGAAGCTGATATTAAATTTGTAAAATAATAATTTGTATTTTTATTGGATAGCAAGCTGGAGTGTTTTAAGCACTCCAGCTTTATTTTATATCTCTAAACGAATATTTTAAACCACCTTTCTAATTCCCCCATCAACTCATCCCTATATGGAAACGACTCCCTGAATGCAAAGCTATGCCCGCCTTCCGGGTAAACATGAAGACTTACCGGAATTTTATTTTCTAATAGAGCTTGGCAATAAGAAAGACTGTTTTTAGGAGAAACCGCAGCATCATCTGCTGCAACCGTAATAAATGCAAGTGGAGTATCTTTAGTGACATGCAGATTAGCAGAGTAAGCTTGTATCAATTCTTTATCCGGCTGTTCACCCAAAATTTGTTTTCGTGAATTTATATGTGTAATGGAATCCTCCATACTGATAACCGGATAGAAAAGAATCTGGAAATCAGGACGTGTATCGGCTGCGGCAAACACAGAAGCAGACGCAGCAATATAACCTCCTATCGAAGCTCCCATAACACCCAAATGGGTAAAATGCCATTCCTCTTTATGCTGTCGCATAATCCGCAAGCTTTGTTGAATATCGTCCAGGAGAACGTCCTTATGTCCATTCGGCATTCGATATTTTAAAATGGCAAATGTTATTCCTTGCTGATTGAACCATTCCGACATATCATGCCCTTCATGACCAACTGCAACCTTTGTCAGACCACCTCCCGGACACATAACAATCGCTTTGCCACTTGGATTTTCTGCCGGATAAACCATCAGGGCCGGACTCGAAACGTTTGCGATAAAACCCGGTAACGAAGTATCTTCTGCTCCGCTCAATCCATTAGCCTCCGGTGTACCGTCAGGCCAGATGTTTAATTCTATATATTGTTTCATTGCTATATAATTTTATTCGATTCAAATAACCTTTGCCATTTGTTTAACAACCGAAGGCCCCGAAAAGATGAAGGCTGAATAAATTTGTACCAAATCTGCACCTGCGGCTTGCATACGAAGAGCATCTTCCGGTGTCATAATACCTCCGGCACCTATGATAAGAACCTCCTTTCCAAGTTGCCTTCTTAATAACTCGACAATCCGGCAGGATTTGTTTCCGATACCTCTTCCGCTTACACCTCCGGCACCGTAAATCGCTAACTCTTCAGCCGTATAATTTTGTATATTCGAACGGTCAGTAGTCGGGCCGGTAGCAATTACACCGTCTATATGGAAGCGCCGGGCCAAATCTGCAACTTTTTCAATGGCTCCTTCCGGAATATCTGCAGATAGCTTCAACAGGACAGGACGGCTTGAAAACATGGAACTTTTGTATTGATGAAGTTTTTCAAGAATTTGAATAAACAATTCATCGTCAGGAGAGGGAAGATTGATTGTAAAATAGTCGGCCTTAGGAGAAAGAACCTTATATAGAGACAGGATGTCGTTGATTGCTGTCTCTCCGGTCGATTCCGGATTTTTGTTGATATTGATACCCAACAGATAGTTGCGGGAAGACCGTTGTAAATGTTTGTTTAATTCATCCAGTCCGGGATTGTTAAATCCGGTTCTGGAAATCAGCGAATCATATTTAGGCAGGCGAAATATGCGTGGTCCGGGATTTCCTTTCTGGGGGGAAGGGGTAATGGTGCCTATTTCTATAAATCCAAATCCAAAATCAGATAGTTCATCAAACAGTTCTCCCTGTTTATCAAATCCTGCGGATAGACCGATTCTACAGTTGACAATTTTATCTCCCCAATGAAAAGGCGTTGTCTGCTGTTTATATAAATTACGGATAAATGCCCGTAGCCAGGGGATATGACTATACGTTTTTAATCCGCCGGCCAGCAGGTTGTGAACTTTTTCCGGTTCAAGTAGAAATAATAAAGGTCTGATGATCTGTTTATACATGATTCATTTGTTTAATTTTCATTGCAAAGCTATTCAATAAGAGGAAGATATACTATTAGAATATTTTTATAGATTATAATCGGAAGTTATTTGCATATTAAATAGGATTACACCTTCCAAATATATCAGGCGTTTGAAAGAGGATATAAAATTAAAGGTACTTTCCAGAGATATACATATCACTAAAAAGTACCTTCAATTTTATTATGCTTATAAATAGGCTTTACCTTGGAGCTTTCCTGTAAACATAAATCGCAATAAACGTATAAACGAAGTTCGGTATCCATGCCGCCATCCAGGGGCTCAGACCTCCATTGATAGCAAAGGTAGATGTAACGGTGGTAAACAAGATGTAAGAGAAACTAAGTCCCAAGCCGATACCGATATTCAATCCCATACCACCTTTTATTTTGCGTGATGACAGAGAAGCACCAATCGTAGTCAGGATAAACGCTGTCATAATGGAAGCAAAACGCTTATGGTATTCAATCTGGAATGTCTGAATATTCCCGATACCTCTTTTCTTTTGTCGTTCTATATATTCCGAAAGCTGGGGAGAAGTCATCGTCTCGCAATCGTCGGAAGAGATAAGAAAGTCGGAAGGGACAATCGTAAGTGTCGTATCCTTGCGGCTACCTTCTGTAATATGTTCACGCATGCCGTCGAAATCGCGTATCATATAATCGATAACCGTCCAGTTATAAAGCGTATCGTATTTGATAGAACTTGCCGTTAAGCGGGAAATAATTTTCTTACCATCATAATGGTCAAGCGAGAAACGGTATCCCATACCAGCTTTAGCGTCATAACGGTCAAAGTAAGCGATTACCCCCGGTTCTATTTCCAATTGTGCAGCCCGGGCAAATTCCGTTTCCGGCCTGTGCCGGACATATGTATTCATAAATTTAATACGGACTTCGTTAGACGGAGGGATGATAAAAGCTGTCAATAAAAATGTACTCAGTGCAATAATGGCAGCAGATATAAAATAGGGGACCATTAGCCTGCGAAAACTCATCCCACTTGCCAACATCGCTATAACCTCTGAATTATCTGCCAGTTTCGAAGTAAAGAAAATTACTGCAATAAAAGTAAACAGCGGACTGAACAGATTGGCAAAGTAAGGAATAAAATTCATGTAATAATCGAAAATAATTGACTTAAGCGGAACATCCGGCTTCAGGAAGTCGTCAATCTTTTCGTTAATGTCGAAAACAACCGAAATGGAGATAATCAACAAAATGGCAAATATATAAGTGCCAAGAAATTGTTTAATAATGTATCGGTCTATTCGTGTCAGCTTGAGTTTCATGTGAGTGTTTTATCTTATAACCGGTTAGATAATTGACGAACCATTCCGCTTTTCCAACTTGTAAAATCTCCCTCGATAATATGGCGTCGTGCTTCTTTGACCAACCAAAGGTAGAATGCAAGATTATGGATAGATGCGATTTGAAGTCCTAATAACTCGTTTACTTTAATCAGATGGTGTAAATAGGCTTTGCTATACAATGTATCCACATAGGAATGTGCATCCGGGTCTATAGGAGAGAAGTCATTTTCCCATTTCTTGTTCCGCATATTCATCGTACCGAAACGAGTGAATAATTGCCCGTTTCGTCCATTGCGTGTCGGCATGATACAGTCGAACATATCGACTCCCCGCTCGATTGCTTCAAGGATATTGATGGGGGTTCCGACTCCCATCAGATAGCGTGGCTTGTCTTTAGGTAATATTTCGTTTACCACTTCTATCATTTCATACATTTTGTCGGTCGGTTCACCAACAGCCAAACCACCGATGGCATTTCCATCTGCGTTTTTCCGGGCTATGTTTTCAGCAGCTTTCTGACGCAGGTCCGTATATACACAACCTTGTACAATCGGGAAGAGGGACTGCTGATAACCATACTTCGGTTCTGTACTATTGAAACGTTCGAAACAACGGTCCAACCAACGTTCTGTCAGGCCAAGCGATTGTTTGGCATAATCATAATCGGCATCACCCGGACAACATTCGTCGAAAGCCATGATAATATCCGCTCCGATAATCCGTTGTATATCCATAACCTTTTCCGGAGTAAACAAGTGCTTGGAACCGTCAATATGTGAACGGAACTCTGCTCCTTGCTCATGCAGTTTACGGTTATCGGAAAGGGAGAAAACCTGAAAACCTCCACTATCGGTCAGGATCGGTTTGTCCCATGTATTGAATTTATGTAATCCTCCGGCTTGTTCTAAAACCTGTAATCCGGGGCGAAGATACAAGTGGTACGTGTTACCTAAGATTATTTGAGCTTTTATATCTTCCTTTAATTCAGTCATGTGTACACCTTTTACTGTACCTTGTGTACCGACCGGCATAAAAATAGGCGTTTCAATTACTCCATGATCGGTGGTAATAAGACCCGCCCTTGCATTTGATTTTGTATCGTTATGTAGTAAGTCAAATTTCATAGTGCAAAGGAACTCATAATTCTTTTAAGAAAAAAGAGTTTGCAGGAAATTATGTTATCTCCTGGTATACAGTTTTATACGTTTTTTTATTACTATGAATAAGTCTGTTATCAGGAGAATAAAGCTCCTGATAGTACGGAGCATAAAAAGCAAAGACTTTCATGTTATGGAGAAGGTAACATAACTATCTGGTATTTATATTAATTAGGTTTAGGTGTTCCATAGTTCATATAGAACCACGTTAAAACGAAACAGCCCTGTTTTTGTATGTTAACAATCTGTTATTTATGTTGTTATATAGCATTTAAGATAAATAAATTAAACAGAATAGATTGGCAGGATATTTCTTAAAAGGACTTTTGATGTTCAAGCTTCACATCGGGTCATATTAATATTAATACGTTATCTTATTGAAATGCAAAAGCTTAATGTGAGTTAAGCTTTACTTTTGTGTGATGAAAATAGTTTTATTTTTGTAAAGAATTCGATTATAACGTGAGTTCTATATGAACTTTAGTAGAATAATACTTCGAAAAGATATTAATGGGAAGTTCGTTTAATCATTATTATAATGGTCAACAAGAAATAACCAAACCTTTATTATTTTACACCAGAGAGAGTATAGTTAAGCTCTCTAAACTTTTCGTATTATCACCAAAACTATTTAATCCCAGAAATGGGAAAGAGGTTGTTCGCAGAGAACAACCTCTTTTGTTTTTAAAAGCCAAAGTCTTCAACTTCAACCTCTTTTGCCTTTTCTTCCCTAGGCTTTTCCACAAACTTATGAACCTCATTTGCTTTGATAATAATTGCACGCATCGGTCGTACAGGGCAAATAGATTCGCATCCTCCACAACCAATACAGAGATCCGGATCTACTTTGGGTATGGTTAATGTCCCTTCATAAGGAACCATGTGAACCGCCTGAGTCGGACAGTGCTCGGAGCAGGCTCCACAATCCGTTCCTTCTGTTTTTACAATGCAACGATTTATAAAGAAGGTGGCAATGCCGACTTGGGTAGTCATCTTTTCTTCTTTGCTTATCGGCTTTATAGCTTCAACCGGACAAACATCCGCACATACTGTACATTCATAATTACAATAGCTGTTGACATAAGCCAGCCGGGGCCTTAGCAGGTAATCGAAGCCATATTCCAAACCGGCAGGGCGAAGTACCTGACTCGGACAACGGGTAACACAGAGATGGCAACCTGTACATTTATCTTTGAAACGTTCAAGGCTAATGGAACCCGGAGGTGTGATGGGAGGCCATTTTTTCCTTTCCTTGTTTCCATGTCCACAACCTTCACCTTTATGATTTCCACAGTCACCTTCCTTACATTTTCCTACTTCGTCTGCTATAACGGATACGGCCGGAAGAGAAGCAGCAACAGTTATTCCTGTACGAAGCAGAGAACGACGCATCGGGTCAATATCTTTATCAGTATCAGCTTCTACAGAAGGTGTCGTCTTTTGCTTTTTCAAAGGGAAATTGAAACGATACTGCAATCCTCCTTTTGCACAAGATGATACACAGTTGAAACAATCGACACAACGGGATGTATCTATTGTTAAATCTTTACTGTTAATAGCTTCTGCTTTACAAGTATGTTCGCAATTTCCACAATGTGTACAACTGTCTTTATCAAAAGAAATACGGAAAAAAGAGAAACGCGAAACAAGACTTAATAAAGCTCCTGTAGGACAAATCGTATTACAAAATAAACGCCCTCTGGAAATTGTCATAAAAGTGAATACAACCAAAGCTATCAGAGCTGCAATTATTCCCTGAAGAGCTACCGTACTGATTGTAACATGATATAGGGAATAATTGTCCATCTTCATCAATAATTCTGCCAGCATATTATTTCCCCACATAACAGCCGGACGGAACAGATTTGTTGCTATACGTCCATAATTACTATACGGATCGAGCAATAAACACAACTCACTGGAACCAAATACTAAAAAAAACGCTGTTAGCGCAAGTATCGCATATCTCAAGAGATTCACCGGTTTATGATATTTGAACCGGCGCAATCCTTTTTTCTTCTTTTTTCCGATGCAAAATAGTCTGTTAATAATGTCTTGCAGGATACCGGCCGGGCACATCACCGAACAATAAATACGCCCGAATAACAATACAAGTATAAATTGGAATATGATAAATCCTGCTAATCCGCCCAATACGGCAGGCAGGACTTGCATATGTAATAATATATGTATCTTTTCTGGACTCCATCCGGCAAAATCCACAAAAAACAGAGTTACAGGTATGAAAAAGAGGCATGCAAACAGAATTCGCAGCCCCCTTAAATGGTTTAGCCTTTTCATCAGATCTTGATGCGTTTGATATTTAATTTCTTTAAATCAGTTGTTCCTAATTTCAATGTTTCCCCTTTTCCTATATGTCCTACAGCTTCCATATCCAACTTCTTTACTTGATTAAACAAAGCCAGAGCCGCGGTATCTATGGCAACGATATTAGGAGAAACAATCAGGGATTTCAATGTCGCTACGTCGGCTGCGCTTTTTCCCTGCGGGCCATTCTGGTGCATAATCCGGTAGGCATCAACAATATTCAAAACCGGTTTCTTTTGCCATGTACAAATATCGGCAATGCATTGTTGCAGGTCATTCTGATGGAAGAAACGACGATCCCATACAATACCCATATAGTTTTTCATAGCGCAAGTCATTTTGGCACCTCCATGGTTTTTCAGAACCGGCACATTAATCCAGGCATCAGCTTCTACCAATGCTTCATGTATCTTTGCATTTTTAAGTGATACACCATTGGGGATAGAGACTTCTTTATAATATTTTTCATCATTACCCGGCATAATGATACCACCGGCATCTTTTACAGCATCGGCGATACCGCTTGTTTCATAACATTTCTGCCAGTTATCGCATGTATGGTCGAACACGGTTACTTTTTCAGCACCCGCTTCAAAGCATTTTTTCACCAGCGCTTTTACTAACTTCGGATTGGTATTTCCCGCCATTTCCGGCGAACGGTCCCAGCCGATATTCGGTTTTATCACAACCTTTTGCCCTTTTTTGATATATTTGCCAATTCCGCCTAATGCATCTAAGGCTTTATCCAACATGGCTTCAGGTTCACCTCCCATAACAGCTACCATATCAGGAGCTTGCTCTACTGCCATAGTGTTTGATGAAAGAGCAGCCTGCAGTCCTTCGAATTTTAAAGAAAGAGCAGCACCTGCAATTACACTGGTTTTTAAGAAATCACGACGTTTCATGTGTTTATTAAATTTGATAGGATATTAAAGATTTAACAAAGGTAATAATCTGTGATAAATAATGTATATTTGACGTTGAAAAAATTATACAAATATGCATTTATATACGTATGTATCAATAAAGTCCTTTATTGAAGGATGCAAAGCTTCTGATTCAGCCCCGGTTCTTACACTACAAATACCCAATATGATGTATTCCGCTCAGGAATATGAAACGGAATACGGCTTGTCTTTACTCCGTCAAGCCATTTGTTTGTATGAAAAAAAGAATAATATTGCTCCGGAGCAGAGCAAACAAGCAATGCCTTTTTTTCGTAAAAACAGAAAAATGCTGGTAGGACCGGAAATGGAAATGTATGCACTTTCATTATTTGAAACCCAAACGATCCCTCATAGCCTGAAACTTGGACATAATTACCCATATGTAAGACTTATGCTGGATTATCAATTGCTGGGAGAATATTGCCTATCGCAAAACGTGTATCTATTACGTTGCAAATATGATGAAGAAAAGAATTTGCAAACTTTTGCGGACCAAATGGAACAGGAGTACAATAAATTCTTTTATGACGATGAACACACTGGTTTTACTCCGGATTCCCGCTTATTTTCTATGCTCTGCAATGCTTGTCTGGAAGTAAAAAATCCTCATTTCATATCAGAAAAAGAGTGGCGTATCGTTTCTTTCCATACTCCCTCGGACGTATCCTATTTATTGGTGGACGGTCAGTTAATACCTTCTGTCACAATCTCTATTCCATTGGGCTGCATCCGACAGATAGCTCTACAAAATAGAAACGAAAACAAATTAACATACAGTGCATTGGCCGGTTTTCTTCAACAAATAGGTTTAATGCCGGAACATTATCTGGAAGGAATGATAGAGCAATAAACATTTTTATTATGGCAACAACTTTTGATATACAATTACCTCATTACAATCGGGGATTTCATTTAATTACAAAGGATATAATATCACATTTACCAGAGTTACCGGAAAGTGGTCTACTGGTTGTCTTTATTAAACATACTTCGGCTGCTCTCACTATCAATGCTGCCATAAACTCATCCCTGCAGGCTCATCTGCCACTGTATGAATGATGTGAATTATTTTCACTACTTTTGTGTCTTAAAAAAATTAGATACGTGGAAGAATATCTGAAACATTTGAATGAGAGCCAACGTGAAGCAGTCGTCTATACCGCAGGTCCTTCTTTAGTAATAGCCGGAGCCGGGTCAGGAAAAACGCGTGTACTGACATACAAAATAGCTTATTTATTGCAACAAGGATTACCTCCCCAGAGTATTTTGGCTTTGACTTTTACTAACAAGGCTGCCCGTGAAATGAAAGAACGTATCGCTACATTGACTGATACGGAAACAGCCAGACGTTTATGGATGGGTACCTTTCACTCGATTTTTTCACGTATTCTGAGACATGAAGCCGACCGAATCGGTTATCCACATGACTTCACCATTTACGATACTGCCGATTCCAAAAGTTTGTTGCGCTCTATCATTAAAGAAATGCAGTTGGATGATAAAGTATATCGCCTTAACATGATACAAAGCCGCATATCCAATGCTAAAAATGCACTGGTAACTTATAAGGCTTATGAGCAGAGCAAAGATTTGATTGAACATGATATGGAGTCGAAAGTTCCTTTGATTCGCGATATATACAAACGTTACCAGAATCGTTGCCAGCAAGCAGGTGCAATGGACTTTGATGATTTGTTATTGCAGACCAATATCTTATTCCGTGATCATCCGGATGTACTGGATAAATACTGTAACTTTTTCCAATTCGTATTGGTTGACGAGTATCAGGATACTAATTTCGCCCAACATCTGATTGTTCAGCGTTTATGTGAAAAGCACCAGCGTATCTGCGTGGTAGGGGATGATGCACAAAGTATTTATTCATTTCGCGGTGCGAACATCGATAATATCCTCCAGTTCAAAAGCCAGTATCCGGGTTGCCGTATCTTTAAGTTGGAACGGAACTATCGGTCTACCCAAAATATTGTAAATGCGGCAAACAGCCTTATTCATAAAAATACAAAGCAAATTCCGAAAACTGTCTATTCCGAAAAAGAAGAGGGAAACAAAGTCTGTGTCTTTTCATCTTATTCCGATTATGAAGAAGGATATGCTGTTGCAGGCAAAATAAACGATATGCAACTGCGGGATTATGAATATGCGGATTTTGCAATTCTATACCGTACAAATGCACAATCACGTATTCTGGAAGAAGCACTTCGCAAGCGGGGTATTCCTTATAAAATATACGGAGGCCTCTCTTTCTATCAGCGTAAAGAAGTTAAAGATGTTATTTCCTATTTGCGTTTGATTGTCAATCCTCATGACGAAGAGGCATTCAAGCGTATTATCAACTATCCGGCCCGTGGTATCGGCGATACGACTTTAAATAAACTGATTACGGCTGCTACCGATAATAATGTAAGTTTATGGGCTGTATTGAACGACCCTATCGGATACGCTCTTTCCATTAATAGCGGTACAGCAAAAAAACTAAGTAATTTCCGGGACTTGATACAAAGTTTTATCAACCGGAATGAAGCACATTCGGCAGAAGAGATTACCGCTGTTGTTGTAAAAGAAAGCGGTATTGTCAGTGCGCTGTTTCAAGACCGTTCTGTTGAAGGTATCAGTAAGCAGGAAAACTTACAGGAGTTGCTGAAAGGTATTTCCGAATTTTGCGAACTTCGTCGTGAAGAAGGTATAGAGCATGTTTCTCTTGCAGACTTTTTGTCAGAAGTCTCTTTGCTTACCGACCAAGATAACGATAAGGACGAGCAGGCAAATAAGGTGACAATGATGACAGTCCATGCAGCCAAAGGGTTGGAGTTTAAGAATGTATTTGTTGTCGGCATGGAAGAAGATTTGTTTCCGTCCATGATGGCTAAGGATAATCCGAGAGCAGTAGAAGAGGAGCGGAGGCTCTTTTATGTGGCCATCACCCGTGCGGAGCAAAACTGTATCCTGACTTACGCCAAAAGCCGCTATCGCAACGGACAAAGTACAATGTGTTCTCCCAGCCGCTTCCTAAAGGATATCGATGTGAAATTCCTGAATTTGCCGGCAGATGCAATGGCTACAGATACATTTGCCGAGGCCCGCGAACGTTTCCAACGGCCAGCGGCATTTACTTCTCCTTTCCAGCAACCCAAAGCTGTAATAGAGAAAGAAAATACGTATACATCGCCTGTTGTACAAAAAGTACAGCAAGCCACTCGCCTTACCAAAATAGAGAATGCCAACAATGTACCTTCAGCTCTGGCTTCTGATTTATCAGGTCTTAGTGTGGGTGCCAAAGTCCGCCACGAACGTTTTGGAGATGGAGAAGTGACTGCCATCGAAGGTACGGGAGGAAATGCAAAGGCAACTGTCTCCTTTACCCATTTCGGACAGAAACAATTATTGTTGAAGTTCGCCAAATTGACAATTCTCTAATCTTGTTCTCACTTTCCCAGAATGTATTGATAATTACCCGGCAACTGCTTACAACTACATGCCGGGTAATTGTAACGATCTGCGCACCCGAATCGGACTATCCGTACGGATAAGACATAAAAAAAGGGACTGACTAACTTTGGCGTTAGCAGTCCCCATCTTATTTTAATCCTATCGGATTATGAATTTGCAACTTTATTTTCCTTTTCACTCTTTTTTACCTGGGTAATGATTTCCTGCTTTTCTTTATCAAAGTCGACAACAATTATGTCTCCTTCTCCTACAGAAGCACGAATAATCATTTCTGCCATTTCGTCTTCCAGATATTTCTGGATAGCACGTTTCAGAGGACGAGCTCCAAACTGAACATCATAGCCTTTGCTTGCTACAAAGTCTTTTGCCGCATCTGTAAGTTCCAATGAATATCCCAAAACAGCAACACGTTTGTATAAGCCTTCCAGTTCGATATCGATAATCTTATGAATAGCTTCCTTGTCAAGCTGGTCGAACATGATGATATCATCTACACGGTTCAGGAATTCAGGAGCGAAAGCTTTATTCAATGCCTTCTGAATTACACTGCGTGAAAAATCTTTATCCGGTTCGCCGGCAGCCTGTGAACTGAAGCCAATACCACGGCCGAAATCTTTCAACTGCCGTGTACCAATATTGGATGTCATAATCAGAATTGTATTCTTGAAGTCGATTTGTCTGCCCAAGCTATCAGTCAAACGACCTTCGTCCAATACCTGCAACAACAAATTAAATACATCAGGGTGTGCCTTTTCTATTTCGTCCAGCAAGACTACAGAATAAGGTTTACGACGCACTTTCTCTGTCAGCTGTCCACCTTCTTCATAACCTACATATCCCGGAGGTGCTCCGATAAGTCTGGATACGGCGAATTTTTCAAGATATTCACTCATATCTATACGAACTAAAGCATCTGCAGAATCAAACAGGTACTCAGCCAGTTTCTTGGCAAGGTGAGTTTTACCGACGCCTGTCGGACCCAGGAACATGAATGTACCAATCGGCTTATTCGGATCTTTCAAACCTACACGGTTTCGCTGGATAGCTTTGACAATTTTTTGTACGGCATCATCCTGGCCAACGACTTTCTTTTTCAGGTTTTCACCCATTTCAAGTAACTTTTGGTTCTCTGCTTTTGCTATACGCTGTACCGGTACTCCGGACATCATTGCAACAACTTCGGCCACTTTATCTTCGTCCACCGTTTCACGATGCTCTTGTAATTCCTGTTCCCATTTGGTTTTAGCTGCTTCCAATTGCAACAGATACTGACGTTCCTTATCACGGAAGCTGGCTGCAAGTTCAAAGTTCTGTGATTTTACGGCAGCAAGTTTTTCTGTCTTTGTCGCTTCAATCTTTGCTTCCAGTTCTTCTATACTTTTCGGCACGGTAATATTAGATATATGTACGCGGGAACCGGCTTCATCCAAAGCATCTATCGCTTTATCAGGGAAGTTACGGTCACTGATATAACGTTCTGTCAATTTGACACAAGCTTTTAATGCATCTTCCGTATAAATTACGTTGTGATGCTCTTCATACCGTTCCTTAATATTCTTCAGTATCTGCAATGTCTCCTCGGCTGTGGTCGGGTCTACGATCACTTTCTGGAAACGGCGTTCCAAAGCACCGTCTTTCTCGATGTTTTTGCGATATTCATCAAGTGTTGTCGCACCGATACATTGTATTTCTCCACGGGCTAAAGCCGGCTTTAACATATTGGCTGCATCCATTGAACCTGAAGCCGAACCTGCCCCGACAATTGTATGGATTTCGTCAATGAAGAGGATAATGTTCGGGTTCTTGGACAATTCATTCAGTATAGCCTTAATACGTTCTTCAAACTGTCCGCGGTATTTTGTGCCGGCAACAATAGATGCCATATCCAGACTGATAACACGTTTATCAAACAATACGCGTGATACTTTACGCTGGATGATACGTAATGCCAGACCTTCTACTATAGCAGATTTACCAACACCCGGTTCACCTATTAATACAGGATTGTTCTTTTTACGACGACTCAGGATTTGAGCCAAACGTTCTATTTCCTTTTCACGTCCTACAATCGGGTCTAAACGATTCTCGGCGGCAGCACGGGTCATATCCGTTCCGAAATTATCCAATACGGGAGTATCATTCGAAGATTTGGGTTGAGCACTGCCGGAAGAGGAGCGGGGAGAGTCCTTACGGGAGGAGAATTCTTCATCTTCATCCTCGTCGTCATCGGTATATCCGTCACTTATTTCTTCGGCTTCGCTAAATTCTTCGATTCGGTTCAAACCTGTTCCACTTACCAGGTAATTATATACGTCGCGGTAACTGATACCTGAATTATTTAATACTTTGGCAGCCACGTTATATTCTTCTTTCAGAATAGCAAGGAGGAGATGTTCCGTTCCGGTTTCTTCTTTTTTGAATAAACGTGATTCCAGCATACTCATGCGGAGTACGCGTTCTGTCGTTTTACTTATGGCAATCTCATGCTGGACAGGAGACTCAGCGTCGAATGTATTCTTAATTTCTTGTTCAATTTTCTTTTTTATATCCCATTCGTCTATATTCAGATCACGCAGTGCCTGTACGGCCTTGCCTTCACTTTCACGAATAATCGCAAGCATTAAGTGTTCCGGTCCTATATAACTGTTTTGAAGCCTTGCTGCTTCCTCACGGCTATATTCAATGACGTCCATTAATCTCTTTGAATAGTTATTTTTCATATTTATAATAATGTACTGTGACAATGCAAAAATAATAAACTCTCTGTATTATATAAACAAATTCCGTGCCATTATTCCTTAATAAAAACGTAAAAGCCCGAAGGGTTAAAATTTCAGCTCAAAAACTTTCGTGATAAACGGAAAACCCTTACCTTAGTGCACTTTTTAAAAGATGAGATATTGAGTGTAATAAATATAAAACTAAATGGTTGATCAAGACAGAATTATTAAGATTAACATCGAGGAGGAAATGAAATCTGCATACATTGACTATTCAATGTCTGTAATCGTTTCGCGTGCCCTTCCGGATGTTAGGGATGGTTTCAAACCCGTTCATCGTCGTATTTTATTTGGAATGAACGAATTGGGAAATACATCCGACAAACCTTATAAAAAATCTGCAAGAATTGTTGGTGAAGTTTTAGGTAAATATCATCCGCATGGCGACTCTTCCGTCTATTTTGCGATGGTTCGTATGGCACAGACCTGGTCTATGCGTTATACGTTGGTCGATGGACAAGGAAACTTCGGTTCTGTAGATGGTGACAGCCCTGCTGCTATGCGTTATACGGAAGCAAGATTAAGCAAGGTTGCGGAAGAAATGCTCCGGGATATCGATAAAGATACGGTAGACTTCCAGTTGAACTTTGATGATACGCTGAAAGAACCGACCGTATTACCTACCCGTATTCCAAACTTGCTGGTGAATGGCGGTTCCGGTATTGCCGTAGGTATGGCTACAAACATGCCAACTCATAACCTTACTGAGGTTTTGGATGGCTGTATAGCTTATATTGATGCCCGTGGTGATATTGAAGTAGAAGGCTTGATGGAGTATATTAAAGCTCCGGATTTCCCTACAGGCGCCACAATCTACGGATATGCCGGGGTAAAAGATGCTTTCGAAACGGGTAGGGGACGTATCATCCTGCGCGGTAAGGCAGAAATAGAAGTCGAAAATAATCATGAAAAAATAATCATTACAGAAATACCTTACCTTGTTAATAAGGCTGAGTTGATTAAAAACATAGCCGAACTGGTTAATGAGAAACGTATCGACGGTATTTCCAATGTAAATGATGAGTCCGACCGCAGCGGTATGCGTATTGTGGTGGATGTAAAAAGAGATGCAAATTCCAGTGTCGTTCTGAATAAACTTTATAAGTTGACTGCTTTACAGTCTTCTTTCAGTGTAAATAATATTGCACTGGTTAACGGACGTCCTAAGTTGCTTAATCTTAAAGACATTATCAAAGCGTTTGTAGACCATCGCCATGAAGTGGTAATCCGCCGTACTAAATTTGAATTGCGCAAAGCTGAAGAACGTGCTCATATTTTAGAAGGTTTGATTATCGCATCCGATAATATCGATGAAGTAATCGCAATTATTAAATCGTCTAAAAGTCCGAATGAAGCTATTGAGCGTCTGATGGAGCGTTTCTCTCTTTCAGAAATTCAGTCTCGTGCCATTGTAGAAATGCGCCTTCGCCAATTAACCGGACTGGAACAGGATAAATTGCGTGCCGAATATGAAGAAATCGAAAAATTAATTGCTTATTTGAAGGGGATTCTTGAAAATGATGATCTCTGTATGCAGGTCATCAAAGATGAACTTTTGGAAATAAAAGATAAATTTGGAGATGAGCGTAAAACAGATATTGTTTATGCTTCAGAAGAATTGAATCCGGAAGATTTCTATGCGGACGACGAAATGATTATTACCATTTCTCATATGGGATATATCAAACGTACTCCATTGAGTGAGTTCCGTGCGCAAGGCCGCGGAGGAGTAGGAGCTAAGGGCTCTGAAACACGTGATGAAGATTTCGTAGAATATATTTATCCTGCATCCATGCATGCAACATTGTTGATATTCACCGCTAAAGGAAAATGTTATTGGTTGAAGGTTTTCGAAATACCGGAAGGAGCGAAGAACGCAAAAGGCAGGGCAATCCAGAATCTGTTGAACATAGAACCGGATGATAAGGTTAATGCATTCATACGTGTGAAGAAATTAACAACCGATACTGATTTCATTAATTCACACTACCTGTTATTCTGTACAAAGAAAGGTGTTATCAAGAAAACATTGCTTGAAGCATATTCACGTCCTCGTCAAAATGGAGTAAACGCTATTACTTTACGTGAAGACGATGGTTTGATTGAAGTATGTATGACAAATGGCAACAGCGAAGTGCTGATAGCAAACCGTAATGGCCGTGCGATCCGTTTCCATGAAAGTGCAGTCCGTATGATGGGCCGTACCGCTTCCGGAGTTCGGGGTATGACTCTTGATGAAGATCCGAACGATGAAGTTGTAGGAATGATATGCATCAAGGATAAAGAAAAAGATAAAGAAACTGTACTTGTTGTATCTGAGCAAGGTTATGGTAAACGCTCTAATATTGATGATTACCGCATCACGAATCGCGGAGGTAAGGGAGTAAAAACTATTAATATTACAGAAAAGACAGGTAAATTAGTGGCTATCAAGAACGTTTCGGAAGAAAATGATATTATGATTATAAATAAATCAGGTATCACTATCCGTATGAAAGTTAAGGACTTGAATGTAATAGGTCGTGCCACTCAAGGAGTACGTCTGATTAATCTCGAAAAACGTAACGATGAAATAGCTTCCGTATGTAAAGTTATGTCTGAAACAGAAGAGGAAAATGTTGAAATGAAAGCTGAACTTGAAGTTCAAGAGTTACGGGAAGAAAATCAGGGAAATGAACATATTATAGGAAATACCGGTTTGGATGATGTAACAGATGTTGTCAACGAGGAGGATGATAACTCTGAAGATTCTGAAGAAATAACAAAAGAATAAGTTTAAACAATTAGAAATATTAATCTCAAATCACTATCACAATGAAACGAGTATTATTGACAGTTGCATTATGTGTTGCAGCATCATCTGCTTCTTTTGCACAGAAAAAAGCTGTAAATGAAGCACAAAGTATCGCAAAAAGCGATAAAGCTGATTTTGGCGAAGCCAGAACCTTAATTAAAGGTGCACTGGAAAATCCGGAAACAAAAAATGACCCTAAAACATGGTATGTAGCAGGTGTTATTGAAGATCAGCAATTTAATGCAGAAAGAACAAAGCAGATCCTAGGACAGCAACCCAATGAGCCTGTTATGTATGAAGCATTATATGGCATTCTTCCTTATTTCGAAAAAGCTTATGAACTGGATCAGCAGCCTAACGAAAAAGGTAAAATTAAACCTAAATACTCAAAAGATATTAAGAGTATCCTAAGCGCAAACCATATCTATTTGTTTAATGGTGGTGCTTATTATTTCGATCAGAGAGATTATAAGAAAGCTTACGAATTTTTCAATCAGTATGTAGATATTGCTAATCTGCCTATGTTTGCTGGAACAAAAACAGCAGAAAAGGACTCTACATTCATGACTGTTCAGTTCTATGCTGCTGTTGCTGCTACTCAGCTTGGTGATTCTAAGACAGCTATTGCAGCTTTGGAACGTGCTAAAAACACCGGATACCGTCAAAATGATGTTTATCAGTATCTGTGTTATGAATACGATCAAGCTAAAGACTCTGTGAATTTGGAAAAAACTTTGGAAGAGGGTATGGCTATTTTCCCTGATTCAGCTTATTATCTGAATAGTTTAATAAATATTTACATTTATTCAAACAGAAATGAAAAAGCTTTGGAATCATTAAATACAGCTATCCAGAAGAATCCTAATGATGCAAATCTTTATAATGTAATAGGCCGTGTTTACGAAACTGGTTTGAAAGATTATGACAATGCTGAAAAGAACTTTAAAAAAGCATTGGAAATAGATCCGAATTTGATTGAAGCTTTATCAAGCTTAGGCCGTGTATACTATAATCAGGGTGTAAATAAATTGGGTGAAGCTAATACAATCAACGATACTAAGAAATATCAGGAAGAATTGGAAGTTGCTAAGAATTTATTCAAGCAAGCCCTGCCATATTTCAAACAAGCTCATGATGCTAAACCTACAGTAAAGGAATACATGATTGCATTGAGAGGTATTTATTACAACTTGAACATGGGACCGGAACTGGAAGCAATCGAAGCTGAAATGAACAATAGTGCAGAAGAATAAATATTTGATTATTCTAAAAAAACGGAAGTAAGAATTTCTTACTTCCGTTTTTTTATTTCTTTCAAAGGGAGAGCTTTTATAATCTTCTTAGAATACTATTAAACATAATCGTAATTATGCTTTTATTCTATACAATCAAATAGGCCTGTCTATACTTGAATATTTTATATATATGAGCCAGGTATTCTAAAAGAGATATCTGGCTCACAAGTCGTATCTTTTATTGACCTTCCATATAATATTCAGATAATATATCCCGGACTTTTTCTGGAGTCAATCTTCCATAGACTTTTCCTCCAATGGTAACAACTGGTGCTAATCCACAAGCTCCGACACATCGCAGACAATCAAGCGAAAATAATCCGTCTGGTGTAGTTTCTCCAATTTTTATATCTAATTGCCTCTGGAACTCTTCAAGTACTTTTTCGGCACCTCTGACATAACAAGCAGTTCCCATACATACGGAAATCGGATATTTACCTTTCGGTGTCATTGTAAAGAACGAATAAAAAGTAACTACACCATATACCCGTGAAACCGGTATATGTAAATCCGCTGCTACGATTTCCTGCACCTCACGTGGCAAATAACCAAATATTCCTTGTGCTGCATGCAATATATTTATCAATTCTCCCGGATCATTATTATGTTGGGCACATACAGCTAATAACTCCTGAACCTTATTTTGTGGTAAATGTATTTTCTCCATAATTATTTTTCCTGATTGTCTTGAATAAACATATTGACAGCCTCTTTACGGTCGAAATAATGGGTATGTAATAAATGATGTGCACGGGGTCCACATGGTTCCCCGAGATATTCTGCATAGAGTTTTTGAACATACACATTTTCATGGCTTTTCCGCAGCTTTTTATTTTCATCTTCTTTGTATAAAGCTGCAGCTCTCTTCCGTAATACATCCATACGTCCCAAATGGAAAGGTTGCCCTCCTCCTCCTATACATCCTCCGGGACATGCCATAATTTCTATCGCATGATATGGAGATGTTCCGTTTTTCACTTCTTCTATCAGTTTACGGGCATTACCTAAACCATGAGCGATACCGATTTTAACAGGAACACCATCAAAATCTATTGTCGCACTACGGATACCTTGTAAGCCACGCAATTCTTCAAATTCGACTTTGGGTAAAGCTTTCTTTGTAAATACTTCGTAAGCTGTACGACAAGCTGCTTCTATTACACCACCAGTTGTTCCGAATATCACACCTGCACCAGTAGACTCTCCTAACGGATGGTCAAAATCACTATCCGGAAGTTCATTGAAGTTAATGTTGGCATAACGAATCAAGCGTGCCAACTCACGAGTATATATGGATATATCGACGTCCGGATTACCATTCACAGAAAATTCAGGACGGCTTGCTTCATATTTCTTAGCCAGACAAGGCATAATCGATACCACTACCAATTTATCGCGGCTTACTCCTAATTTCTCTGCAAAATAGCTTTTTGCAATGGCCCCAAACATTTGTTGCGGACTTTTTGCTGTAGACAAATGCTCACGCAATTCAGGAAAATGTTGCTCTACAAAACTTACCCACCCCGGACAGCAACTGGTCATTAAAGGGATTTTTACTTCTCCATCACCATTCAGATATTTGCTGATGCGTTGCAACAGTTCAGTACCTTCCTCCATAATAGTAAGGTCGGCTGCAAAATCCGTATCAAACACATAATCAAAACCTAATTGACGAAGAGCTGAGACCATTTTACCAGTTACCAATGTTCCCGGTTCGTAGCCAAAATCTCGTCCTAATGAAGTTCGTACGGCCGGGGCTGTTTGTGCAATCACTATTTTATCCGGATCAGCCAAGGCATCCAATACAGGCTGTTGCGTATTACGGCCGCTTAATGCATTTACTGGGCAGACAGACACACACTGTCCGCAATAAGAACAAGTACTACCTGCTATGTCACGTTCAAATGCAGTAGACACAGCAGCGCCAAAACCACGGTTAACCGCTGTTAATGCACCAACTGTCTGAATTTCATTGCACATCGTTTCACAACGGCGACACATGATACATTTATTCATATTCCGAATAATAGAAGGAGACTTGTCTATTGTAAAAGTAGACATTTCTCCCTTATAGCGTATTTCGCGAATACCCAAGTCATGAGCGATATTCTGCAATTCACAATATCCGTTGCTACTACAAGTCAAACATTCAGCCGGATGGTTAGACAGAATAAGCTCCATCACTGTTTTTCGTGCATTCATAACACGAGGAGTATGCGTATTTACAATCATACCTTCCGTGCATTCCGTCTTACAAGCTGGGGCAAGATTACGTCTTCCTTCCACTTCAACCACACAGATACGGCAGGCACCCGGGTTATTTTCATAATGCAAATCTTCCAGTTTCATGTAGCAAAGTGTCGGGATACGTACCCCCATTCCTTTAGCTGCATCCAGGATTGTCGTACCTTTAGGCACTTCAACCGGTCTTTTATCTATTATTAATTTAACTGTTTCCATTTTTAATTGCTGGGAATTGTATAGATTTAACGAACATAGACTGCACCGAACTTACATTTTTCGATACAAGAACCACAACGAATACATAAATGCGGATCAATCACATGAGGAACTTTCCTGCTTCCTGTTATTGCATTAACCGGACACACACGGGCACATAACGTACATCCCATACATTTCTCCGGATTAATAAAATATTGGGTCAAATCGCGGCATTGATGCGCCGGACAGGTTTGTTCGGTTACATGTGCCAGATATTCATCATAAAAGTTATCCATAGTGGAAAGTACCGGATTCGGAGATGTCTGTCCTAATCCGCACAAAGCCGTATCTTTTATTACTTTTGCCAAATTGCGCAAACGCTCCAAATCTTCTATCGTTCCTTTTCCGGAAGTGATTTTCTGCAGTATCTCATACAGCCTTTTATTTCCTATACGGCAAGGCGCACATTTTCCACATGATTCTTCCACCGTGAAATCCAAATAAAATTTGGATACGGCAACCATACAATCATCTTCATCCATTACAATCATACCTCCGGAACCCATCATCGAACCTGCAGCCAACAGATTATCATAATCAATCGGCAAGTCCAGATGCTTTTCCGTCAGGCAACCACCGGAAGGACCACCTGTCTGCACAGCTTTGAACCTCTTTCCGTCTTTAATACCTCCGCCTATGCCGAAAATAACCTCACGAAGCGTTGTACCCATCGGAACCTCTATTAATCCGACGTTATTTACTTTTCCTGCCAAAGCGAACACTTTAGTCCCTTTACTTTTTTCCGTACCGATACGACTGAACCACTTTGCTCCCTTCAATAAAATAACAGGAACATTCGCGTACGTTTCTACATTGTTCACGTTAGTGGGACATCCTTTATATCCATGTTCACTTGGGAATGGAGGCTTTACAGTCGCTTCACCGCGCAGACCTTCCATACTATGAATTAAAGCAGTCTCCTCGCCACAAACAAAAGCTCCGGCACCATAACGTATTTCAATATCAAAAGAAAAGTCTGTTCCGAAAATATTATCACCTAACAAACCATATTCCTTTGCCTGGCTAATTGCTATTTTCAGTCGTTCCACTGCTAACGGATACTCGGCACGGATATATACCAGTCCTTTGGTTGCCCCTGTACAATAACCATTAATCGCCATTGCTTCTACTATCGTGTGAGGATCTCCCTCCAAAATAGAGCGGTCCATAAATGCACCGGGATCACCTTCGTCAGCATTACATACCACATACTTCTGAGGAGCTTGTACCTTGCGGGTAATCTGCCATTTCAGACCAGTAGGGAACCCACCCCCTCCTCTTCCACGCAATCCGGAATCCATAATTTCTTTGATTACTGATTCCGGAGTCATTTCCGTCAAAGCCTTACCTAACGCTACATAACCATCGCGGGCTATATATTCGTTTATATTTTCAGGATTAATAAAGCCACAATTGCGGAGAGCTATTCGTAATTGTTTTTTATAAAAATCGATATGCTTGGAATCAGGTACCTGTTCATTTGTTTTAGGATTTACATAAAGCAAACGTTCCACTTTACGTCCCTTCACTAAATGTTCCTGTACAATCTCTTCTGCATCTTCGGGAGTTACCTGTACATAGAATGTATTATCTGGGATTATTTTAACGACTGGTCCTTTTTCGCAAAAACCGAAACAACCTGTACGAATAACCTGAACAGTATTGTCCAAGCCTTTTTGCTTTACAGCCTCTTTCAAATTTTCAAGTATAAGTTCACTTTGTGATGCACGGCAACCTGTACCTCCGCACACCAGGATGTAACTACTATAATATGCCATTTGTTATTCTGGTATTAAATAAGTTATTCAGATTTAACAGTATTATATGTAATAGGAATAATATCGTCTATTAAGACTCCGGTTTTAATATATACTTTGATGATTTCATCAACCTTTTCTTTTTTTACATGGCCGAACACAACAGGTTCTTTTCCTGGCACTGTTACTTCTATCGTCGGTTCTGCATAACAAAAACCCATGCAACCGGTTTGAGTAACCAATGCGTCTATTTTCTCACGATCCAATGCTTCTATGAAATAGTTCATAATTTCTTTGGCCCCGGCAGCAATACCGCACGTTGCCATAGAGACTTTTATTTGAACCATTTGATCAGGATTATTGCTTTTCTCTCTTATATCAAGAGTGGTACGTAATGAATCGCGCATCTTGCGTAAATCATCGAGTGTCTTTACTTTATTCATGGTTTCTAATTTTTTAAGGCATATGAAATTGTATATATAATGGTCACAAACTTACATATTTATGCTTGAATACAACAAATCCTTCTACCAAAAAATAAGAGATAGAATTCTAATATTCGTTTATTTAGTCTTCCCAAGCCCGGGTTTGCAAGACCTTCGAATTTGGAGGCACACTATGAGTCAACCATATATTTCCTCCGATAATGGAGTTCTCCCCGATAGTAATTCGTCCCAAAACGGAAGTATTTGAATAAATAGTCACATTATCTTCTATGATTGGATGTCGCGGAACATCTACAGGAAGCCCCTTTTCATCGAGAGTAAAACTTTTTGCACCCAAGGTCACACCCTGATACAAGCGTACATGGTTTCCTATAATTGCAGTCTGTCCGATAACTACCCCGGTTCCATGGTCTATACTAAAATATTCCCCGATTTGTGCCCCCGGATGAATGTCTATTCCTGTTTCCGAGTGTGCCATTTCCGTAATAATACGGGGGATAACCGGAACGCCCAGTTTCAATAATTCGTGGGCCGCACGCTGATGTAAAAGAGCATGAAGCGCAGGATAACAAAATATAATTTCACTGGGACTTTTTGCAGCCGGGTCGCCATCCAGAATTGCTTTGACATCTGTCGATAACAGATGCTTGATATGAGGAATTTGATTAACAAAAGCTATTGCTATTTCTGCAGCACGGCTTTTTGAATCGCAACACTGTTCTACTTCAAAACAAAGTCCATTGTATATCTGCTCCTGCAATAAATCATATATTTGTTCAAGATATACACCCATGTAATATTGTATAGACTCAGCATGAGCCTCCTGCTCGTCTCCAAAGAAACCGGGGAAAATTACCATCCGCAACAGCCGTATAATCTCCTTTAATGAAGTAATCGAAGGAGATGGTTTCTGATGTAAAGGTATATATTGATATTCAGGGAGATTGACATCCGATAACTTCTTAACATTCTGCTGTATTTGCTCTAATATTTCTGTTCTGCTCATCTTTTTTAATTTTTATGTTCAAATATAGGGATAGTTACCAATAGTTGAGCAATTTTCATTTTATTTCTTGTTTATTTGACTTTTTCCAAGATATGCCCTAATTTTGAGTGATTGTTTATAGAATATACCCACAATGAATTTTTTACATTTACCTTTATGGCTCTGCCTCTTCTTATTCACGCACAGCCAAATGATGATTGCAGAAAATAATAAAATTGATTCTTTACACACGGCGGAGTATATCTCAAGTATATACATATCCAAGCCCCAGCGTGCATTACAACTATTAAATGAAGCAGAAACAGGAGAAACAATTCCTCCTAACATTCTCCATTCCTTGCGGAGTTCTGCTTATAGAAGCATGAATATGTGGAAAGCAGCTTTTAATGAAGCCAGAAAGTCATATATCCTTGATTCCGTATCTCAAGAAAATCCTCCGCTTTTATTAGAAACAACGATAGCTTTAGCTGAGTTGTCACATTTGTTGAGCCAATATAAAGAAAGTATGAGATATGCCATTCAAGGTATAACGCTGGCTCAAGAAATGGACGATGTAAAAGCTAAAAGCAAGCTGCTTTTCTGTATTGGGGAAAATAAACGGTTCTTGTCTTTTAAAGAAGAAAGTTATGAATATTTCAACGAAGCGATTAAGCTTTTACAAAAGGCAGATGATTTGCTGGCAATGAGAATGCTATCTTATTTTTACGGCTTGAAAATGGGATATCTGATTGACGATGCAAAGTACAAGGAAGTACAGTTTATTGGATTAGAGCGTAAAAAGCTTATAGATAAAATGAAAGATATGCCAGGCATACGAGAAGGATATATAGACCAGCAATATGCTTATTTATATTCCAAACTGGTATACGCTTATTATATGGAAGGACAATATGCACAGGCTGAAGAGTCTTTCAGACAATACCGGTCAACCCACGCAGCATCGACCCCTGACGGGAGATATGACGCAGTTCCCTATCTCCTGTTTAAGAAACAATATCATGAAGTAATTGATATTTGCAACGGTTTTAAGCGGATTTTACAGAAACAAGATACCCTCAATTATCAATACAGAAGTATCTTACAAAATGAGATAAAGGCATATAAAGGGCTGAATGATTATGAAAACATTGCAAGATTACGTGAATCGATTATTGCAATAACAGACAGCGTTAATGCCAGGGAAAAACAAAATGCAGCATTGGAATTAGATGCCGTTTACAAAGCTAATGAAAAAGATGAATATATAGCTCAACAAGCTTTCCAGTTAAAAATTAGAAATATCTCCCTCCTATTCTTTATCTGTATTATGTTTCTGACAACAATCTTTTTATGGAGATTATGGAAACATAACCGTATTATCAAATATAAGAATAAGATTTTAACACAACATATCAACGAACAGATTTCCACAAAAGAAGGCTACGATAAAATGTACGATGAATCTCTTTCCGAAGCAAATTCATCATCAGACAATATGGATTCCACGGATGAAGAAAGTACGGCTGAAGAACGGGCAGAAAACAAATTAATTTTCGAGAGATTAAATAGTATTATTATTCGCGACAAATTGTATCTATCTCCCGAGTTGTCAAGAGATGATTTATCAAGAATGGTACGTTTGAACAATGCTCACTTTGCCCGGATGATAAAAGAAAACACAGGCACTAATCTCAACGGATATATCAATAATTTGAGATTAAAATATGCTATTCTGCTATTAAAGAAACATCCGAACTACACAATCAAAGCCATCGCTGAAGATTCGGGTTTCAACAGCATGCCTACGTTTCATAATCTTTTTAAGAAAAAAACAGGTATGACTCCTTTTGAATTTAAACGTGCTCAAGAGGAACTAAAATAAATTATATATCAACTGTTTAAAATTATTTTTAATAGATTTCAAAACTATTTTTTATATCAAAGGTGCTCTTGTTGTATGCAATCATATCATCTTGATTTTTAGTTGGATAATATTATTTTTTATAATTAAAAGTATTATTTTTTATAATCATAGAAGATTCCAATGAACCTTTACAGGTTAAATATGTTTCCTTTGTTCTTGTAAAAATCAGAATTAAGATTAATATCATGAACAAAAAAGGTTTATCCAACAGACTTGCTAAACGAATGTCGATAACCCCTCAAGAAGCTGCTACTTTCGTGAAAGCATTTCAAGAAGAATTAGCAGGTATATTGAAAGAAGATAACTGTCTTACTTTAAAAGATTTTGGTGTTTTTTCTTTATGGGGCCAGACTGAACGTTTAGGACGTAATCCTAAAACTGGCGATACTTGTATGATAGCTCCCCGATTCAGTGTCAAATTTAAACCAGGAAAAAGATTACTATCCCAATTGAATACAAAGTAATAGCTTTTACAGCTTTGTTTTAATAAAGTATCAATAGATATTTCAGGGTGAAAATTTCATAGTAAAATAACAGCAAACAAGGAGCCGCTTATAAATCAATAATTTTTTTCCTTTGAAAAAAATAAATATAAGCGAAAATGCTGTAATCTTGAAAAGATTAACATCTTTACATTTAACATGGAGGAAAAATATTAAAAATATGTTTTCCTCCATGTTAAATAGTCAATTTATGTTCCAACTTAATATTATTTAAAATTCCATTTATCGCAGTCCATAGTACTAACCCGAAGATATTCGTTTATGTAATGACTAAAAAAGTTTTTTACGCCATCATTCTCCGTAAAATATATATGGGATGAATTGTTACTATATTTATATATGATTTTTAATAATCCTATTTGATGTTCTGATAGCTGAGAACATAAAAGATTGATATAAAATTCGAATGTGTGATCAGGTGAATGGTTTTCCCAAGAATCATGTGAATAAATCTCTTCGTGCAAATATTTAATAATTATACAGATACTTCTATAAAATGGTATCAATCTCAATCGATGTCCATCAAATAGCTGTATATCTTCCGTTTTGTAATCTCGAAGATATTGCACACTACCATTTTTATCCAAACGATTATTGCTCTTTTGAGAAGTATTTTCATATAGCCAATGGAGAAATAGTGGTAATTTTTTATTATTTAATAGGTTATGGTTGTTTTTACCTTTTTGTTCATTGAATTTATGAAAAAAATTATTTATAAGTTTTAGTTCTTCCATGCTATAGCAATTACATTCTTCGGTGATACGATCTGTTGCTGAAAGACTTCCTCCATTTATAAACATAATATAAGCACATTTAAATATTTCAGCTTTTGATTTTTGTTGAGTATTTGGAGTACATCCAATATCCAGAAGATATTGTTGAGTCTGTAAATAATAGCAAATAGATTTGAATTCATAAAACATATAATGATAACTTTGTTTATTATTCCCAACATTAGGTATGTAGCTATCCGAAATTTGATTATTTAGTAATTGAATATAATTGAAAAATTTATTTTCAAAACGTTCAATTCGAATATCATTTCTCTGTTGCATATTTGCTTTATATTGTACCCAAAAAGCAAAAAATGTAAGTAGAGCTGCTGCTATAGCGACAAATGGTCCTACAATACCTCCAATAGTATCACCTATTTGCCCTGTTTCTCTGAAATTTAAACGTTCACTACCTGGACTGGTAAATAGAAAAGGTAAGATAAGTATTAAAATAACTATAATAGCAAACCATGCCAAGTATTTCCAAAAATCTTTTGTGAATGTATTATCCTCTTTTCTTCTATGCCAAAACACTTGTATATATTTTTCCAGCCATGGGAAACGTATCTTTTTGAAAGACTGCGGGATGGTATCAAGCATTATGTCATACATCTGATCATCTATGGTCAGTTCCCAATTCATTTCCTGCATTTTTAACTGACCTTTACGAAAAATGAATTTTTCTTGAAAATCTCTCATAGAAATAGTATCTATTTTCTTCCAACTTGTTCTAACTTTATTGAACAGATTTCTAGCTGTTACCTTTTCCTTTTCGGTCAAATTAAACTGTTCTGGTAATGGGATATGACTCGGTAAGCCAATAAGCAAACAGTTAAACGCCAGTTCTGTTTTTTGATATCTCTTTTCTTCAAGGTTGATTAGATATTGTAGCAGGAATACGGCACGAATTTGGAATGCAGTGTTTTTAAAGAATCTCTTGTCTTTGTCTAAATAATTGAGCTCAGCAAATAACTCTGAGAAATACGGACTAAACAGGCAAAGCCCGGCATTAGAGATTGGAATATTTATTTGTTCTCTTAAAAATTCCACATTGAAAGACAATGCTGTTCCTGTTGTACGATAAGCCGCTACAGAAGGGACATTGCTACAATACAAGACATGCTCTATAGATTCTTTTATTTTTCCATTCATGCCATTCATGACATGAACTTCTATCCAAACAATATTTCCTTCAGGTATATTATAATTGACTAGATCAATAGTTCTTGACTGGGAATTTGAATAATGCTCTGACCAATCTGTTTTTCCACCATCCCATAAGATGCGAAACTCTTGTACAGAATCAGTTGCATTTTCGCATTTAATTCGACTAATTTTTTGCATAATAGTTTTGTTTCTTCATATTGATATTCAAAGCTTGAAAGGTATAGAAAAAACAAAGGATAAACAAATAAAACCACCTACAAGTAAAACAAAAACATCGCCACAATCGCGAATGAGTTAGAGGCTAATAAAAAATTATCCATATAATTAGTCAAATCATGTACTTTTTTGAAGTACTCTTAACTAATTAAATGGATAACTTATAATTATAAAAAACAAAGTACGCAGGATGAGACTTGAACTCACACGCCGTAACCGGCACTACCCCCTCAAAGTAGCGTGTCTACCAATTCCACCACCTGCGCAGATGGTGCCCAGAACAGGACTCGAACCTGCACGGCTATTAACCACTCGCACCTGAAACGAGCGCGTCTACCAATTCCGCCACCTGGGCTTGTCATTACATGAAAAAAGCGATCTCATATCGCCTTTGTTATCTGAGAGAGCGGAAGACGGGACTCGAACCCGCGACCCTAACCTTGGCAAGGTTATGCTCTACCAACTGAGCTACTTCCGCGATAACGGGTGCAAAGATATAGGTATTTTTCATTTTTCCAAAACTCAAAAGCCTTTTTTTACACCCTTATTTTCCCAAGCTTCTCCGTTTAAAAGCATATCTTGTTTTAAACCAGAAACTTGATATTATCTATAAAATTCACATTTTGGCTATCAATTCACTAAAAAGAAGACTCATAACAGAGGCTGCCCGGTTTGCAGCAACAATTACATCCTCCCCATCATTTACAAAATCATCAGCAAAATGGTATCCCTCATTTGTTATGACAGACATTCCGAATACACGCAAACCTGCATGACGTGCCACAATCACTTCCGGCACTGTACTCATTCCGATGGCATCGCCTCCCCCTCTGCCATAAAAAGCATATTCGGAAGGCGTCTCGAAAGAAGGTCCCGTAAGGCCTACATAAACACCTTTTTTCAACGGGATGTTATATTTATCCGCTATCTCCTCGACACAACGGATAAATTCTCTGTCGTATGCCCTTGTCATATCCGGGAAACGGACGCCAAACGAATCATTATTCGGACCTATCAGCGGATTAGGCATCATATTGATATGGTCGCATATAATCATCAGGTCGCCAACCTTAAAAGTATTATTAATCCCACCTGCAGCATTTGAAACCAACAGGTTTTTAATACCCAGCAATTTCATCACACGCACCGGGAAAGTAACTTCCTGCATGGAATACCCTTCATAATAATGGAAACGTCCCTGCATGGCAAGCACCTGCTTCCCTCCCAATTTGCCATAAATCAGGTTGCCTTTATGACCAATGGCAGTAGAATGCATAAAGTGAGGAATCTCACTATAAGGGATAATTGTAGTATCTTCAATCTCATCGGCCAACGAACCCAGACCACTTCCCAGAATAATCGCTGTTTCCGGCTGTCCGGAAATACGGGTATTCAGATAATCGGCAGCTTTCCGGTATCTCTTATTCATTTCATTTGCGTCCATCTTTTCTTATTTTCGTTGTATTAAATTATAGGCAATTTCGGCTGTTTTTTCCATAATTTCATCCTCACCCGGTACTTTCTGTCCCTGCATAAGAATTTTCCCATCACAGATAACCGTGTCTATGCAACTGCCATTAGCGGCATAAACAAGATTGGAAATAAAGTTGTGATTAGGAGTAAATGCCGGAGTATGGAGATTAACCAAAGAAAGATCTGCCAGATATCCTTCTGCAATCCGTCCGGCATTCAGGCCGATGGCATTTGCACCTTCCTCTGTTGCAGCATGGAAAATGGTATTCGCCGGCATCACTTCCGGATTTTTTCTCCACACTTTTCCCAACAGAGAGGCCAACTTCATAGTTTCCACCATATCCAGATTATTGGAAGATGAACATCCGTCGGTTCCCAATGCAACCCGGATACCTGCATCCTTCATTTCACAGAATTTAAAACGTCCTCCGGATGCCAGTTTCATATTGGATGCCGGATTATGCACAACTTTTACATCATGGTCGGCAAGCATTTGTATCTCTTCATCATCCACATACAGGGCATGGGCAAGAATCAAATGGGGAGATAAGACCCCTAAACTGTTCAGATAACGAACGGGAGTCATCCCGAAATTTTTCAGACTGTTATGTACTTCTGTTTCTGTTTCCGCCAGATGCAAATGAACCGGAATATTCCGTTCTGCAGAAATATTATGTGCCCATTGAAGCAACTTTCCAGAGACAGTATAAATGGCATGAGGCCCCATTGCATATTGTATCCGGGAACTATACCTGTCCGTCTCCGTCATCAACTTCAGGTTATATTGCTTATTTTTTTCTGTCTGTTCGGGCACGAAATGGTCAAAGCAAACCCCTGCAATCAATCCGCGTAATCCCATTTCTTCCACCGCTTCAGCAGTGGCATGAAACTTATGATACATATCGAAGAATGTGGTAGTCCCGCTCTTTATCATTTCAAGGCAAGCTAATTTCGCACCCCAATAAATATCTTCATAAGTCAGTTTAGCTTCATTTGGCCAGATTTTTTCTTCCAACCAGGGCATCAACGGCATATCATCCCCAAAACCGCGGAACAAAGTCATTGCCGCATGCGTATGTGCATTTACAAAACCGGGGATAGCCGCTTTCCCTTTTCCTTCGATTTTCTGGTCCGCCGATATATTCAAACCGGTTCCTATCTGTGTAATCCGATTATCTTTTATATAAATATCGGAAACCGCCCCATCTAAAAGGACTTCTTTTATCAATATGCTCATAAGAACTTAGCCTTCATATTTTTTATTTTCTCATCACGTATACGTTTCAGCAATCCGGATAACTTACCCCGTTTCACTGCCGCAAAAGAGCAACTCTCTTTCACTTCCACCATACCTAAATCATCTTTCTCCAGTTCCCCTTTTTGCAACAGAAAACCTACAACATCTTTCTTGCTTAACTTATCCCGTTTTCCCCGGTTGACAGTCAATGTAACCCATTCGGAACGTAAAGGCACTTTTGCTGTTTCAGGCAAAAAAAATTCTTCCGGCTCACGCTGTATATATTCCGGTATGGTTTCTGCGTCGTTCAGTATCAAATAGGCATTTCCCGTTCCGTTCATACGAGCCGTGCGTCCATTCCGGTGGATATAAGCCTCTTCGCTTACAGGAAGATGATAGTGGATTACATTCTGTACTTCCGGAATATCCAATCCACGGGAGGCAAGGTCTGTCGATATAAATACGGTAGCACTGCCATTCCGGAAGTAAGACAAGACACGTTCACGCTCCGGCTGTTCCATTCCGCCATGGAAACATTCATTATCCACCTCCATTTCAGTCAGATAATTGCTTACTCTTTCCACCGTTTCGCGGTAATTACAAAATATCAAGGCAGAAGCACCTTTCAGCTCTCCCAGCAATTTATAAAGCGTTTCCAACTTATCTTTTACCGGAGATTTCACAATCCGTACAGTCAATCTTTTCGGTTCTTTTACCTCTTTCAGGAAAGAAAGACGCACCGGAGAAGTTATCCCTGTAAACGAAGGTATCTCAACTGCTTCCGTTGCTGATGTCAGTACCCTGCGGCGTACTCCCGGCAAATGCGAAAGTATCTCCTTTATCTCTTTCAGGAAGCCCAGTTCAAGGGATTTATCGAACTCATCCATAATCAAAGTACGGACAGTATCGAGATTGATGGTGTTTCGTTCCATATGGTCTACAATACGTCCGGGAGTTCCTATCAATATCGTAGGCGGATGTTCCAGATTCTTCTTTTCCGTACGGATCGGATGGCCTCCATAGCAGCAACTAACCTTATGCCCTGCTCCTAACGAACGGAATACAGTCTCTATCTGTAAAGCCAGTTCTCTTGATGGAGCAATTATAAGAGCTTGTATCTTTTTATCTTCACCCGTTAAGGTCGTAAGAAGCGGCAGCAGGAATGCCAACGTCTTGCCGGAACCTGTCGGACTCAGTAAAACCATGTCTTTCGAAGTCCCGGCAGCAAGTACAGCCTGCTGCATCTCATTCAGTGCTTCAATACCGGTATTGGCAAGAGCACGAGCTATTATTTCATTATTCATATATCAACTGAAGCGTCTGTAAAATTCGACAACCGATTCTATTCCTTTATAGAAGAAATCGAGCGTACAACTTTCATTGGGCGAATGGATGGCATTTTGTTCAAGCCCGAAACCCATCAACACGGTTTTTATGCCTAAAACTTGTTCGAAAGTCGAAATAATAGGAATACTTCCGCCACGGCGAACAGCTAAGGGCTTCTTCCCGAATGCAACACCGACTGCTTCTTCCGCTGCTTTGTAAGCCGGCATATCTATCGGACAAACATATCCTTCTCCCCCATGTTTAGGAGTCACCTTTACTTTAACGGAAGCAGGTGCTACGCGCATCATATATTCTTCAAACAAACGGGATATTTTCGAATGGTTCTGATGAGGTACCAAACGGCAGGAAACTTTGGCGTATGCTTTAGACGGTAAAACTGTTTTACTACCTTCTTCTATATATCCGCCCCAGACTCCGCAAACATCGAAAGAGGGACGGCAACTGTTCCGCTCGAGAGTGGAGTAACCTTTCTCACCAGCCAATTCATCCACACCTATAGCTGCCTTATATTTCGCTTCGTCGAAAGGTATTTGGGCAATCATTTCACGTTCGGCCTGAGAAACGTTTTCCACATCGTCATAAAAACCGGGAATCGTGATGCGCCCGTCGGCATCGATTACATCGGCAATCAATTTACAGAGTACATTTATCGGATTGGCTACTGCCCCGCCAAAATGTCCGGAATGCAAGTCCCTGTTCGGGCCGGTCACTTCTATTTCCCAATAAGCAAGCCCACGTAAGCCGGTTGTTAGCGAAGGTGTTTCCGCACTTACCATACTGGTATCGGAAACAAGAATTACATCTGCTTTCAATAATTCTTTATGGGTACGGCAAAAAGCCTCGAGACTGGGGGAACCAATCTCTTCCTCTCCTTCAAAAATGAACTTGACATTACACTTTAGCAAATCTTGTTTAATAGCTGTTTCAAAGCCTTTTACCTGCATCATTGCTTGTCCTTTATCATCATCGGCACCACGTGCCCAGATACGTCCGTCACGAATTTCAGGTTCGAAAGGTTGACTTTTCCAAAGCTCCAAAGGTTCGGGAGGCATTACGTCATAATGGGCATAAACCAGAACTGTCGGAGCATCCGGAGATATTATTTTTTCACCATATACCACAGGATTTCCCTCTGTTGGCATAACAACAGCTTTATCGGCACCGGATAACAATAATAACTCCGTCCATCGTTGAGCACAAGTTGTCATATCCGGTTTATGTTCTTGCTTGGCACTTACAGAAGGAATACGTATCAAAGAAAATAATTCTTCAATAAAACGTTCTTTGTTCGATTCAATATACGCTTTTACTGACATAGGTCTGTTTGTTTAAAATTATTCTGCTACAAGTATACAAATTAAAAATGGGAAGGCAAAATAATAAATAGAAGGAACAGGAACCCTCCTGCAAGCAAAATATAAAAACATCTTTTTCTAATTCATAACTATGTTTTTTCGAAATCATAACTATGAATTAGGGAAATCATAACTATGAACGAATAAGGCCACAAGATAAAAATGAGATACAAAAAGCCCATCTAACCTTTTATTGTTAGACAGGCTCGTAAGAAGTTATAGAGAATTATAATTTTATTTATAAATGCGTGCTGCAAATCCTCCGCCAGGAGCCATTTTGATAACGAGTTTACGACTGGCAGGAACAGATATAACTTCTTTTTTATAATCACATGCAGCACGGTCTGCATTGATACCGTCTTTAAACAGTTCCATTTTATAATCGCCGGAGCCTAAGAATGAAAGATCCAGTTCCATTTCGCGTGGAGTCCAGTTGGTCAATGCACCGACATACCAGCTATCTCCGTGTTGACGCGCCATTGCAATATATTCGGAAACTTTTCCGTCCAAAGCAATAGTCTTATTCCATACAGTAGGAATCGCTGAAATAAAACCGGTACATTCTTTTTCCCTTGCATAATTAGATGGATTATCGCACATCATATTAAGCGGAGATTCAAAAATAACATAAGTAGCTAACTGACGACAACGAGTTCCTTGACTCATCGGTTCGGTATAGACAGGATGATAATTCTTACGGATAGCATTACGCATCGCACCTTGTGTATAATCCATCGGGCCTGCAACCATACGGATAAAAGGTATTGTAACGTCATAAGTCACCAAATCTGTAGTCTCGGGAGCCCACTTCATGTTTTCCAGACCGTATACACCTTCGTAATTAACCACGTTCGGATAGGTTCGTGCCAAACCTGTAGGCTTGCAAATTCCATGATAATCGACCATCATTTTATATTTGGCACATATTTTTGCTCCCCGATATAGAAAATCCATTATCTTCTGGTCGTCACGGTCCATGAAATCAACTTTAAATCCTTTAACCCCCATGTCAGCATAGTGCTTTACCACTTTCTCCATATCGCGGTCAAAAGCATGGTAACCCGCCCACAGGATAATACCAACATTTCTGGCTTTGCCATATTCCACCAGTTCCGGGATATTAATTTCCGGAATAATCTGCATCAAATCGGCAGCCAGGTTAACAGCCCATCCTTCATCAAGGATTACATACTCAATGCCATGCTCGGACGCAAAATCTATATAATATTTATAGGTATCATTATTAATACCAGCACGGAAATCAACACCATAGATATTCCAGTCATTCCACCAGTCCCATGCCACTTTTCCGGGTTTAATCCATGAGACATCCGGAACGCGGGATGGTGAAGCCAAACGATATACCATATCATTGTTTGCCAATTCCTTATCATTTTCAGAAACAACAAATATACGCCAGGGGAAAGTACGGCTTCCTTTTGTTTTTGCAATATAGTTTTCCCGCTCGGTTACCAGCATTTGCAATTGGTTATGTCCGCCTTGCACTTCTGTTTTAGGATAAGGGGCATGAACCGCTTTAAAAGAAGGTTTGTCTGTCAAATTATTCAGGAACATCCCCGGATAATCCTCCAAATCAGATTCCGTAATACATAACTTCTTTCCGTCATTCAATTCTACAAGCAAAGGGAGAATAAGTAGCCTTTTACTGTTTAATCGGGTGATAGCTTCATTTACATAAAGCTGCTCGAAAGAGTTACTGTATTGTTTCTCAAACGTCTCAGCCTTACTGTTCACATAAGGTGCAAATGTTTTATGATCGGAAGAAAAGTTATATTCTGCTTTTTCATCCGTTACCACAATACCATTCTTCATTTGGGTTACAAAACGATAAGCAAGCCCGTCATCATACAAGCGGAAATCCAGACCATAATTCCCTTTAAATGAAATTCGCATCTCATTGTAAATATCCGAAACTACGGACTTTTTGTAAACAGGAGAAGGAATTTCTTTTTTAACGGAAGCTTTCACGACTTTCAATACTTTAGGCGTTTCCCCCAACACCTTTCCTTCTTGCAAAGTCATCGAAATTGGTGAAGGAGCCAGTACTTCCGTTCCTTCATGATTTAATGAAAACTGAACATCATCACCTACAGAAACTGTAGCTTTTAATTTTCCGTCCGGTGATTGCAAAAGATAGCTTTTTTGCGCCATCATAGGTAAACTGCCCAAGAACAGGCATACAAGAAAAGTCTTTACTTTCATGGTTTCATGATTTTAAAGTTAAACTAAACATGGCAAATATACAGAATTTATATAAAAGGGCATATATGATAAGAATCATGTTTACCTGGAACGAATCTTTTATTTTACAGACCTTTTCAGTATCTTCGCGTCATAACCCTAATTTACAATTAGAAATGAAACTAATGTATCTTCTTTTGCTCCTATTAATAATATCTTTAACCGAATGCAGGAATGAGCAGGAAGCCAAAAACTTAATAAACCGTGCAGAAATACTGATGGATACAAATCCGGATAGTGCTTACCTATTATTGGATAGTATTCTTATTCCGGATAATCTAAATGATGAGTTGCTGGCGCGTTGGTGTATGTTATATGGTAAAGTAGCAGATATATTATATACCGAAATGCCTTATGTACAACAATTATCCAGAGCTCAAAGTTATTACCAGTCACAAGGAAACGTGAAAGAACAAGCCCGGATCGGTCTGTATTTAGGTCGCTCTTATGTCGAAGATAAAGAGTATGAAAAGGCAATGCGTGCTTACTTGGCAGCATTAAAAACAGCTATAGATGCAGAAGATTATGATGAAGTTGGAAATATCTATAATTATATCGGAAACTTGTATGCATTGGACGAACAATATCTATTAGCGAAAAATAAGTACAAAGAAGCTGCAGAATATTATAAGATTGCAAAAAATGAATACAACTACGCTTTCGCATTAAGGGATATGGCACATATGTATATCTTAGCAGATTCAAGTCTGAGGGCTAAACCTTATTTGCAGGAAGCAAGCAAAATAATCTCTTTAAAAGGCGATTCTACCGACAGGGCAGCTATTGCATACAGTTTAGGTGCCATGTACAGCAGGCTTGGAGAAAACAGTTCCGCAAAAAAATACCTGCAAGAAGCGATAGGCCTGTCCAAGTCCAAAGATATTCCCGCTTATTCGGAACTTATTGAAATTTATGTAGAAGAAAAAAAATTTACTGAGGCACACGATTGTCTGAGAGCCGTAAAACAAATTATAGGTGACAATACCATACCACCGGATATCCTTTACAATTTTTACAAGGTTGAAAAAGCGGAAGGAAGAGTAGATAGAGCATTGCAATATCTGGAAAAATATCATACGGTTGCAGATTCTATCCATATTTCACATGACGAGATGAACCTGCATAAAGTTGAGAAACAATACGATTTTCTGAAAATATCTTTGGAAAATGTCAATTTGCATGTTGAAAAACAACGTTTTTTCATTTTGCTGTTGCTTTCTGTATTTATTGGTCTTTGCATATTCCTGATTTACCAAATGAAACTAAACCGGAGTAATAAGAAGATATATAACCAACGTATGGATATAGATAGGAAAAATATCGTATTGTCCGGATTACAGGATAGTTTAAAGATAAAACAAGATGAGTTGAATGATTTATCTTCCAAGTTATCGGAGAATGAAATATTTATTTCCCGCATAGGGTCCAGACAGATATTGGAAGAATTATATAATCAAAAGAATCAGGAACTGGATAGTCTTAAAAATAAGATTTATACTCACCAACGAGAGTTATTAATGTCTTCTTCCATTGCTAAAAAAGTAATGAAATTATCAAGTAAAGTGATAGCTGGTGCAGACAAGTCCCCCCTTTCCGAAAAAGACTGGAAACTAATCATAGCTAAAGTTAATGAAATCTATCCGGCATTGGAGCTAAAACTGTTCGATGCGGGAGTCAGTGGCTCGGAATTACGTTATTGTTATCTGTCTGTTTTCGGTCTTGACACGAATAGTGAAGCTATTTTATTGCATATTATGCCGGATTCTGTAAACAAACGCAGGCAAAGAGTACGCCTGAGACTGGGAATAAGCGGTGAAAATGTCGATTTACTTACATTTCTTACAAAAGGAGATTAAACAACTATAAACCAATGTATTACAAACAAAACCCATTAAGCTATTGTCCTACAATACACCTACTAACTAATTGATAATCAACAACTGGTTGTCGCGAAGATAATAGCATTTTTCTTATCCGAATTCAAAACATCTATTACTTTTGTGACATAAACGAAGTCGAGATGTAAAACGGCTCTTATCTATAACCTGGATACTAATTCTTTTTATCATAGGTACACTATTAAAAAGAATGCCAATGAATAACAATTTTATCAAGTTTAGCAGGCTGATAGCTTCGTGAGAAACAGAAACAGCTTAGAGAACCCCGGAATTCTGGGGTTCTTTTTTTAGGAAAACCGGGATTTTTTTATCTTTGTTAATTCAAGGATGAATATTCAACATTAAATTACAATTTATGAGAAAACTTATTTGCTTACTTTTCTGTTGCTGCCTGTTTGTTTCATCGAAAGCTCAACTGAAATGGTATAATCCCATGGATACCGGTTTTCCTGTAATACAAAATCAGGGATTCACAGATGAAATAGGGAAAACTTATGTACGGCTTCCTGACCGGGCTAAAGAAAAAGTCCGGGATGCAGTATGGTATTTATCCCGTAATTCGGCCGGACTTGCCATCTGCTTTTATAGTAATGCTCCCGAAATAAAAATACGTTATGCCGTAACTGGCCCGTTTAACATGCCACACATGCCTTCGACCGGAGTCTCCGGTATTGATATGTACCGTATGAATAGTGATGGCGAATGGCAGTTCTGTTTTGGAAATTATTCTTTTAACGATACAATTCAATATGCTTATGGCAATTTGAACAAAGAAACATATCATGGCCATGAATTTGAATATCGGGTTTATCTTCCGCTGTACAATAGTGTGAAATGGATGGAAATAGGGATTCCCCAGAATTGCGAACTAAACTTTATTCCCAAATCAGCAGAAAAGCCTATTGTATTGTACGGAACATCAATTGCACAAGGAGCCTGTGCCTCTCGCCCGGCAATGGCATGGAGTAACATTTTGCAACGTTCACTGGATTTTCCGGTTATAAACCTGGGATTTTCGGGAAACGGACGACTTGAAAAAGAGGTTCTGAATTTTATAAGCGAACAGGATGCCTGTCTTTTCATTTTGAACTGCCTTCCAAACTTAACGAATAAAACGGAGGCTGAAGCAAAAGAGCTTATTATCGGAGCAGTTAAACAATTACGGGAAAAACATGCTGCTCCTATCTTACTGGTGGAACATGCCGGATATAGCAATGCTTTGACAGATTCCGGTTTTTATGAAACATATACACGATTGAATAAAGGTTCCCGGGATGCATTCGGCACTTTACAGGCTGAAGGCATAAAAGATTTATATTATCTATCCCATGAAGAATTAAACTTATCTCCGGATGCCTGGGTTGATTATGTACATCCTTCCGACCTTGGTATGCAACAACAAGCAACAATTGTAGAAAAAAAGGTCCGGGAAATCCTGCATACTCCCATGCGCTAACGTGAAAGGATATAAATTAGTCACTAAAGAGATCAAAAAATCCCCTTATTTTAGTCCTCAAAAGATGATAAAATAAGGGGATTAATATGGCTTAGCAATATTACTTTTCTATTAACCGCAATAACATTTCCAATGCAGTATGGGCAGCCTTTTCAATATTATCACTTCGTTCCGTACCAAAATGAAAACAAGAGGAAACCACCTTCTCATTCAGAGCGGCAGCAATCCATACCGTACCCACCGGTTTATCCGGTGTCCCTCCACCCGGTCCGGCAATTCCTGAAGTTGCAACAGAGCAATTACAACCAAGTATCCGTATTGCACCCAATGCCATCTGCTCTACCACAGGTTGGCTCACAGCCCCATATTGAACAAGGCTTTCTTTTAAAACACCTAATATGTTATGTTTGACTTCATTGCTATAAGAAACGACACCTCCGGCAAAATAATCGGAACATCCCGGGACTTGTGTGATAATATTGGCTATACGTCCTCCCGTACAACTTTCGGCTGTTCCCAGTATTAAATGCCGGGAACGTAAAATATCACCTACCTGTATACCTATATTTGTCATATGAGTTATCAGATTACGACTCTTGAGAATGGGGTTGCATCCATTGGGCAGAAATCCTTATCCAAATACTTATAATAACCGGTAATAGCAACCATTGCCGCATTATCCGTAGTGAATGAGAATTTAGGGATATGGACTTTCCAGCCATAGCGTTTTGCATGATCCAGAAATGCGTCCCGAAGACCGGAATTGGCAGAAACACCACCAGCCACAGCCACTTCTTTAATGTTCAGGTCTTTAGTTGCTTTACGGAGCTTATCCATCAGAATATCGATTACGGTTGCCTGTAGCGAGGCACACAAATCCTGTTTATTTTTTTCGATGAAATCGGGATCTTCCTTCAATTTGTCACGTAAAGTATACAGGAAAGAGGTCTTTAATCCACTGAAACTATAATCGTAGCCGGGAATATGCGGCTTACTGAAGGCAAAGGCTTTCGGATTTCCCTCATTCGCCAGACGGTTTACAACCGGTCCGCCAGGATATCCCAGTCCCATTACTTTCGCACATTTATCGAAAGCTTCGCCTGCAGCATCGTCTATGGTCTGCCCGATTACTTCCATATCATTATATGCATTTACTTTTATTATCTGGGAGTTCCCTCCGGATACCAGCAGGCAAAGAAATGGAAATGAAGGTGCATGATCATCTTCGGGAGTTTCCTTAATAAAATGGGCCAGCACATGTGCCTGTAAATGATTGATTTCAATCATCGGAATATCTAATGATGTAGCCAATCCTTTTGCGAAAGAGGTTCCTACCAATAATGACCCCATTAAACCCGGACCACGGGTAAATGCAACAGCACTTAATTCAGATTTATCGATACCTGCACGCTTGATCGCTTCTGCTACAACCGGTATAATGTTCTGTTGATGTGCACGGGATGCAAGCTCCGGGACCACGCCCCCATATGCTTCATGGACAGCTTGGCTGGCAATCACATTCGATAGCATCACGCCATCGCGTATCACGGAAGAAGATGTATCATCGCAAGATGATTCAATTCCTAATATTGTTACACTCATATCTTTATTTGTTTTTATGCAAATGCCTGTTTCAGGCATCTGAATTTTTGTGCAAATTAACGAAATCTATCGGGATATTGTTGTAGTTTTGTGCTTAAATATAGTAAAGATATCAAAGGATTAAAATACATAATAGTTACTCTGCTTACTCTACTGTGGATCTTTTATGCAATTCCATTTGTTTTGCTGCAAATTCCATACATACAGCAAAAGGTCGCAGATGTTGCTACTAAAGAACTGACAGACTATCTGGGGGTACCGGTAAAAGTGGGGAATGTCGACATCGAGTGGTTTAACCATTTGGTGCTGGAGAATTTATATCTGGAAGATCAGGAAGGCAAAACCCTATTTGAAGCAAACCGTGTGGCTGCCGGCTTCGAACTATTACCCTTGATAGATGGCAAAATTGTATTTTCAACAGTCCGTCTGTTTGGCTTTTCTGTCAACCTGAACAAAAAAACGCCAGACAGCAAATTAAACCTGCAATTCGTGCTGGATGCTTTTGCCAGTAAAGATACCACCAAGCAAAAACCCAACATCGACTTACGTTTTAATTCCATCCTGATAAGAAGAGGCAACTTCCGCTTTGATATAGAAAGCGAGAAACAGACTCCGGGGAAATTTAACGGCAAACATATTGATGTCAAGAATTTAAGTGCAAAAATATCAATAAAAGCATTCAATAAAGACAGCCTGAATGCCGATATAAGGAAACTGAGTCTGGACGAAACTTCCGGGTTCTCTCTGAACAAATTATCACTTAATCTTATAGGAAACAGGGATAGTGCTGTTATTAATAAATTTGAAGTCCGTTTACCGGAAACAGATTTGAAAATAAAACAGGCAAGTATCAATATGAAGGACACAAAGGATGTTGCGGATTTGTTGGAACATGCCCCGATTATATTGGATATCGCCCCTTCGCAAATATGCCTGAAAGATTTATCTGCATTTGTTCCGGCTTTTCAGAATTTCAATGATACGATTGAATTATCTGCTGCGGTTTCCGGCTATATCAATAACATCAAACTATCCCAACTGATACTTAAATACAGTGATAAAATGCTATTTATCGGAAAGATGGATATGAAAAACATTACCCACCCGAGCAGTGCCTATCTGTTCGGACAGGTAAATAAGATGTACATCACGACAGAAGGTATTTCGGGTCTGGCTAATAACTTTAGTGAAAAACCGGTAGTCTTGCCTGCTCCTATTGTAAAACTGGGTACTGTAAACTTCACTGGCGAAATATCCGGATTCTTTGACAACCTGGTTGCTTTCGGTAAATTTTCTTCAGCCATCGGTTCCATACAAACAGACTTGATATTCGGAAAAAATAAAGATAAAGGTGTCGCGGCCTATCTGAAAGGACATTTATCTACATCCGTCTTGCATATCGACGAACTGTTTGACGAAGGAAATCCGTATGGAACTGCGCAGTTGGATTTAAGCATTGACGCACGTAAACAGACAGGAGGTTCTTTCTCTGGAAATATCAATGCAAATATCAACGATATTGAATTTAAAAAGTATAAATACAAAGACATAAAATTATCCGGAAACTTTAAAAAGAACAGTTTTAACGGAACAGTTCAGGTGAACGACCCGAACGGAAAACTTTATGCTGAAGGGTTGTTTAATACACAAGGAAAAAATTCCGAATTCAACTTCACCTCCCGTGTAGAACACTTCCGCCCGGATAGTCTCAATCTTACCGATAAGTATCAGGAACCGGATATATCATTCTCACTGAATGCCGATTTCACCGGCAACAATATCGATAATCTGGAAGGTAATATTCGTTTGGACAGCCTTTCTTTTATCACTGCCCCACATAGCTTCTTTTTAAAACAGCTTCTCATTAATGCGAACGGACATTCGCTGGATCGCCGCCTTACCATTACTTCCGATATTATAAATGGAGACATAGCCGGTGCATATTCTTTTACGACTATTGCTCCCAGTCTCATGAACACATTTGAAAAATATATTCCGGCACTTGTCAACACCAAAAAGAAAAAACAGCAACAGAATGTAATGGATAATAATTTTACGATGTTGCTGACAATCGAAAATACGGAAGCCATCTCCTCTACCCTTCATTTACCTTTCACAATGGTGAATCAAGGACGTATAACCGGACATTATAACAACCAGTATGACCGTTTCCGAATTGAAGTTTACTTACCTAAATTCAATATCGGGGCATCCAGATTCGAATCCGGATATCTGACATGCGATAATTTGGAAAACAAAGCAAACCTGGCTCTGAAAGCAACTAATTATAGCCCTTCCGGACTTAAGAATTATCTGGATCTGAAAGTAGATGCACAAAACAACTGTGTAAATGCCCTGATAGGATGGGCCAACAATAAACAGCGGTTGTTTAAAGCTGACTTATCTGCATCTGCTATTTTCTCTAAAGAAGGCATGGAAAAAGATTCTGTGCTTCGTACGGATATTACATTAAACAAAAGCTCTTTGATTCTGAACGATTCCCTTTGGCATATTACCCCGGCAAACATTGAAGTATCTCAGGGAAGAGTCGGGATTCACAATTTCTCTGTTTCCAATGATACCGAATCGCTTCAATTAAACGGATTTGTATCGAAAGATCCGGCTGATACTCTTCTTCTGGATCTGAAAAAAGTAGAGTTAAGCTATATTTTCAACATATTGAACATTCCGGTTCTCCAATTCGGAGGAAAAGCCACAGGTACATTCCACATAACGGATTTATACCAAAGCCGGATGTTAAACACAGATCTGGAAATACAAAACTTTTCTTTCAACCAAGTACCGCTTGGGCGGCTAAATCTATTCAGCGAATGGGATGATGCCCAAAAAGGTATCATGATGCTGGGCAGCATTTACAAAAATGATACAACCTGGACCGACGTCAGCGGTTATGTATATCCTGTCGGAAAAAATGCCGGACTCTCCCTCTATTTCGGAGCAAATGATATCAATATTGCATTCCTGCAACCTTTTGTCGGAACTGTGGCAAAAAATATACAGGGCCGGGGATACGGCGACATACATCTGCACGGACCTTTCAGTGCCTTGAATGTAGAAGGAGATGCTTTTGTTCAGGATGGTGGATTAGGTATAGAATTCCTGAATACTTATTACACATTTTCCGATTCCCTCCATCTTACCAAGCAAGGGATTACGGCTCATAATCTGGTTGTACATGACAAATTCGGAAATTCAGGCAAAGTAAACCTGGCGGTTAATTACAAACACTTCAAGGACATCACCTTTGCGGTCAATGTCCAGACACATAATATGTTGGTATTTGATGTTACAAAGAAAATCAACCCGCTTTTATTCGGAACTGTATTTGGAACAGGAACAGCTTCCATAAAAGGAAACGACCAAGTGATAAATCTGGATGTAAACATGCGGAATGAACCCAAAACGAACATCAATCTTGATTTTATGAATAATTCTTCTGCTGCCGACTATGACTTCATCACCTTTATTAATCAGAAAGAGTTTGCCGAACAATCTAAAGTGATGAGCAGGGATTCTATTAAAAAGACTCTGTTATTGAATAGCAATAAAGAAGACGAAGGAGCGGAACTCCGGATGAATTTCTTGCTGGATATTACTCCCGAAGCCAATATTTCATTATTGATAGATCCCATTGCTGGCGACAAAATATCCGGTAACTGTAGCGGAAGCTTACAAATTCAATATGGAACCAAGAGTGACCTGCGCATGTATGGAAATGTTGGTATTGTGAACGGAACCTATAATTTCAGCCTCCAGCAATTAATTCGAAAAGATTTTAAGATAAGGGATGGCAGTAGCATCAGTTTCCGTGGCGATCCGCTGAATGCCAGTATGAATGTGAATGCCATTTATAACCTGACAGCAAATATCCAGGATCTGGATGCAAGTTTGGCAACAGAGAGCGGAAGAAAAAATATTCCGGTGAACTGTGTGCTGAAGTTGGACGGAATGCTGCGTTCTCCAAATATCGCTTTCGATCTGGAACTCCCAGGTTCGAATGAAGAATTGGAAAGACAGGTAAGAAGTCTGGTGGATACGGAAGATATGATGACACGCCAGATAGTATACCTTTTGGTCCTTAACAAATTCTATACGCCGGATTATACGGTTAATCCCTATCGTTCAAATGATTTCAGTGCAGTGGCATCTTCTGCCATATCATCACAAATATCCAATATATTAAACAGCCTTACTGATAAAGTTCAGATCGGTACAAACATACGAACCAGCCAGAATGGTATTGAAGATACGGAAGTCGAAATGTTATTATCCAGTCAATTGCTCGATAACCGTTTACTCTTCAATGGTAATTTCGGTTATAAGAATAATGTAAACCAGAAAAATGCTTTTATCGGAGAGTTTGATTTGGAATATAAACTGACCAGAAGCGGAGATATACGCCTGAAAGCCTATAATCATGCCAATGACCTGTATAAATACTTGAAACAAGCCCAAACAACCCAGGGAGTTGGTATTATGTATAAGAAAGATTTTACCACATTGTCTGATATATTCCGTCGTAGAAAAAGACCTTTCCGGCTACTACCTTCAAAACCGGTAGCCAAAGATACTGTTCCCACACAGAAAGCAGACAGTATTAAAGTGAGTCCAGCAAATCACTAACAGCCCTATTGTAAACCTGCAAAGAAGAACTCTTAACTACTTTTTTGCGAAGCTTCTTTTCTGCCTCCGGCAACAGATAATCCCATACCGTTTTCATTTTGGAAAGGACCTGGTGTTCCCCTCCTTCCAGACGGATACTATACCCTTCCTGTAATAATGTATGAAACTCCCGGAGTCTTTCTTTTTTCTCTCCGGTAGACAGGGTTTGACCGGAACTATACTCCATAGCCAACCAAGGTTTTGCCAGCAAACCACGACCGGACATCAGTCCTGCCAATCGGGGAAAACGTTCCGTTATAGAATGGAAATCGATCAAAGAATAAAGATCTCCATTATAGAACAACGGCACAGGACATGTCTCATAAAAGAGAGAAAAACTATCTAAATCCACATTCCCTTTATATTGTTGTGTACCTATGCGGGGATGTAATGTTATATGTGTCAATGGATATTCCTTTAACAAAGGCAACAAACGAAAAACATCCGTCTCACAATTCCATCCTAAACGCATTTTTAAAGAAAATGCCAATTGGGGAAATTCATGGATTGTATCCAGTAAACAAGCGATTTCATCGCTATAAGGCAGCATCCCTGCTCCACGATGAAGGCGTACCTGCATGGGGAACGGGCATCCTAAATTAATGTCTGCACATCTGTACCCTTTTTCAATAAAAAGGGTTGCAATACTCCTGAATTCATTGGGTGTTGCTGCTATCAACTGAGGAACGACAGGAATCGCCACATTTTCTTCCGGCTCAATATCTTTCAGATCTTTGCTCCGGAAACCCTCTTTTTCAAAACGTATGAAAGGGGTATAATACGTATCTATTCCACCAAAAACTTTAGCATGAACGCACCTGTACACCCGGTCCGTATACCCTTGCAAAGGAGCAAAATGGACAGGTAAACTCATTAGGGAAACATTTCTTTAAAAATGGCATGAAGCTGGGCTTTTGCCATCTCAAAATCGACTTTTCTGCCTAACTCTTTTTCCAGGGAAGTAACCCCCTTGTCTATAAAGCCACAAGGATTAATCAGGCTAAAATAACTCAAATCCGTATTTATATTCAAAGCAAAGCCATGCATGGTGACAAAACGGCTACTCTTTACTCCTATCGCACAAACTTTACGGGCCCTACCTTGAACCTGCGGATCGATCCACACTCCGGTTGCGCCATCCAATCGTTCCCCCTTAATGCTATAAAGAGCAAGAAAACGAATAATCGTTTCTTCCAACTGATGAATATATTGCTTCAACCCAAAGTTCCAGCATTCTATATCGAAAATCGGATAACCGGTAATCTGCCCCGGTCCATGATAAGTAATATCTCCTCCCCGATTTATATGATAAAACGAAACACCCTTCAACCGTAATAAATCTTCCGGTATCAGCAAATTTGAATCTTTACCGCTCTTGCCAATGGTAAGAACCGGATTATGCTCACAGAAAAACAGCCTGTTTATTTCCTGCGTTCCGGAAGCCTTCGCTTGGAGCAAAGAATCAAAAGCTGTAGTTTGCTCCTTTAATGCATCGGCATAATCAATACGTCCGAGATCGTAGTATTCAAATCTGCTCTCCATTTCTTTCTTTTTTTAATTTTACCATTATCTGAGTCCGGATCCGGATTGCCTGCTCCGTATCCCATTTCAATTTTAATTAATTTACCCATCAGGGAGAGTATTTTCCCTTGTCTCTTCAACATATACGGTGATGGTTTTCCCGAATTAAACCGGATGGGATTAGGCAAAGAGGCGGCAATAAGGGCGGCTTCTCCAGCAGTTAATTTGTAAGCCGGTTTATTGAAATGAGCCTTAGCTACAGCTTCCGCTCCATAGATACCATCTCCCATTTCGATAGAGTTCAGGTAGACCTCCATAATACGTTCTTTTCCCCAAACCCATTCGATTAAAAGGGTAAAATAAGCTTCTAAAGCTTTCCGGAAGTAACTTTTTCCCTGCCAGAGAAAAACATTTTTAGCTGTTTGCTGTGAAATGGTACTGGCACCTCTGACACGTTTTCCCTTCTCCGCTTCTTTCCTGGCTTTCTGTATCTGGTCTATATCAAAGCCGTTATGGTCCAAAAACAGATTATCTTCCGAAGCTACGACAGCCTGTACCAACGGTTGAGCTATTTGTGATATAGGGACCCATTTGTGTTCCAGTTTCAAAGGTTTTCCTTCCTGAAACTGGTCGAATAAACGGACAAACATTAGCGGTGTATAATATACCGGAACAAACTTGTACGCAACTACAGCCAGTATACTGGAAGTAAATAGAAAGAGAATAATAGTTCTCCCCCAAACCAATATTTTCTTCAGTATAGGTTTCATCTTGTTCTATGCCTCCCACTATTTAGAAAGAGCTGTCTCCAAACGCTCTTTCCATATTTCAAAAGCACCACAATATTTATCTGCTTTCAAACCATCCGGTTCTATTACATTAATTTTCTTCAATGAAGCAAAAGCTTCTTCCGTCGAATTATAGATACCTGCACCAATACCTGCACCCTTTGCCGCTCCAACAGCACCGTTAGTATCATAAAGTTCTATTACGGTTCCGGTTACACCCGCCAGAGCATCACGGAAGATAGGACTTAGGAAAAGATTGGCATTTCCCGCACGGATTACATCAATCTCGATTCCCATCTCATTCATAATATCCATTCCATATTTGAAAGAGAATACGATGCCTTCCTGCGTTGCACGAGCCATATGGGCCTTATTGTGAATGTTGAAGTTCAATCCATGTATAGAGCAACCTATTTCTTTATTTTCAAGCATGCGCTCGGCACCATTTCCAAAAGGAAGAATAGAAAGTCCTTCTGCCCCGATAGGTACGGAAGCGGCCAGTTCATTCAATTCCGGATAAGTTATGCCTTCCGTACCGACAGTCCGTTTCATCCAAGAATTCATGATGCCAACACCATTGATACACAATAAAACACCCAAACGGGGTTGCTCTGCTGAATGGTTGACATGTGCAAAAGTATTTACACGTGAAAGCGTATCATAATTTACTTTACGGTTTACCCCGTACACTACTCCGGAAGTACCTCCGGTCGCTGCAATCTCACCAGGTTTCAATACATTCAGGGATAAGGCATTGTTCGGCTGGTCACCTGCACGGTAAGTAACCGGAGTCCCTTTTTTTAGTCCCAGTTCGGAAGCAACCGAATTCAATAATTCACCCTGCAAACCAAAAGTCGGTTTAATCTGAGGAATCAAGTCATTACTGAATCCATAATAATTCATTAAATCTTCCGAAACACAATTATTCCGGAAATCCCAGAAAATACCTTCGGAAAGCCCCGATACCGTTGTCACAATATCTCCTGTCATTCTCATGGCGATAAAATCACCCGGTAACATGAATTTATAGATGGTGTCATAAATAGCAGGCTCATATTCTTTTACCCAGGCGAGTTTAGATGCTGTAAAATTTCCCGGAGAATTTAGCAGATGATTCAGACATGCTTTTTCACCTAATATTTTGAATGCACGTTCGCCATAAGGAACCGCCCGGCTGTCGCACCAAATAATGGACGGACGCAATACTTCCATCTTTTTATTTACAAGTACAAGCCCATGCATCTGATATGAAATACCGATAGCTTTTATATCCGTACCGGCAATGCCGGCTTTGGCGATAGCCCCTTTTATTGCTATTTTCAAATATTTCCACCAATCTTCCGGATTTTGTTCTGCCCATCCTGTACGAGGTGCATAAATAGGAGCTTCCTCTTTGGGATAGAAATCTGAAGAGACTGTCAATCCGGACTCTTTGTCTACAATAGAAGCCTTCACAGAAGAACTTCCTATATCACAGCCTAATAAATACATATCTTTATGGTTTATTCTTATTTAACCTATCGAACACAACTTACTGTATCGTTATGAAACAGACAAATAGGCAGCATTCATTGTCTGCAAAGATACTTTTTTCTTTTTTCATGATGATAATAAATAGATTTCGCGCATGATATGATTTAACATATATTATCTGCAACATTAAAACTCTTCCTCTCCGATTCAGTTTTTATTTTATAGATTTGGCGCACAAAGATATTATTATGGACATAAAACATCTACAATTTTCCTTCCGGATATACTGGGCCAGCATAAAAGGACTGTTAAATGTGATAGCAGAGGGCTTAATTCTGATGGCATCCCTAGCATCACTTTTCTTATTGGTTTACCAATTCGGTTTTAAATACTCTCCACATACTGCCCATATGCTGGAACTGAGCAGGGTATATATACTATTAGCCTTTTTCGCGGGAATAACGATACGATACATTGTAAAATTTAAAGAAATTGTACAGGAAAAAATGCTTTATTTGGATATTGGTATCTACTTTTTCCTGTTTGCCGTGTTATCCGGAAAGGTATTCTTTAAAGAAGCGATTCACCAATCCCTGCCTTACCTGGGTTTTCTGACGAAACCGGTATTCGTATATTTCCTGTTGCTTTTGCTCAGTGTTATCCACCTGTCACGGCAAACATTCACACTTTTGCAGAGTCATATCAAGCCTTCCATGCTATTTCTGCTAAGCTTTGTATTCGTCATATTGGTTGGTTCCGGATTATTAATGCTACCCAATGCAACAGTACATGGCATACATTTTATAGATGCTTTATTCATTTCCACTACATCCGTCTGTGTTACCGGCCTGACCTCTGTAGATGTAGCCACAACATTCACACATACCGGCCATATTATTATTATGCTCCTGATACAGATAGGTGGTATAGGCGTAATGACATTTACCAGTTTTTTTGCACTGTCTTTTATGGGACATTCGTCTTTTTCCAGTAAGCTGATTTTAAAAGATATGTTGAATGAGGACCGTACCAACGGGCTTTTTAAGGTGATTCTGAATATCCTGTTCGTTACTCTATTTATAGAAGGTATAGGTGCCTACCTTATATACCTGGATATAAAGGGAAGCATTCCTGGAGCGACTATGGCTGATGATGTCTTTTTTGCCATTTTTCATGCTGTATCCGCTTTCTGTAACGCGGGTATTTCTACGCTTAGTGAAAATATGTATGCCCCATTGGTTGTCCATAAATATAAACTGCACGTATGGATCGGACTTCTGATTATATTCGGAGGATTGGGTTTCCCGATCGTATTCAATTATTTGAAACTGCTGAGGCATCTGATTATAAACGGATTCAAAATATTGATAGGACGCCAGAAGCATTATATCCATATGCCCCGTATTATCAATATCAATACATATATTGTCGTTATTTCTACTCTTATATTGGTTATCGGAGGAACAATCCTGTATTATTTCTCAGAGATGGACAATACCCTTGCAGGCATACCGTTCAGAGAACAGTTGGCTAATGCCTTTTTAGGAGCGGTTACTCCCCGAACCGCCGGATTTTGTGTAGCAGATATGAGCACACTTGCAACAAGTACCCTGATGCTGACACTTATCTTAATGATTATCGGTGCAGCACCAATGTCAACCGGTGGCGGTTTGAAAGTAACAACGGTTTGTGTCGCCTTATTTACTGCACATAATATGGCACGGGGAAAAGAAAACGTAGAGATACGTAAACGTGAACTTTCTTCTGCAACCATTCGCAGGGCTTTCGCTATTATCGTTTTATATTTTTGCTGGTTGGGTGCTGCGGTTACGGCTCTGTCTATAACAGAAAAAGGAGCCTCGGTATTCACCCTGACATTTGAAACAGTCTCTGCCTTAAGTACAGTAGGATTAAGCCTGAATTTTAGCCCGATGCTCTCGGTGGCGGGAAAACTTATTATTATCAGTTCCATGCTGGTAGGACGTATAGGTATCCTGACCTTCTTCATCAGCTTTTATAAGGAATACAAAAAGAATAATTACACATATCCCCAGGAAAATATATTAATGTAATAAAATAGTTAGATATGAAATACTTAGTAATAGGGTTAGGAAATTTAGGACGTGCCATTGCCGAAAATCTGACTCAGATCGGTAATGAAGTAATCGGGATTGATATAAACACGCATAAAATAGAAGCTGTTAAAGGCACTATTTCCGGAGCAATCGGACTCGATTCTACAGACCGTGATGCGTTAAACACGCTCCCTTTAAATGAAATGGATGCTGTTTTCGTAACATTCGGAAAAGATTTCGGAACTTCTATCCAAACAGTGGCTTTGCTTAAGAATCTGAATGTAGACAAACTGATTGTACGGGGAATCTCTCCTATTCATGAGGCTGTAATCAATTCTATCGGTGTAACGGAGATTATCACACCCGAGGATAATTTTGCTGCAATTTATGCTTCCCAGTCCCTTTTAGGAGATTTATTTAAAGACTGGTATAAGGTTACCGAAACCCATCATATTTATAAAATAAAAACTCCTCCTTCTTTTGTAGGGCAGACTCTTCAGATAATTAAACTGGAAGAAAATTTCGGGGTACGCCTGGTAGGAATAGAACGCCCGACAATTGAAAGGAATCTGATCGGAATAAAGCAAACCCAATATACCGTAATCAACAAAATCACCCCGGACTTGACTATTGAAGAGGGTGATTTGTTGATTCTATTCGGTAAAATGGATGTTTTACACAGACTAACTGATATTTAGTCTACTTTTGTAACGAGCACTTTGTCGATACGGGCACCGTCCATATCGACAATTTCAAACTCGAATGAAAGCCATGTAAGTTTTTCGCCGGTCTTTGGTACACGTTCCAGAATTTCGAGGATTAAACCGCTCAATGTGTTATAGTCGTGTTCGGCATAAAGATCCTCCATGTCAAAATATTCAAGGAAATCATAGAAGTTGTACTGGCCGTCTACCAGCCAGGAATCATCTGCACGCTTCACAATCTCCGGTTCCTCTCCCAATTCCGGAACTTGGCCGATTAAACCTTCCATAATGTCTTTTAGAGTCACAATACCCTGTATGCCTCCGAACTCATCCGTCACAAGTCCGTATTTAACACGAGCTTGTTTCAATTGTTCCAATGCATTATATACACTCAGGTTTTCCGGAAAATACTGCGCAGGATGGACTGCCTGTTCCAATGAAAAAGTAGGCTCGTCGATACGGCCGAACAAATCTTTCAGGTAAACGACCCCTTTGATATTATCAAATTTACCGGATGATACGGGATAAATATTGAATAGGTTTTTCTGAACTTTATCGCGGATTTGCTCGATATTGTCTGTCGTATCCAGCCATACCAATTCACTGCGGTGTGTCATGATGGAGCCAACATTCCGATCGCCCAGATTGAAAACTCGTTCTACAATATCCTGTTCCACTTCTTGGACTTCCCCACCATCAAGACCTTCTTTTACAATCGCTTTAATTTCTTCTTCGGTTACTTTATTTTCTTCAACCGAATCGATACCTGTTATCTTGATTGTAAATTCCGTACTTTTGGATAATAGCCACACAAACGGCGATGCTATCATAGAAAGGATATTCATAGGCTTGGCAATCAACATGGATACCTTTTCCGCATATCCCATTCCGATACGTTTGGGAACAAGTTCACCCATAATCAATGTCAGATAAGTCACTATCACGACAATCGTAGTTTTAGAAATAACCAATGCATAATTTTCCAGATGAGGTATGTGGCGCACATATTCTGCAAGCGAACCTGCAAATGCTTCTCCGGAATACAAACCGGTTAAAATACCAATCAGTGTAATACCAATCTGAATGGTAGACAAGAACTTATCCGGTTCATTAGCCAGCTTCAGGGCTGTCTGTGCAGATTTTTTACCACGCTTGGCTTCAACCTCGAGACGCGTTTTACGAGCCGATACCAAAGCTATTTCGGACATTGAAAGAACACCATTTAATAAGATAAGACCAATGATAATTAATATTTCCATTAATAAACAACAATTGATTTGGAGACGAAGATATAAATTATTCAATCGCGTTTATATAAATAAGGAAATAAATCTTTAAATAAAAGTATTATCTCTTTCAGTTGTCCTTTTCAGTAGGCATCTGTAAGCTCAAAAGCCTCAAATGTTCAATAGAGAAACCGGTTATTTTATAAATCGAGATTATAGCATCATCCTATTCCGTACTTTACTTGCGAAGTATGTATTTCTCTTTATCAATAATTCCCATGGACTTTATTATTATAAATTTTTAGAAACTCTATCTCACCAACTTGCCTTAAAATGTTTTGATTCTCGATAAAATTTTGCCCGTATTTCAACCATCGTTTTGCAAAACTCTTGAATTTAAGACAAGGGAATATATCACATTGATAACAGTGTTTAATTTTTTTTTCTATACAACACAAATGAAATGTTTTACATTTCTCACAACGAGCTTTGCTGAGTTCAGCTCCTTTACAGGGTCTTTTCTCTCTTATATATGTAGGACATCCTCCACAAAATACCCCACAAGCAGGAATACGACCATGATAAGGTTTAATTTTAATTATACCTTTTGCCATCGCTGAAACGTATACCTGTTTTTCCGATTTATCGCTAAATTCTTCTTCCTCAAAACCTCCAAACTTATGAATAATATTAAACCCTGCCTGTTCAAGATATGAATCCAACTCTTGAGGGAAAAACAATCTCATATCCATATTTTGGATTGAATGAAACTCTCCGTTTATAAAATAGTGCCACTCTATACGATTTATTTGAGTTGCATTCTCATAACGCATCGTTTGTTTTATCAATACTTCACGTCCATCGTCCGTTGTATATTCAGCAATTACTTTTTGTCCTTTTTCATTCTCAACAATATACTGAATATTAGGGTTAAAGCAATCAAACAGAAATAAACCTCCTTCCTTAAGATGATTTCTAATGCATTCTAAAACCTTGAATACATCTTCATTTCTGTATAAATGGTGGATAGAATTAAATGGAATAAAAACAAAATCAAATTTTTCTTGCAGGTTCAGCGTTCTAATATCTGCCTCTATAAAATCAATCTTCAATCCTTCTTCTGAAGCTCTCGACTTTGCCCGTTCGAGCATTGACGGGGTGTAATCTACTCCGCAAATGCTATATCCGTCTTTTGCAATAGGGAACGTAAGCCTGCCTGTTCCACAGCAAAGTTCAAGTATCCGAGCATCTTTGTTGGTCGGCAACCACTTTTTATAAAAATGCAAATCAGAGAGGAAGGTGTTTAATCCATCATAAATACTTGCGTCATAAATTAAATCACCAACCTTATAATCTGTATTCATTTTGTTCTGCAATTTATATTGTAAAATTTTAAGTCATTATACTTTTAGAATCTTTTATCCCTTGTTGTCATATCTGCCACCAAAAAGTTGTTTCCCTTTATGTATATATTGTTTTACAAAACATCCTTTGTGTAAAGTGTAATATCCCTGTCATGTTCATATTGCTTCCACAAATCAAGTTTAAGCTGTCAATAATCTTGATACGTGGTTAAGATTATAGGGAACAATTGCCTAAGTTCGTCCAAAGACAAGTACTTAACCTTGTCGCACCTTTGCCTTTTAAAGGCTCTGAGCATAAAAAACAAGCCAAACAAAAGACCTTACTTCCATTTTATCAGTTGGTTGCTTTCGTTTGGCCGTTATACATTTTTTAAACTTTTATTTTACAAAAGGAGCTTTCAGCAGATATTTGGCACATCCCTGTACGCCGTCAAACTGCGTACCTCCATCCGGCATGCCTTCTAATTCTACAAAATAGTCTTTATAACCATTTGCATAGAACTGTTTAAAGATAGCTTCAAAATTCATCATTCCGGATTGTCCCAATATAGAGCGGTCTTTTATATGCAGCAGTTTGATTCTGTTCGGATATTTCTTCAGATATTCCACCGGATCATTCTGTCCCATCACAGCCCAGTATACATCCATTTCAAACAGGACCAATGAAGGATCCGTGTTTTTCAGGAAAATATCATAGATAACTTCCCCTTTATTATAACGTCCGAATTTTGCTTCCGTACCGCCGGATACCACCTTGGCAAATTCAAAATCATGATTATGATAGCCAAACGGGAAACCGGCTGCTTTTACAATTTTACCGGCTTCATTAAATACTTCGCATACAAATTGTGTTTCTTCGATGCTACGGGTTTGAGGCTGACCGGGTTGTACCAGATATTTAACACCCAGTTTAGCATGGTCGTCGGCAGTCTTTTTCCAAAATTCCTTGATATCATTCAAGTTACTCTTGGTATATTCGCGTACCGGAGGATTTACGTGGGAACTGGTAATCTTCAGACCGGCATCATCTGCCATCTTCTTAAATTCCATCATTTCTATACCACCAATCTTGCCTTTATCATATCCGGCAAGCTCAAGAGTGGAATATCCCATCCCTTTCAGTTTCTTCATACCGCCGGGAACATCCTTATAAAGCTCTCCACCCAAAGAGTAAATTTGTAAACCGATATTCTTGGCAGCCATCGTTTCCGACACTGCCGGAGATGCAGCAGTTGCCGCATTTGTTGCTCCTACCTTACCGGCAAACAAGCTACCGGCTGTCAGTAGGGAAGCATTTTTCAGAAAGTTTCTTCTATTAATCATGGTCTATTAAATTTTAGATTGTACCAAAGGTATGACTTTATTCTAAATCAAGCTCTTTTTCTTTAAAAATAAATATGTAACAACACCCGAAAAAACAGCAGACACAAATTCAACCTCGAACTATACAACCAAACAGTAACTGAAGCCTTATACTGAATAAAGTAGACAAAACTTCCATTCTATAAATGACAAAAGCTATCGGCATTATTTAAAATCTATCACATAGTAAGTTTTATCTATCAACTCCTATAAACAAAAGCTCTCGCGTACAGGTTTTAATAACACAAACGATATGTCGTCAAACTAAAAAATAATAGAATAATGAACTACGATATTGGCATCATAGGCGGAGGACCCGCCGGATACACGGCTGCTGAACGAGCTGCCGAAGGAGGATTAAAAACCGTTCTTTTCGAGAAAAATGCAATGGGAGGTGTCTGCTTGAACGAGGGCTGTATACCGACTAAAACATTATTATATTCGGCTAAAATACTGGATAGCTTCAAAACAGCATCCAAATACGGTATTTTATCCGAGGGCACCCCTTATTTCGATTTAACCAAAATCATCGACAGAAAAAATAAAACGGTCCGGAAACTGACTTCCGGAGTAAAGATGCGCCTTACATCAAGTGGAGTCGATATAGTAAACGGGACAGCAATCCTGGACGGAGAAGCAGATGGAAACATCCGCATCCGTTGTGAAGATGAGCTTTTTACTGTAAAAAACGTCCTGCTTTGTACCGGCTCTGAAACAGTTGTCCCCCCTATCAAGGGACTATCGGAGGTAGATTACTGGACTTCACGTGAAGCGCTGGATAGTAAGGAGTTGCCCCAGACGCTGGCGATTATCGGCGGTGGAGTTATCGGTATGGAATTCGCATCCTTCTTTTCAAGTATGGGCGTCAAAGTGAAAGTAATCGAGATGATGCCCGAGATACTGGGAGTGATGGATAAAGAAATTTCAGCCATGCTGCGCAGCGAATATGCCAAAAAGGGAGTCGAGTTTCACCTGAATACCAAAGTAACGGAGGTCCGACCCGGGCAAGTGATTGTTGAAAAAGACGGCAAAGCAAGCAGTATCGAAGCAAACAAGATACTGGTCAGTGTCGGACGCAGAGCCATCACACAAGGGTTGGGCTTGGAAAGCCTTTCTATCGAAACTACCCGCCAGGGCGTCAAAGTAAACGAATATATGCAGACTTCCCATCCCCATGTATATGCCGCTGGAGATATTACCGGTTTCTCCCTGCTTGCCCATACGGCCTACCGCGAGGGAGAAGTCGCCATCAACCATCTGTTAGGAAATGAAGATAGGATGAGCTATAATGCCATTCCATCGGTGGTCTACACCAATCCGGAAGTTGCCGGTGTAGGTAAGACTGAAGAGGAACTTCGCAGCAGCGGGCACTATTATAACCTTGTAAAAATACCGATGACCTATTCCGGGAGGTTTGTTGCCGAGAATGAAACCGGAACCGGCCTGTGCAAACTGCTCACCGATGGAAACGGACAAATCATCGGTTGCCATCTTTTGGGAAATCCTGCATCCGAAATAATTGTGATTGCAGGAATTGCTGTGGAAAACGGCTTTACGGTAGAGGAATTCAAGAAGAATATATTCCCGCACCCGACCGTTGGAGAAGTCATACACGAAAGCCTCTATCTCTGATATGTATTGCATCAATAATACTTGTACGGACGCCTGGTTCAATCTGGCTGCCGAAGAATATCTGCTAAAGAATTTTACGGATCCGATCTTCATGGTATGGCAGAATGAACCGGCTGTTATTATTGGCAAACATCAGAATGTGTGGGACGAAATCAACCGGTCTTTTGTCCGGGAGAAACAGATTAAAGTGGTACGCCGCTATTCCGGAGGAGGTGCCGTTTACCAGGATGAAGGGAATCTGAATGTAACATTTATAGAAAACGGGAACGACCTGCATTCCGATAAGTTTACGGAACAACTGGCGGTTTTCCTGGATACATTCGGGTTGCAGGTACAATCGGACGAGCGGCAGGCACTCACCATAGACGGACTGAAAATATCGGGAAGTGCCCAATCCATCCACAAGAAACGTATCCTGCACCATGCCACCCTGCTTTTTTCTACGGACCTCTACAAGCTGACAACAGCTTTGAATCCGGAGAATAAGAAGCCGAAAAAGGTACAGTCGGGAAAGACAAACTATTTCGTAAAGTCCGTTCGAAGCCCGGTAACGAATATCAGTTCGTATATCCGCCGTCCGGTTTCGATAAAAGAATTCAGGAAATCGCTACTGGAGTTCTTTGCCGGACAGAAAGCGGAGACTACCTCCTATTCATTTACCAGCGAAGATATAAAAGCCATCCGGGACCTGAGGGATAATAAATATGCCACAGCCGGTTGGAACTTCAACATTGAAATTTAAAATACATAGATACTATGGCAACATTTGATATAAAAATGCCCAAACTGGGTGAAAGTATTACAGAAGGAACGATTATCTCCTGGTCTGTAAAAGTCGGAGACACCATTCAGGAAGACGATGTGCTTTTTGAAGTAAGCACAGCCAAAGTCAGTGCGGAAATACCCTCTCCCGTAGCAGGGAAGGTTCTTGAAATCCTCTTTCCGGAAGGAGAAACGGTAGCTGTCGGAACTGTTGTAGCGATTGTTCAACTGGAAGGTACGGCAGACGACGATACACCTGCCGGAAGTACAGGAAGCGCAAAAGAAGAAAAAGTATCCAATACGGCAACCGTAGCGGAAGAAGCTTCCTCCGCACCTGTCAAATCCTCTAAGGAAGAAGACGGAAGGTGGTATTCACCCGTGGTCCTGCAACTGGCACAGGAAGCCAAGATACAACAAGCCGAACTGGACAGTATCCCGGGAACCGGATATATGGGACGGCTGAGTAAAAAGGATATCAAAGATTATATTACCCAAAAGAAAAGCGGCGTGGCTCCCCAGGCAAAACCGGTATCCAAACCACACCCCACACCAGCCCCGGCAGCAACAGTCGCTCCGGCTCCCGAACCTGTACACCAGGCAGCTCCTGTCCCATCATCCAATGGCGATGAAATCGTAGATATGGACCGGGTGGCACGCATTGTGGCAGACCATATGGTTTTATCCAAAAAAGTATCTCCGCATGTAACTACAGTTGTGGAAGCGGACGTTACCAAGCTGGTTCAATGGCGTAAACGTACAAAAGACGCCTTCTACAAACGGGAAGGCGTAGCACTTACCTATATGCCTGCGATTGCAGAAGCTACCGCCAAGGCTTTGGCCGAATTCCCTTACGTGAACGCCTCTGTCGATGGGTATAAGGTAATTCTTAAAAAACATATCAACCTCGGCATAGCCGTGTCTCTGAATGACGGCAACCTGATTGTCCCGGTTATCCACGATGCAGACAAACTCAATCTGAACGGATTGGCGGCAAGTATCGACAACCTGGCTGCAAAAGCCCGCAACAACAAGTTGTCTCCGGACGATATTCAGGGAGGTACCTTCACGATCACCAACTTCGGTACGTTTAAGAGTTTGTTCGGTACCCCGATTATCAACCAGCCGCAGGTTGCCATCCTCGGTGTCGGTTTTATCGAGAAGAAACCGGCCGTAGTCGAAACACCCGAAGGAGATACGATTGCCATACGTCATAAGATGTATTTGTCCTTGTCGTATGACCACCGGATTATAAACGGTGCCCTCGGCGGCGAATTCCTGCGCAGGATTGCCGATTATCTGGAAAACTGGAATGCTTAAATTAAAACACAATCGTCATGAAGAAATATGATATCAAATCAACAGATAAAGAGACCCTCAGGAAATGGTATTACCTGATGACCCTCGGGCGTGCTCTCGATGAAAAGGCCCCGTCCTATCTACTGCAATCGCTTGGCTGGTCGTATCATGCTCCCTATGCGGGGCATGACGGGATACAGCTCGCCGTTGGGCAGGTATTCCACCGTGGAGAAGACTTCCTCTTTCCCTATTACCGGGATATGCTGACAGTGCTGTCTGCCGGAATGACCCCGGAAGAAGTGATCCTGAACGGTATCTCCAAAGCGACCGACCCGTCAAGCGGCGGGCGCCATATGTCCAACCATTTCGCCAAACCGGAATGGCATATCGAGAATATATCCTCGGCAACCGGTACACACGATTTACATGCGGTTGGCGTCGCACGTGCCATGGTATATTACGGGCATAAAGGGGTATCCATCACTTCACATGGGGAATCAGCCACTTCCGAAGGCTATGTATACGAAGCCATCAACGGGGCAAGCAACGAACAGTTGCCTGTTATCTTTGTGATACAGGATAACGGCTATGGCATTTCCGTCCCGAAAAAAGACCAGACAGCCAACCGGAAAGTGGCGGATAACTTCTCCGGCTTTAAGAACCTGAAAATCATCCACTGCAACGGCAAAGATGTTTTCGATTCGATGAATGCCATGACCGAGGCGCGCGAACATGCCATCAATACCCATAACCCGGTGATTGTCCAGGCAAACTGTGTACGTATCGGTTCCCATTCCAACTCGGACAAGCAGACTTTATACCGCGATGAAAACGAACTTTCTTACGTAAAGGCTGCCGACCCGTTACAGAAATTCCGCCGTATGCTGCTTCGCTACAAACGTTTTACGGAAGACGAACTGAAGGAAATCGAAGCACAGGCAAAGAAAGACCTGAGTGCGGCAAACCGGAAGGCGTTGGCGGCTCCCGACCCGGACCCGTCTACCATATTCGACCATTTACTGCCGGAACCCTATCAACCCGAAAAGTACACAGAGGGCATCCATCAGGAAGATGGCGAAAAGGAAACATTGGTAACAGCTATCAACCAGACCCTGAAAGCAGAATTTCGTCACAATCCCGATACGTTCTTATGGGGACAGGACGTTGCCAATAAAGAGAAAGGAGGCGTATTTAATGTGACCAAGGGCATGCAGCAGGAGTTCGGAGACAAACGCGTATTCAATGCTCCTATTGCCGAAGATTACATTGTAGGCACAGCCAACGGAATGTGTCGTTTCGACCCTAAAATACACGTAGTCATCGAAGGTGCGGAATTTGCGGATTACTTCTGGCCGGCTATCGAACAATACGTGGAATGTACGCACGAATACTGGCGGAGCAACGGACAATTTACCCCGAACCTGACTTTGCGTCTGGCATCCGGCGGATATATCGGCGGAGGACTTTACCATTCGCAAACCATAGAAGGGGCACTGACATCAATACCCGGCGCACGTATTGTCTATCCTTCTTTTGCAGATGACGCAGCCGGATTGCTGAGAACCAGTATCCGTTCCCGCGGCTTCACCTTGTTCCTCGAACCGAAAGCATTATATAATGCTGTAGAAGCCGCCGCATTTGTTCCCGAGGATTTCGAAGTGCCGTTCGGAAAGGCCCGTATCCACCGTACCGGGGATGATTTAAGCATCATCACCTATGGAAATACAACCCATTTCTGTATACAGGTGGCAGACCGGTTGCAAAAAGAAACCGGTAGGAATATAGAGGTTATCGACCTTCGCTCCTTGATACCTTTAGATAAAGAAGCCATCTTTGCTTCGGTAAAAAAGACAGGAAAAGCCTTGATTGTCCACGAGGATAAAGTATTCTCCGGTTTTGGGGCAGAGATAGCAGGCATCATCGCAAGCGAAATGTTTCGTTATCTGGATGCACCTATCCAGCGTGTAGGCTCCACCTTCACTCCGGTAGGATTCCATCCCGTACTGGAAAAAGCGATTCTTCCGGGCGAAGACAGAATATATCAGGCAGCAAAAACATTATTAGCTTATTAGGATATGAAAAAGATAGGATTATTTTACGGAGGAGCAACAGCCAAAACGGGTGTTGTTGCCTTAAAAATACAGGAAACATTCGGGGAGAACCTGGTAGAACTCGTACAAGTGGAAAGCGCAGGCAGAAAAGAGCTGGAAGCCTATGAGAATATCATAGCCGGTGTTTCCACCTGGTTTGACGGGGAATTACCCACGTATTGGGACGAACTGCTTCCGGAAATCGAAGCGACCGACCTGAGTGGTAAAAAGGTGGCTATTTTCGGACTGGGCGACCAGAAGAATTATCCGGACAACTTTGTAGACGGAATCGGCATTTTAGCCGATTCTTTCAGGAACAGCGGAGCAACACTTGTCGGGTTTACCTCTCCGGACGGTTACCAGTTCAACCAGTCGCGGGCTATAACAGACAATCACTTCACAGGGCTTGTCCTCGATATTGAAAACCAGTCCGACCTGACGGAAGAACGCGTCCTGAAATGGACTAAGCAACTGAAAAAAGAGTTCGGATTGTAGCGGCCTGCCTGTGCGGAACCTGTACCTACACTGTTGCGACACCCGCAATACTGCTGTTGCGATATCTGCATCACTACTGTTGCAGTATCCGCAACAGTACTGTTCGCCCTACCGCAACAAACCGGCAAAAAAATGAGAGAAGGATGCTGCAAGCTCATTGCTTCACCCTTCTCTCTTCGATCGAGTCTATTTTAAATCTAAGGAAAAAATTATTTTTCTATCCGGATACGGGCATCTACCGCAAACAATCCGCGTTCGGTTGCCACCAACGGATTAATGTCCATTTCTTTAATTTCAGAAGCAAAACGGAGCAATGTAGACAATCGTACGATAATATCGGCATATTGCTGTTCGTCTATTCCACGCTGTCCACGTGTACCTTTAATAATCGGATAACCACGTAGCGAACGAATCATAGAATACGTTTCTTCATAGGACAAAGGCGATAAACCATACGAAACATCCTTCAACACTTCCACGAATATACCACCCAGACCGCATAATACAACATGTCCGAAACGTTCTTCGTATTTTGCACCCAGGAACAGTTCCTGTCCCTTCAACATCGGTTGTACCATTACGGCTTTCACATCCGGCAAACGCATCATCCGTTCATATTCGAAGATAAGATGTTCTTCGCTACGGATATTCAATGCCACACCTCCTATGTCGCTCTTATGCACAGGGCCTACCACTTTTGCCACAACAGGGAATTTCACCATCTTGGCAAAAGCAACCAGTTCGTCTATATCTGTAGAGGTCAGTTCTTCCACTACCGGAATATTCGCCGCTTTCAACAGGATACGGACTTCTTCCGGAGCCAGATAACCGCTCGACGGAAGCCGGTCGATAATCCGTCTTACTTCCGGTACATCCACTCCATATAATTGAATGTCCGAACTCATCGGTTTGGGCGTATTGAGCACGCGAGATAAGGCCGTACCTAATGTTACTTCATCCGAGAAGTTCACATGGCCTTTCTTTACGAAACTCTTCACCTCCGGTCCTGCCGTTACAATGGACGGAAGCACAGGGAAGATCGGTTTCTTGCATTCTTCCATCTTCTTATGGAGCACCTCATACGTTTCGTATAACTTAACGAGGCCGGGGCTACCGAAAATAACCATCATCAGGTCTATTTCATCGAAACGGTTCTCGCAAAAGTCAATACATGTCGCCAGATGTTCCGGTGTTCCTGTCCCGATAATGTCGATAGGATTGCCTACAGCGGCACCCGGATATAGCTTGGATTTGAGCTCGGCGGCAAGAGGACCTTCCAGATTAGGCACATTCAACCGTCCTTTGGCAAGCGCATCGGCAAGCATAACCGCCGGACCTCCGGCATGGGTAATGATGGCACAATTCTTACCTTTCACTTCCTTCAAGGTAAAGATACTGGCAACAGTAGTCAGTTCCTCCCGGCTGAAACAACGTACGATACCGGCTTTACGGAAAAGAGCTTCCACGGCCGAATCGGAACTGGCAATAGCTCCCGTATGGGAAGATGCGGCACGTTTTCCTACATCCGTACTGCCTGCTTTGATAGCTGCGATATGGCAACCTTTACGTATCAGGGAAGAAGCATGATAAAGCAACTTATCCGGATTCTTAATCTGTTCGATATAAAGCATCTTTATCTTGGAATCGAGGATAGGATCAAAATTACGGTCCATATATTCAATCACGTCTTCCACACCCGTCTGCTTGGAGTTTCCGACAGACCATACGGAAGAAAAACGCAATCCTTTGGTCAATGCGGATTCTATGATGAACAGGGCGGTTCCTCCCGAACTGGAAATGAAATCCACACCATCGGCATGAAATTCCGGTATCGGTTGGGTAAAGACTCCGTGATAGTTCATATTCATTAAGCCGATACAGTTCGGGCCAATCAATGTGGCACCTGCCTCATTGATGCTTTTCAGCATTTGGTCTTCAAGGATGGCACCTTCATGTGTTTCCTCTCCGAAACCGGCGGAAACCACAATAAACGCTTTCACATTTTTCTGTTTGGCCAATATATCTACAGCTTCAGGACATGCCGGACCGGGGATGGAGATAATTGCCAGCTCTGTATCCGGCACATCATTTACGGAACGGTAAGATTTCAAGCCTTGCACTTCATCTTCTTTGGCGTTGACTACATACAGGTCTCCTTTATACTTTCCATCCAGCAGGTTACGGACCAGACGTCCACCCGGTTTGTGGACATTATTAGAGCCACCTACAACAACTATACTCTGGGGATTGATTAGTTCTCGGCAAATCATAACATTTTGATTAGTTTATAACAATGATTGGGAGCAAATTTAGTCTATTTATCGTATTATACAAGAGTTGCACGCCGTTTTTATTTACATTTTGCACATTCTTGCTGCAACCAGCCGCACCATTCTTCCATTCCGTTTCCTTTGGTGGCCGAGACCTCAAAAACCTGCAAATGATGATTTACCTTCAATGCATTTTCGCGCAACCGTTTCACATCCGTATCCAGATAAGGGGCCAAGTCTGTTTTGTTGATAATACAAACGTCCGCTTCCACGAACATATGGGGATATTTCAAAGGCTTGTCGTCCCCTTCGGTGGTGCTGACAATAACTACTTTTTTCGCTTCACCCAAATCGAACATGGCAGGGCACACCAGATTTCCCACATTCTCGATAAAGAGAATCGCTCCCTCCAAAGGAGCAAGGTGTTTAACCGCATGATTTACCATATCCGCTTCCAGATGGCACCCGGTTCCGGTGTTTACCTGGAAAACGGGAATCTGAAGGGCCGCAATGCGGTCTGCATCATTGGAAGTCTGCTGGTCGCCTTCTATTACATACAACGGCATTTTATCTTTCAGCCGGCGTACCGTTTCTTCCAGCAAGGAAGTTTTGCCGGAACCCGGCGAACTCATCAGGTTCAGGCAGAAAATATTCTTTGCTTCAAAATAGCCCCGGTTTCGTTCCGCCAGCAGATTGTTACGTTGAAGAATATCCTGTTCCAGATTGATTACTCTACTTTCATCATGGGTATGATGGTGATGTTCATGAGCATGGTGGTGTTCGTGTCCGTGTTCATGGTCGTGATGATGATGCTCTCCGCATCCGCAAGTTCCACACATAAGCATTTGTTTTTAATGAAAGCGGACCTGTATCCGCTTGTCCTTTTATTTTATAACAATCGATTTTATTCTCAGTTCTTTCCCTTTTAAGATTTTAACAAAGTAAGAGTTGCATCCGGGGCATGAAGCGTATAATGTCTCGAGTGGAAACGTCGTACCGCAATCGGCACATTGCCCCTCTCCTTTTATATAATGGCGAACGATCCGGGCCTGTTCCAGCATCGTTCCTTTGACAGCACTTTCCAGAGCGAACTCCAAGGTCTGTATCTCTACCCCCGACAAATAACCGATTTCCAGTTCCACTTCTTCAATACAGTCCGACTGATGGCTACGGGCTTGCTGTTCGGCAAGTTCCACGATACTTTGTGCGATAGACAGTTCATGCATACTTATTCATTTTTACATCTGTAAAACTTCTTGCCGGGAGGCGGCAACAGCCAGTTGACCGACGGAAATCCCCCCGTCATTACAGGGAATACGTCCCGGCAGATAACAAGTTATCCGTTCTTTTGCTAACAACTGCTGCAACTGTTCCGACAGGCGCTTATTTTGAAAACAGCCTCCCGACAGTACAACAGTCGAAATGCCGGTTTGTTCCTTCTGCTGCCTGATACATTCAACCAGTGCGGATGCGATTGTATTATGGAAAGAGGCGGAAATTCCGGCAACAGGTATCCCCTCCGCCAGTTCTTCCAGCATGGCATCGAATGCAGGACGGAAGGAGATGTATCCATTTTCAATCCGTACCGGATAATGTCGGGACAGCTCCCCGGAAGCTGTTTGCTCCAACCGTACCGGCGCTTCCGCCTGATGGGTGGAAATATCGCAGATATCTAAAAGGGAAGCCACCGCATCAAATAAACGTCCGGCGCTGGAGGTATACGGTGTATTTATTCCTTTTTCCATCATAGCCAAAAGTATTTCTATCTTCTGCCTTCCTATCCTTTCTATAAATCCCGCGGGGAAAGGAATATGCTTTCCATAATAATGCCAAAGGCAGGCAATGGCCATACGCCAGGGTTCAACGGATGCTTTATCGCCACCGGGCAAAGGAATGTATTCGAAATGTAATAAACGGCGATAGGAACGGCGGTCGCAAAGGAAAAGCTCCCCACCCCAGACTTTGCCGTCGTCACCCAGCCCCGTGCCATCCAATACCCAGGCAAGCACCGGTTCATGCAAACCATATTCCAACATACAAGCCGCAGCATGTGCATGATGATGTTGCACTTTTAGCAGAGGCAGATTCATCTCCGCAGCCCAGCGCTCCGCTTCACGGGAAGAGAGATAATCGGGATGGAGGTCGCATACTAACTGTTTCGGGGTAAAGCGGAACAGATGGCGGAAACGGTTCAACGACTCTGTATAGAAATCGAAAGTTTCCCAGTTCTTTAAATCTCCTATATACTGGCTTTGCAGGACCGTATCCCCTTTGCCAAGAGCAAAGGTATTGACCTTTTCCGCACCAAAAGCCAAAATACCTTCTACCGGAATATCTGCAAAAAAAGGCTCGGGTACATATCCCCTGGAGCGCCTTATCAGGCAAGGCTGGTTTCCGCAAACCTGCAAAACCGAATCATCCACCCGGTTATGGATTTCCCTGTTATGGTGTAGCAGCAAGGCTACCTTTCCGGACAATTCCTTTTCTGCTTCTTCGGGAGTAATGGCTATGGGCAGTTCGCTCAAATTCCCGCTCGTCATTACCAATGCCGGCGTATCCGTTTGTTCAAACCAATCATAATGGATAGGCATATAAGGCAGCATACACCCTAATGTCCGCATATCCGGATTAATACCGGAAGCCAGGGACCGGCGCTGTTTCAGCAATACAATCGGACGTCTCCACGACAGCAGACTTTCTTCTTCTGTCGAATAAACCCGGGCATACTCTTTCAGATGTTCCATATCCCGGAACATCACAGCAAAAGGCTTGTTATCCCGCATCTTGATTTGGCGCAGGCGGGATACGGCAACTTCATTGGTTGCATCACAAATCAAATGATACCCGCCGATACCTTTAGCGGCAATCACTTCCCCTTCGGCAATCAAACGGGCGGTAAGAGACAATAACCGGGAATAGTCCGTTATATATACATTATTATATAGCGCATAGTAAGAAGGCCCGCAGTGATTGCAGGCAACAGGCTGTGCATGAAACCTGCGGTCCGATACATCCGTGTATTCCTCCCTGCAATCCGGGCACATGGCAAAATCCGTCATAGTCGTACGGTTTCTGTCGTACGGCAAATCACGGATGATTGAAAAGCGGGGACCGCAATGTGTACAGTTGATAAAAGGATAATGGATGCGGTGAGGTTGTGTTTTACGGTCGGACATACATTCCGGGCAAACGGCTATATCCGGTGCCACCTGTGTAATCTCATCCGATTCCGAACGGCTCGGGGTAATCCTGAAATCCGGATAAATGGATGCATCTCCTTTTTCTTTAGAGATTTCTATCCGGTGGATACAAGCAACGGGAGGATGTTCCCTGTTAATCCGTGAAATAAAAGTGTCTTGCTGTTGCGGAGTAAGAATTGCCCGGATGCAAACCCCGTTGTTCCGGTTGTCCACCTCGCCTTTTATTTCCATCTCATTTGCAATCCGGTAAATAAACGGACGGAACCCTACACCCTGCACTAAACCGTAAATGGTCAAAACCGTTATATCAACTTCCGCAGGTTCCATACTTGTATTTTTGCTTTTCGACAAATATAGGTGCTTTATTCAGAATAAGCAAAAACAGCACAATGGCTATTTTCTATAGCCGGGATAAATTAAATCTATAGCTATCATAAATATTTTATGTGTGATATATTACAACTCTTTCGGAACATAATCCTTACTTTTGAGGTTAGATAAATATAACATTTATTTTATTAATTAATATGTGTCTGGCAATACCGGGGAAAATACTGAACATCGACCGCTCCGAACCGGAGCTTACAATGGCAAAAGTGGATTTCGGAGGAATTACAAAGAATATCTGCATCCAGTGGGTAGATGCGTCTGTAGGCGATTATATACTGGCGCATGCCGGCATGGCAATTTCCGTAATTGATGCGGAAGTTGCAGCAGAAACACTAAAAGACTTAAAGCAGTTGACAATTGACAGTTGAAAGATGACAATAAAAAAGTCAACTGTCAACTGTCACTTGTCAACTGTCAACTGATATGAGGTATATCGACGAATATAGGAACAAAGAGCACGTAGAAGCACTCGTCCGGTCTATCCGGCAAGCAGTGACTCGCCCCTGGCACATCATGGAGATATGCGGCGGACAAACCCATGCCATTGCCCGCTACCGGTTGGAAGAGATGTTGCCCGAAACCGTTAAACTGCTTCATGGCCCGGGTTGTCCGGTTTGCGTTACCCCCGTCGAAATAATAGACCGGGCATTGGAACTGGCAAAACGTCCGGATGTAATCCTTGCCTCTTTCGGCGATATGATGCGCGTCCCCGGAAGCCGGGAAGACCTTTTACAAGTAAAAGCACATGGAGCGGATATCCGTATGTTGTATTCCCCTTTGGATGCCGTGGAACTTGCCGCCAATAATCCGGCGAAAGAAATTGTATTCTTTGCCATCGGCTTCGAGACAACAGCCCCTGTGCATCTAATGGCTTTGAAAGAAGCAAAGCGCCGAAAGTTGACCAACTTCACCCTGCTTACTTCCCTATTCACCGTTCCTCCGGCAATAGAAACAATCCTGTCCGGCCCGGATAACAAGGTGGACGGATTTCTTACCGCAGGTCACGTCTGCGCCATTACTGGAAATAAAGCCTACCATTACTTGGCAGAAAAATATAAAACCCCTATGGTAGTCACCGGCTTCGAGCCGATAGACCTGCTATATGGCATCTATCGTTGCATCCTCCAACTGGAAGCCGGAACTTACCTGGTAGAGAATGCTTACAAACGGGCCGTACCGGAAAACGGAAATCCGGCAGCTTACGCATTAATGGAAGAAATGCTGGAACCCTACGACCAGGAATGGCGGGGTATCGGCTGTATTCCACAGAGCGGCTTGCGTCTGAAAGAGGCTTATGCCGGTTATTCTGCCGAACGGAAATTTACTTTCCAAACAAGTAAGGCGGAACTTTCATCCGAATGCATAGCCGGCGAAATTATGCGAGGAACAAAACAGCCGTCCGACTGTCCTTTCTTCGGAACCCGTTGTACCCCGGAACATCCGGTAGGTGCACCGATGGTATCCTCGGAAGGGGTCTGTGCGGCATACTATAAATATAGTTGACAGTTGACAAGTGACAGTTGACAGTTAAAAAAAGAGCTATCAATTGTCACTTATCAATTGTCAACTGTCAATTGAATTGTTATGAACTTGAATTGTCCTATCCCTCTCTCCGATTCGGACTGTGTGTTGATGGCACATGGCGGCGGAGGCAGGTTGACCCATGAATTGATAAGCAGTATCTTTTATCCTGCTTTCCGTAACCCGTTGTTGGAACAGGACCACGACGGATGTGTATTTCCGGTAGAAGCCGGAAGGATGGCATATTCCACCGACTCATTCGTAGTGGAGCCAATCTTCTTTCCGGGCGGGGATATCGGAGATTTGGCAGTGAATGGTACGGTAAACGATTTGGCTTGTTGCGGTGCACGTCCGTTATACCTGACAGCCGGTTTTATTCTGGAAGAAGGACTACCGCTTGCCGACCTCAGACGGGTGGTCCAATCCATGAAGACCGCCGCCGAACATGCCGGAGTACAGATTGTAGCCGGTGATACCAAAGTGGTGGAACGGGGCAAATGCGATAAATTATACATTAACACAAGCGGTATAGGCAGGATTCCGGAAGGTATCCGGATAGCCCCTTCCCGTGCCCAAAAGGGAGATGTGATAATTTGCAGCGGACCTATCGGAGTACACGGAATCACCATCCTCTCCGCCCGCGAAAGCCTCGGTTTCGAAACAAACCTGAAAAGTGATACGGCATCCTTAAACAATATGATTGGCAGCTTGTTGGAAGTTATAAAGGACATTCATGTTTTACGCGACCCTACACGGGGAGGCGTAAGCGGGACGCTAAACGAGATAGCACATGCCGCCAACGTTGAAATCGTATTGGATGAAGCCGGCTTGCCCCTGCCGGACGCTGTCAGAGGCGCCTCGGAGATACTGGGTCTGGACCCGCTATATATCGCAAACGAAGGACTCGTTCTGGTGATACTGCCCGAACCGCTTGCCGGTCAGGCATTAGCTGTTATGCACCGATTCCCGGAAGGACAACAGGCAACCGTTATCGGCCGGATTGAACAAACAGGCAAATCCATCGTCAAGATGAAGACGCTATACGGGAACCACCGCATCGTAGACATGCTGAGTGGCGAACAATTACCCAGAATCTGTTAGAAGAACGACATTAAGTAATAAAAGATATGGAAGAAAAAAGACCGTCCGTTTATGAGGAATGCCGCCGAAACGGTATCTCCCGCCGAGATTTTCTGAAGTTCTGTACATCTGTTGCCGCACTGATCGGCATCGAGTCCAGTGGAGTCGCACAGGTCGTCAAAGCCTTGGAAACGAACCCCCGCCTGCCGGTTATCTGGCTGCATTTGCAGGAATGCACATGCTGTAGCGAATCTTTCATCCGTTCTTATCATCCCACGGTAGGCAACCTGCTGTTCGATAATATCTCCCTCGACTATACGGAAACACTTCAGGCTGCCGCCGGTTTCCAGGCAGAAGCCTGCAAGGAAGAAACCATGAAGAAGTATTGGGGAGAATATCTGTTGATGATAGAAGGTTCCATTCCCACTAAAAACGAAGGGTATTGCTGCGTAGGCGGTAAAAGCGCCATGCAGATCGTGGAAGAATGCGCCAAAGGGGCAAAAGCCATCATTGCATGGGGCAACTGCGCTTCCGCCGGTTGCGTGCAGGCAGCCAACCCCAATCCTACAGGAGCAAAAGCGATCCATAAACTGATTAAAGGCAAACCGTTGATGAACGTACAAGGCTGCCCTCCGATAGCCGACGTGATGACGGGAACCATTGTCTACATGCTTACCTACGACCGCATTCCGCAACTGGACGGACTGGGACGCCCGAAGATGTTCTATAACCGCCGCGTACACGACACCTGCTACCGCCGTGCCAACTTCGACGCCGGGCTGTTCGTTGAGAGTTTCGACGATGAGAACGCCAAACGCGGATACTGCCTCTATAAAGTAGGTTGCAAGGGCCCGAATACATATAACTCCTGCGGTATCATCAAATGGAACGAAGGAACCAGTTACCCCATCCAGAGCGGCCACCCCTGTATCGGTTGCAGCGAAGAAGGTTTCTGGGATATGAGCCCGTTCTACAAACGGTTGCCCGACGTACACGGTTTCGGCATAGAAGCCACGGCCGACCAGATTGGTATGGCAGTAGGTGCTGCAACAGTTGCCGGTATAGCCGTCCACGCCGTTGCCACCAATATCCGTAAGAAGAGTTTGATTGATAATGAAGAACCAGATGCTAACAAATAATCATTAATACCATGGCAGAAAGAATAGTAGTAGATCCCCTTACCCGTATAGAAGGTCATCTCCGGGTAGAGGCAGAAATAGAAAACGGTAAAATCAAGGATGCTTTCAGCTCCGGTACAATGGTCCGTGGTATAGAGACTATCGTCCGCAACCGCGACCCGCGTGATGCCTGGGTATTCGTAGGACGCGTATGCGGGGTATGTACCTCCATCCATTCACTCTGCTCGGTAAGGGCGGTAGAGAATGCTTTCGACATCGTAATCCCTCCCAATGCGCAGTTAGTCCGCAACATTATGCAGGCTACGCTTTATATGCACGACCATGTCGTACACTTCTACCAGCTTCACGCCCTCGACTGGGTGGATGTTGTGTCCGCCCTGAAAGCAGACCCGGCCAAAGCATCCGCCCTGGCACAGCAATTGTCGCCCTGGCCAAACAGTTCGGTAGGTTATTTCACCGCATTAAAGGAAAAACTCTCCCGCTTCGTAGGCAGCGGCCAGTTAGGTATTTTCGCCAACGGGTATTGGGGACATCCCGCCTACAAACTGTCGCCGGAACAGAACCTGATAGCAACCGCCCATTATCTGGAAGCCCTCGACTGGCAGAAAGAGGTAGTAAAAATCCATGCGATCTTCGGAGGAAAGAATCCCCACCCGAACTATCTGGTAGGCGGTATGCCTTGCGCTATCGACCTGAACGAAGCGAATGCAGTCAACACCGAACGCCTCGACCTGGTAAAACAGAAACTACAGGAAGCAAAGACCTTTATCGACCAGGTATACATCCCCGACTTATTGATGATTGCCGATGTATATAAGGATGAATGGAGCAAAATCGGAGGCGGCGTAAAGAACTATCTCTCCTATGGCGATTTCCCTGCTTTTGAATATGAGACGATAGACAGTTTCAAACTCCCCCGTGGCATTGTCCTGGACCGTGACCTGTCGAAAGTACATCCCGTAGACGCCAATTCACCCGAAGAAATAAAAGAATACATCTATCATTCCTGGTATACCTATACACAGGGTGACAAAGCCGGCCTGCATCCGTATGAAGGCGAAACGAACCTGAACTATACAGGCCCCCAACCTCCGTACAACCATCTTGATGTAGAAGACAAATACAGTTGGATCAAAACACCACGCTGGAAAGAAGAGCCGATGGAAGTTGGTCCACTGGCACGTATGATTGTAGCTTATGCCGCTGGTAAGGAACCTCAGAAATCAACGATAGATAATACTCTCAAACAACTGAACCTTCCGGCCGAAGCCCTCTTCTCCACCCTCGGACGCACAGCAGCCCGCGGACTGGAAACCCAACTGGTGGCAGATTGGGCACTGGAATTCTACGACCAGCTTATCCAGAATCTGAAGAACGGCGACTCGCGTATGGTGAACCATTACATGTGGGAAAAGGAAGAATGGCCGAAACATGCACAAGGGGTCGGTTTGTCGGAAGCTCCCCGTGGTGCCCTCGCCCACTTTGTCGTTATTGAAGACAAGAAGGTAAAGAACTATCAGATGGTAGTTCCGACCACCTGGAACGCCTCTCCAAGAGATGAAAAAGGAGTCCTTTCCGCTTACGAGTCCGCCCTGATAGGTACCCCTGTCCACGACCCGAAACAACCGCTGGAAATTCTCCGTACCATCCACTCTTTCGACCCATGCCTGGCTTGTGCCGTGCACCTCTATGATGCACATGGGAAACATGTGCATCAAGTGACAGTTGATATGTGACAATTGACAGTTCATAAGAGAAAAGCATTAAAATAATTACCCAGTTGGCAAACGACAGTCCATTAACTGTCAACTGTCACTTGTCAACTGTCAACTAAAAAAGTCATGAGAAGCCGTAAAACACGTTTAAGGGAAGTCTATGTATGGGAATTGCCCGTACGCTTCTATCACTGGTTGAATGCGCTCTGTATTGTCATACTCTGCATTACAGGGTTCATGATAGCCGACCCGCCCGCCATTATGACGGAGACGGAGGCCAACTTCAGTTATTGGTTCGGTACCGTACGTTTCATTCACTTTGTCACGGCATTTGTGTTCTTCTTCAACTTCGTCTTCCGTATCTACTGGGGATTCGTCGGCAACCGGTTCGCACGGTGGACGAACTTTATCCAGCTAAAGAAGTCGCAGTGGCAGGAAATCATACAGATTATCAAAGTGGACATCCTGATGATAAAGACAAAGCCGGTCGAAAGCATCGGTCACAACGCGCTGGCAAGCCTGATATATTTTGTCATGTTCCTCGCCTTCCTGGTACAATGCGTCACAGGGTTCGGGCTATATGCAAAGATGAGCGAGTCTTTCTTCCCGCAACTCTTCGCCTGGACAGTCCCTCTGTTAGGAGGAGACTTGTTTGCACGTGAGATACATCACTTCCTGATGTGGTTCTTCATTATCTTCGCTGTTATCCATATCTATCTGGTATGCTACCACGACTATATCGAACGCCGCGGGGAAGCTTCATCCATGATTGGCGGATGGAAGTTCGTTGAAGAGTCAAGAGCCGTCGAAGAAGAAGTAGCCGAAACTGCCGAAGTGATTGCCAAGGCAGCCAAAGAAGATAAAAGCGCCTGACAAATGGAACAACAACCGAATACACTTATCCTGGGTGTCGGCAACCTGCTGTTGAAAGACGAAGGTGTCGGCATCCACGTAATCCAGGCACTTGAAAAAGAAGAACTTCCCTCCCATGTCTCTTTGATGGACGGAGGGACAGGCGGCTTGCACCTGTTGAGCTGGATACAGGACTACGACCGGATTATCATGATAGACGCTACCCTTGACGACCAGCCTCCCGGAACCATCCGCTTACTTCGTCCCCGTTATTCATCCGACTTCCCTCCCTTAATGAGCGCCCACGAAATAGGATTGAAAGATATGATAGAAGCGATGATACTGACAGAAAAGTTGCCGGACATCCTTCTGTTAGTTGTCTCGGCAGAAAATATCAACGAAGTAGGTATGGAACTCACCCCCGCTGTAGAGGCTGCCGTACCGGAAGTAATTAAAAGAATTAAAGAGATAGTTTTCTCCTGAAAATTACGGGAGCCGTGTCGGTGCCTAATCCGACAAGGTTTCAGTACCTATGATATAAACCGTATTTTCGGGAGAATGCTTAAAGAAACAAAGAAGGCAACTTTTTCGCAATGAATTAGTTGCCTTTTTTGTTCTGTTTGGGGAGTGTTCCTAATTAACTGTGCAGACTGTTGTTACAATCTGCGCAGTTCTTTTTCACTACCCGGAACATAATAAGAACTATGTTCCGGGTAGTGGTGACAATCTGCGCGGGTAGATTTGAAGGGTTGGGAACTAACCCATAACCTTTCTGTTTTCACTTGATTTTTTTTAATAATGTAGTTCTCTGAAGACTCTGTTAAAACTGAACAAATATAGAATAATATTCTTATATATTAATACTGTAATTATTTGATTTTTAAAGCATAATACTTAAACACAAAGGAATGAAATCGCGAAAACATATGATTGGCAACAACTTTCAAGGATTTTAATTTCCAGATTTAATTTGATTTTTAACAGAGTCTTCAGAGAACTAAAAGATACCTTCCAATCAGGAAGAATTAATGTTGGAATAAGTTGTCTGCATCTCAGTTTTAATGAAAAGTTTTAGTTATTGACGAAAGATATAAATCTGGTAAAGGTGAACCTGGGTAGAAAAAAACGGCTTCCGGTAGAAACGTCAGACCTATGGTAACAAGAGAACAGAAAGAGTAAAAGAACACAAACAATAAGTATATGAATATGAAAACAAAACTACAAGGTCTATGTCCCTCTATCAGACCTGTACAGACACTCGCGGCAAGTGTATTTTTCCTTACCGCTGTGCTGCTTGCCTCCTGTACGACTGAAACGGACAAAGCAAACCGCACACCTACAGACGGAATAGACAGTGCTAACAGACGCGAGGTATTGCTTTCCTTTAAGAACAAACTCACAGTGAAAACAACCAAATCGGAGATTCAAGCTACAACTAAAACGGATGCTCCTATTTCCACTGAAGCGGAGAACGAAATCGCCACACTCGATATCTATGTATTCGGAGCCAAAACAGAAGGCGATACATATACTTTTCGCGAACGGTTTGCCTATCGGCAGGACGGTTCGGCTCTTCCCGCAGGAGCGAAAAAACTTAATCTTGCACCAAGTACGGACAATGCCATTACTACCGTACTGCTGGAACTACAAAAAGGACTCTTTGTTCGACTTTATTGTATAGCCAACCAAACAGAACTGATTAATCCGGTCGATGGTAACCCGGTTGCCGATGCCTATTTCGACCCGCTTACTTATAATATCGAAACAGGAATCCTGACAGACGGTACTCCTACAGAACAACAGTTCCGGAAATTCTATTCCCCACTGCTGACGAATGCTTCTCCGGCATTAGGTTTGCCCCTCCCTATGACTGGCGCACAAACGACACCTATAGATTTGACAGACTTCGGTTCTTCCGCACGTGTGCAGGTAGGTTTTAAGCTGACTCGCACAATGGCTCGCTTTGATGTAAGCAATATAGAGACTAACTCTAAATTCCATCTGGAATCCATTTCGATGGGTAACGGACGAAGAGGAACTACCTTCTTTCCCATTAAGGTATATGGTGCTGCCACAGCAACAGACGGGGAATTAATTACTTATCCGGCACGCGCTTTTGAAGGTGAGAAAGCAAATACGGGCTTGCAGGTATCTGCTTTCTACAGTTATCCCTGTTTATTGGAAGATAAAGGCTACCTGATTCTGAACGGTACATACAGGATAAACGAAACAGAGACAAAAGAGGTAACTTATAAAATACCTTTTAAGCAACAAACCGCTGATGGAGGCTATGTTGAACTCGAAATCAACCCCAACCACCGATACACTATCGGTATCACAAAAGCGGACGAATACCACTTGGACTTTACACTAAAGGTAGACGATTGGGGTGAAGCCGGCAATCTGGACGATTACGATCCCAATGTAAACGGTGCAGGAGAACTAATCGTAACTATACCCGACCCTTTCAAAGACGATACGCATTACAGTAAAGAAACCCGCACCGTAAACATGTCC
>UQLN01000002.1 GCA_900541965.1 uncultured Parabacteroides sp. | reverse complement strand
CCGCTTGCAGTCCGATGATACCGACTTCCTGCAAAAGCTGAAAGCGGAGATACCTGCCTTTCTCCATTTCCTGCAACACAGACAGCTATCCACCGAAAAAGAAAGCCGTATGTGGTTTGCACCCTCGTTGTTGCATACCGAAGCCTTGCGGAAGATTATCCGCAGCAACCGCAACCGATTGGAGATAGAGATACACGAACTTATCCTTGACATCATGGACAGTGTCGGTACGGACACATTCTCGTTCTGTTACAACGACCTTCTTCTTTTGCTGGTACACTCACAGGTAAAGGTGGAGAAGTACCAAGTACGGAAAGTGCTGCAAGAGTGTTGGAAACTTACTCCGGCATCCAACGGACTTACCTATACGACCTACCAATTTAATTACAATCGGGAGTGCCGTTATGAGCCGATTAAGAGAGTTGGACGGTTCTATACAGTCACAAGGAAGCAACTTGACTCCCTGTAACATCATTCTTTTTTTGTTGAATTGTTGAATAAGTATATAACCATGCTGAAAACAAACAACATACACTCTCAACAAATGCTCAACAATCGAAAAGAAATGTTGAGAAAACAACAGCATCCTTTGTTGGATTCTCTTTTTGTGAGTGGTTTGTTGAGAAGATGTTGAGGAAATAAAGCCTTAACATACAGCATAATATATGTGTCATTCATCAAATCAACATTATTACACTCATCATCAAATCCGTAGAAAGAATAAACCATGAACATCCAAGAAGCAAAACAAATCAGAATTGCAGACTATCTGCAAAGTTTGGGCTACACGCCCGTCAAACAGCAAGGCAACAGCCTTTGGTACAAATCACCATTCCGGGAGGAAACGGAAGCCTCGTTCAAAGTGAACACCGACCGTAACCTGTGGTTCGATTACGGGCTTGGCAAAGGCGGTAACATCATCGCTTTGGCAGAGGAACTATACGCATCCGACTATGTGCCCTACTTGCTCAACAAGATAGCGGAGCGAGTACCGCACATCCGTTCCGTATCTTTCTCTTTTCGCCAGCAAGCATCCGAACCGAGTTTCCAGCATTTGGAGGTGGGAGAACTTACCCATCCTGCATTGCTCCGTTATTTGCAGGAAAGGGGAATAAACATCAACTTGGCAAGGCTGGAATGTAAGGAGCTGCACTTCATCCATAACGGCAAGCCCTATTTCGCCATCGGCTTTCCCAATGTTGCCGGAGGATATGAAGTGCGTAACCGTTTTTTCAAGGGTTGCATCGCACCCAAAGACATCAGTTATATACGCCAGCAAGGAGAACAGCAAGAGAAGTGTCTCGTGTTCGAGGGTATGATGGACTATCTGTCCTTCCTCACGTTGCGGATGAAGAACTGCCCGACCATGCCCAATCTTGATGGGCAGGATTATGTCGTTCTCAATTCGGTTGCCAATGTTTCCAAAGCAATGGATGTGCTGCATGGGTACGAGCGCATCCACTGCCTGCTTGACAATGACGAGGCTGGAAGAAATGCCTACTTGGAATTGGCAAGAGAGTTCAGCGGTCGTATCAGGGACTTCTCCGACAACTACAACGGACATAAAGACCTGAACGATTACCTATGCGGTAAGTGGCAGAATGTAACCGTTAATCCACCTCCACGAACCATCGTAAAACCCAAAAAGAAAGGACTTGGATTATAGCACCTTGAACAAGAAAAACGTGAGATGCTCAAAACTCATTCCATAAGGATTGGGAGGTAGCAAGTTTGTGTTTCGGGCGTACCGAAACCGCTTGCTACCCACTTCCCAAGTTTCGGAAGATGGCATCCCGTTGGTCTATACAGTATAATCAGTAACAGAATTAGAAGAAACGAAATATGGAACAGAACAAGGAACGTAACAAGGGTGGTCGCCCCAAGAAGGAAGCGACCGAGAAACTGAAATACCGTGTCGCGGTGAAGATGGCGACAGCCGACTACTACCGTCTGCTGACACGGGCGCATGAGGCTGGTGTATCACCGAGTGAATATATGAGGGGGTGTTTCCGGAACGGTCATGTGAAAGAACGACTGTCTGAGGAACACGCCGGATACATCCGCCAACTCTGTGGCATGGCGAACAATCTCAACCAGCTTGCGCACAAGGCTAACGCCGGAGGCTTCCACGATGAACGGTGGGACTGCAAGGTGGCAGTGGCAAGGATTCACGAACTCTTAACCAAGATAGGGATATGATGGCGAAAATCGTAAAGGGAAGCGACTTCAAGGGTGTGGTGGATTATATCCTTGATAAAGGAAAGAATGCCCAAGTTGTCGCATATGATGGCTTGTTTATGGAGAACAAGGAAACCATTGCCATGAGTTTCAATGCCCAGTCGCTGATGAACGGCAATGTGGCGAAACCTGTCGGGCATATCGCATTGAGTTTTTCCAAAGAGGATGAGCCACGTCTGACGAACTGTGTCATGGGAGGTATCGCACTTGAATATATGGAACGGATGGGAATCAAGGACACGCAGTTCTTCATCGCCCGTCATTTCGACAAGGAGCATCCGCACGTGCATATCGCCTTCAACCGCATAGACAACAACGGCAATACCATATCCGACAGGCACGAGCGTCTGCGCAGTACCCGTATCTGCAAGGAACTAACCTTGATATATGGCTTGCACATGGCAAACGGGAAGGAGAATGTCAAACGCAACCGATTGAAAGAGCCGGATAAGACAAAGTACGAGCTTTACGACATCCTTAAAACGGAAGTCGGCATATGTGGAAACTGGGGCGTGCTTGTCGCAAATCTAAAACGGCAAGGAGTGGAAGTGCATTTCAGCCACAGAGGACAGACGGACGAGATACAAGGCGTAGTGTTCACCAAGAACGGCTACCACTTCAACGGGTCCAAGGTGGATAGGCGTTTCAGCTATTCCAAGATTGACGCAGCTTTGCAGAGTAACAGATGCAGGGAACGGAAAGGAATGATGACCAACGAATATGAAGTTGCTACACCAAGTACACCATCCAGCATAGCACAAAGTGAGTTCTTCAACGGTTCATTGGGATTGCTGAACGGTAGTGATTCTTCTTGCAACGCTGCTGATGTAGAAGCCAATCAGGAAATGGCAGAGATACTTCGTAGAAAGAAGAAACGCAAACGAGGAATGAGATTGTAACAACCATAGAACATAGTCCGGTGGAAAATTTCATCGGCGACTATATTATAATCGGACGTTCGGGATTATGTGCGAAAGATGAAATCCATCCGAACGGGATAAAAACAAAACAAAGAGATAAGGGTGAATTATTGGATTGTATTCGCTCTTATCTCTTTTCGACTAAAGATAAGTTAAAATGATACTGCACAAATAAAAATAATCGGAAACACTTGCGCATTCCGAAATATGCTCGTAATTTTGCGAACAACAAACAACACCGTGAAAATGGATAATAAAGAATATACTACAACTCAAGAGCAACTTGCCCGGTTCGCCAAAGCAATGGGACATCCAGCGAGAATGGCAATTCTTGAATTTCTGATAAAGCAAAATACGTGTTTTTTCGGAGATATACATGAGGTACTGCCGATTTCTAAAGCAACTGTTTCTCAGCATCTGAAAGAGCTGAAAGATGCAGGATTGATACAGGGAGAAATAGAAACTCCCAAAGTAAAATACTGCATCAACCGTGAAAATTGGAAGATTGCCGGCACAGTTGCATAAGTCCGTGGCAATATAATCATGTTATCCAAAGATCATAGACGCTCTGAACATAAAGAAAGGTAAATCCTGCACACCGCGTAGTTGTGCTCTAAAGCCTTTCAACTTAGAGTTAAGAGATTCAGCATGAGCATTGGTTGATCTGTTTATGAAGTAATTTAGTACTTCTTCTTCCTTATACTTGATGGCATCCCTTGCAGCCTTTACTTCACGCAACGTACAAGCTAATACCTTCTGATACCACTCATGCAGTTTAACCTTAGCAGTACCCCGGTCGATAGACTTGTTGCTAAACACGCTTCTTAGGCTACAAATCAAAGTATATGCTTCCTTTATCTTTGGGAACATCCTGAAAAGTATCTTTGCACGTGTTTTCTGCCTGTCTGTCCATTTCTCACCACTCACACTCAGCAGATACTTGCTTCTTGTCAGCAGTTCTATGACAGTCTCGCCATTGGCAAGCATGGTTGGCCTGAAGCGTTTGTTCAACCTCTGTGGCTTGCGTCCCCGCTTCTTGCCTTTGTATTTCTTTGGATGTTTCTTGCGGTAGTATTTACGGCTCTTTATCAGCTGTTCAAGTTTCTTTTTGAACATGGCCTTCTCCTTGTTTTGTGCTTTCTGTGCTTCTCGTTTAGCTTTGAGGCGGAGTTCCTCCACTGCTTCGATACAACGCTTGACGATATGGAAGCAGTCAATGACTATGGCTGCATTAGGAAAGGCTTCTGTGACGACAGCAAACATGCTGTCAGAGAAGTCCATGGTAACTTCCTCGACCTGCTCTCGCTGTTCCTGCGGTATCTGCATAAGAACATTGATAATGTCTGAGGCCTTAGTGCCTTTTACAGCTGCTATTAAGGTGTGACGTTTTCCATGCCCTTCTTTGTTGGTCAAGAATGTCATCAGATCCTTGTGAAGCATGGTCTCGTCAATGCCCAGTCGTTTGCCTATGTTCTTAGGATGCAGCACCCAGTCCTCTGCATGACTGGCTTGTTCCCAATTACGGAAACCGCTCAGATGATCCTTGTAAGCACGCTCCAGGTTATTGCCATCTACCTTAAAGTATAGCCCCAGCGAGCGGGCCGTTATCGGGTAGGTATCCAAATATTTTTTTTAAGACATCAGCAAACTCCTTAGAGTAGCTGGTGTTATCAGCAAGCAACGAGTACCTGTCAAGGATTATGTTTCTGCCTTCTGCCGTTAACCATCTGCGACGTCTGACATGAAGAACGACCTTGTGATCACGGATAGGAAAGTCGTTAACCTGACGGCTTTCCGTGAAACCATTGGGCTTAAGGTCGTGCCACTCTTCTTCCCGTGCATCTTTTTCGTCAAGATAGATGTGAAGAAGGACGCGCTCATTACCAGTCTCTTCAATAATGCCAGTGTGGTCTTCATTAACGGCTGTAACGTCGAAGAACTCAAGTATGCCTTTGGGAAGAAGGTAACTTGCCAGAATCTTATAGTCAAATGCTGATCGCTTACTCATGAGTGCAAAGGTAATGCTTCTTATAAACATTTAAGCATTAAACAAGAAAATATAGACCTATACTACAAAAATAAGCCACGGATATTTGCAACTGTGCCAATAAAAGCTTATCTTTGCAACGAATTTAGAATAAACAAATCATGTCAAGTATACGCTGTGCATTAGCACGTACATTTAGAATTCGCGCATAGTCTATACTGAGAACGCCTTTCTCAGTTTTCTTATAGCCTTCGAATCTTCTGAGGGCAGATTTTTTATTATCATTTATTAATCAAGATTATGGCACAGATGGCATTCTGTGTCTATATCTCATTTATAAGAAAACAAGTATGGACTTAAATAAAAAACATTTATTATATCTCATTGTATTCTTCTTGTTTCTAAGTTTAAATGCCTTTGGGCAATCAAATAATATCACAGGAAGAATACTTGACCAAAGCACAAAAGAACCTGTTGAATACGCCAATGTTACTCTGTTCAGGCAGGATTCGGTATTTATAGAAGGAACGGTGAGTGATACAATTGGAAGGTTTGGATTTACAAACCTCATTTCCGATGATTATGTGTTATTAATATCCTGCATGGGCTTTGAAACTAAAAAAATCTTATTGCAAAACTTTTTAGAATCAGTTGAGATAGATGTATTCTTGAGTGAACGGATGTTATCGCTTGATGAAATTGTCATTTCAGCTTCATCTACAATCAGTAAAATAAATCAACGGATTGTTTTTCCAACAAAGCTGCAACTTGACCACTCGGCAAACGGAATGCAACTATTGAATACTATGATGCTTTCGGGACTGAACATTAATCCGATGACGAATACAATTTCATCCTCCGATGGAGGGAAAGTTGTGTTGCAAATCAATGGAGTGAATACGACATCAGAAGAGATTCTAACCTTGCAGCCACGCCAAATCAGACGGATTGAATATTCGGATTATGCAGGAATAAGATATGGAGAAGCATCTAAAATTGTTAATTATATTGTTACAAGAGATGATAAGGGTGGTATTATTGGTATGGACTTGATGAACTCCCTGAATATTCTTGCGGGTGGAGATGTATTTTTCGCTAAGTTTAATAAAGGGAAGTCGGAATATGCATTGAATTACACAACTGCTTTTCAAAAAATCAACAGCAACAACCGGACACGTACAGGAAGTTATCGGTTCAGAAATTCTATCCCATTACAGAGAGATGAAATCGGAGATGGCGGAGATTACTCATATCAGATGCACGATGTTACTTTCGGTTATAACTATCAAAAAAATGATTCGACATTCTTTAATGCCAAGTTGAAGTATGCCTTGACGGATCATCCGCATAACGATTTCAAAAGTAATCTGAAAGAAAATAGCATAGAGATAGGACAGATATTGGATGGTGTCAGTCAGAAAATAAATACTCCAACAATGGACTTATACTATGAGCATGGTTTGAAAAACCAGCAAAAAATTTACGTCAACATTGTCGGAAGTTATATCAAAGCAGAAACAGATCGCAACTATATCGAATACAATGATATTGATACTATTTTTAGAGAGCAGTTTGGTTTGACTTCCGATAAATATTCATTGATAGCAGAAGGAATTTATGAGAAGAGTTTTACTTATGGAAGTTTGAAATTTGGGGTAAAGCACGTACAATCATTTACGAAGCAGGAAATTCAGCAAAATGGAGTATTTCAGTCAGATTTGAAACAATCAGAATCTTCTATTTTCTCAGAGTGGCTCCATAGTAAAAATAATTTCAGCTATTCTTTTGGGTTGCGGATTAATCGAGTGCATTTTTCTAACACTTCGACCAATAAGAGTTATTATAACCTTTTGCCCAAAGTCATGTTGGGGTATAGGTTGAATGAAAATTCTTTTATCCGTTACGATGTGGAGATGACTCAGACCAATCCGACTTTAGCTGAATTGACCAACACGGAAATTAGGATCGACCCTTATCTTGCCGAAAAAGGCAACTTATCATTAAAGCCCTATAATAATCTGAATAACAATCTTTTTTACGAAAACAAGAAAGGATTATTTACATTCAATGCTAACCTGAGACATCATCACAAGCATAATCCCATCATGGAATCACTTAAAGAGCAAGGCGATGTATTCTTGATAATGTCTGAAAATATGAAGAGCTGGAACAAATATAATGCTGAAATGACCCTAAAGGTGGGAATGATAAAAAACATACTGCAATTTTCTTTTACAGGTGGGTACAGTCATTTCAACAGTCAAGGGAAGAATTATTCTCACACACATTCTAATTTCTATTATAGTGCGAATGTTTTGGCAATGTATAAGAAATGGATGTTTATCGGTCAGATACAACCATTTGACGAAAAGCTGTATGGTGAAACCCTTACTAAAAGCGGTAACTATCACTATTTAGCCATTCAATATAACACCGATAATTTCTCTTTTGGCATAGGAGCGTTCAATCCATTCCGGAATGTTTCACGTACTATTATAGAGAATAAAAATAATCAGTCACCTTTCAGGCGGGAAAGCTTCAGTAGTGCCTCCCAAACCATTGTTGCTACTCTTACGTGGAACTTTAGTTTTGGAAAAACTCACAATTCAAGTAGTAAGTCTATTGAAAATAAGGATACTGATTATGGTATAAAAAGCAGTTACAAATAAAGGAGTTTGTTATGAATGAAAATAGCTTGGAGTTATTCAGTCTATTATCTGACACTCCACAAGTTTCAAAAGAAGAAATGCAAAATGCCTATAAACATTTTACGGAACAGATAATAGCGATCAGTCAATCCGAACAAAGCTATCATGAAATATTTCGGAAACTGAATATTACCCGTATCGAGTTTGATTCTTTGAAATCATCATCTTTTTATGAGTTGAAAAAAAAATGAGCTCAAAAAAGTATATCAACGGAAAGTGATGATGTTGCTTGAATCTGAAATTGATTTGCTGAAATTTACTTTCTTGCGAACAAATCACTTCTCCAACAACAACCAATCAAATATCCCCAAAGTCTATTTTATCCCCAATTCTCGAAAAGGATTGGGAATTGACAGTATGGGAGAATTAGCCGTATCGTTTGAACTCTCCGGGCAATTTGTTAATGAAGCAGGAATCTCCGTTCCATATATCCATATTGCCCATGCTCTGGAACAAGCCTTCAATTTCACGTTTGGGAACGTTCATAAATCTAAGGGTAGAGTATTCAAGCGCAAACCTTTCAATCTTACCAAAGCGTTGGATTACCTGAAAAATCTCGTCATCCGGGAAAATCGAAACAGGGTTGCAAACAAAGATGAAAAAAGATGATTTTATAATTCACTAATTTATAGATGTTTGCAAAACGGCTTTAGGGGAGTCCATAGGGATTCCCCTATTTTATTTGCTTCGTTCTTCCGTCCTTTGCTTCGTCAATGCATTGGACACAAGTAGTATTAATCAGTAAAACGAAGTAAATCATGTATATCAATAACGAAGATTTTGAAATATGGATGCAGAAGTTATCCAAAAAATTGAGTGAGATCGGTCAAGACTTGAAATCACTCATCAACACCAAAGAAGTATTTGACCCTGATGAGAAACTACTCGATAACCAAGATTTGGCTTTTCTTCTCAAAGTGAGTTATAGAACTCTTCAACGATACAGAAGCAGTAAAAAACTACCCTTCTTTATGGTAGCTCATAAGACCTATTACCGCACTTCTGATGTCCGGGAGTTTGTCCGTTCCCATATGGATTTTCAAACCTATCAGGACTTTGAGAAAAAGCATCCGAAGCCCGAAGACGAGGACAAGAAAGACGAAAATGATGAATGATTCTGCTTTTTATGTTCTTAGCAGAATAGCGCAAGCGGATGAAGGCTTGTTTTAAGTTTACGCCTTCAAAGTAGCTCCGCATTTAGCCGAAACAACCTCGCCTCCCGGCTCTGTTCGTTTCGCTAAATTGAGCAAGAGGGAACTGGACTTCGTCCTGTTCTTCCTCTTGCCCTGCGGGGCAAAGCCTTCGGCTTTAGTGCTTTAGGATAAAGCACAGTTATAACACTTGCTATAACTCGAATTGATATACAATTCTATTTCAGCAAGTTATATATATGAATAGCTATAAAATAGTTATAACTATGGCTAAACAGAATAGAAATATCATATTTACGACAATAGCGATAGAAGCGGAAACGGACAAGTTGATAGAAAAACTTTGTAAACGCTATTCGCTGAAAAAAGGAGAAATTACAAAACTGGCTTTCCTATATCTGGATAAAGCCCATATCAACCCTGCGGATGCGCCTGAATCGGTAAAGACGGAACTTGCCAAAATCAACAAACGGCAGGATGATATTATCCGTTTCATTCGCAGCTATGAGGAAGATAAGCTAAACCCGATGATAAGAACAAGCCATTCAATCGCTACCCGCTTTGATACTGCCTTGAAAGAACAGAAAGGATTAATAACTTCTGAAATAGAGCAAAGCCGGGAATTACAGGATAATGTTCTGAAAAAGATAAGCGAAACTTTCAACCAACATGCCGGAGTGATTAACAACCAAGCTAAACAGATAAACGAGCTTGCCCAATCCATAAACGCATCATCAAAAAAGCAGGAGCGGAATAATAATAAACTCCTGAAATTGATTTCCCTGTATTCGGAACTGGCAACATGCGGAGTAATGGACGGTAAGCGGAAAGAGAACCTAAGAGCAGAAATAAACGACCTGATAAACGAATAACCCATGAATATAGATTTCCCGCCACCGTCCAAAGGCACATATAACAATGCAGGCAGTAGCCGAAAGCTATGCAACTATTGTGAACATGAGGACATGGAACGCATGGAGCAAGGAATCTATACAGAGGGCTTTTTCAATCTGACAGACGATAATATCTACAAATCACAGGTTGTAAAAGATATAGATAGTAATATCGGTCAGTTATTAAAGACGGATGCCAAGTTTTACGCTATCCATGTAAGCCCATCGGAAAAAGAACTTCGGGCAATGGGCAATACCGAACAGGAACAAGCCGAAGCCATGAAACGGTATATCCGTGAAGTGGTTATTCCCGAATATGCCAGGAACTTCAATAAAGGACTATCAGCAGAAGACATAAAGTTCTATGGTAAAATACATTTCAGCCGGGACAGGTCAAACAATGAGCTGAATATGCACTGCCATTTGATTGTTAGCCGGAAAGACCAGTCCAATAAGAAAAAGCTATCTCCATTAACTAACCACAAAAACACCAAGAAAGGAACGGTTAAGGGTGGTTTTGACAGAAAGAACCTATTCCAACAAGCAGAGCAGGGATTTGACAAGCTATTCGGCTACAAACGGGAACTAATCGAATCTTTTGAGTATTACAACACCATGAAGAACGGCAGTATCTCCGAACAACTTAATATGCAGGAACGCCAGATTTCCAATGAAAGAAAAAATACAGATATGCAGACTGGCTTGTATGCAGATAAGCAAGGCGAACCGAATGAAAACAAGGTTGCATATAAACAAGACGACAACCTTTCAAACGATATTGAAAATAAGCAAAGTTTCAATCTCCCTGATTTGGGTTTATCATCTGCATTGGGTTTGCTTACTCCTGATGCCAATAAAGAGGAGGAGCAAATTCCCGTGAAAAAGAGAATAAAGAAGAAGCCGAAGCGAGGATTCAGGCAATCATAAATCACAGATATATGAACGAGTACGAAGAAATGCGAAAAGAAATAGATATATACCTGATGAAACGGTTTAAATATCGTCTATCCCTTGTCAGACTTACGCCTGATAATATCCTAATCACCCGAAGAAACAGCCGGTTAGACCTGTATTTGCGTATCCGCAGAGTAGAAAGTATATTTCCACCCGATTGCCTTATTTTAGCCCAAATCAGCTTCCGAAAAGAACGTATAGGGAATGGAACACATTTCGTTCGTTTTCTTTCAGAAATAGCCTTGAAATACGGTTTTAGGTATGTCGGAATTGAATCAACCAATAAGAAAAGTAGTTCATTTGCCAAGAAGTTGGGTTTCTACTCAATAGACGGCTTTAACTATGCAATATCAGTGAAGAATCTCCTATCATATTTTCAAGATAGGAGATAGTATAATTCTTTATTTATTTGATTTACAAAAGTACATTCCGGGAATAGAACGCCAAGTTCCTATGTTTGTAATTGTTTAGCAAAAAGCTAAGCATAAATCACAAGATTCTTATATTTAACGTGCAAATATTACAAACATAAAAATCAGGGACTTATGCTTAATCAAAGAAAAGAATTAAATTTTGAAGGACAAAATATCTATATAGGTATTGATGTCCATCTAAAGAGTTGGACTGTTACAATATTAACAGAAACAATGCCTCATAAAACTTTTACCCAACCACCGCAAGCTCAAATTTTGTCAGCTTACCTGAATGAACATTTTCCAAATGCTGATTATTATTCTGCTTATGAAGCTGGCTTCTGTGGTTTTTCTGCACACTATCACTTACAGGAGTGTGGAATAAATAATATTGTTATCAATCCATCTGATGTACCGACCTCTCAAAAAGAGAAATGGCAAAAAAATGATCCGGTTGATAGCCGGAAGATTGCTCGCGCATTACGCTCAAAGGAACTGATAGCTATTCATGTTCCGGATAAGAAATCTTTATCAGACCGTTCGTTAATCCGCATGAGAAGTAGTCTGGTAAAAGACATGACAAGATTTAAGTTGCGCTTGAAATCTCTCTTGTATTTTTATGGGATAAGGTTTCCCAAAGAATTTGAAAATAGCAATACTCATTGGTCAAAGCGCTTTATTAAATGGCTTCGGGAAGATATTGTCCTGGATACTTCTGCTCGCCAAGCTTTAGACCTGTTTATAAAAGAAGTTGAAAACCAGCGCATACTTTTACTGGAAGTGAACAAGAAGATACGTCATTTATGTAAAACTAAAACATATAAAAATAATATTGATTTACTGCAAAGTATCCCGGGTATTGGAATTACCAGTGCCATTGTTCTGATGACACATATAGAAACTATCGATCGTTTTAAAAATACAGACTACTTGGCCTCTTATGTAGGATTGATTCCCAATAGCCATTCCAGTGGTGAAAGTGAGAATAAAGGAGAAATGACTTTTAGAGGGCAAAACCACTTGAAAGCTATTTTGGTGGAATCCTCGTGGGTTGCAGTCAGGGTAGATCCGGCTTTATCTTTAAGTTATAATACCTATATACACAGGATGCAGCCGAATAAAGCAATTATCCGCATTGCAAGAAAATTATTGAACAGGATTTATTATGTACTAAAAAATCAAAGGGAATATGTATGCGGTGTTGTTAATTGATTCCTATACAGACATACAATAAATAAATGACCGCTTGGCTTGGTGTGTAGCTAAGATGTCTACTCCGTCAAGAATGCGGCTTTTCACCTATTAAAACTGAACTGGAAAATGTAGCGCAAGTCTACTGATAGAAGTATGTCTTTATAGGATATTTACCGGAAATAAATATAGAAAACTCAAGTTGTTTTCTACTAAAATGCTATCATAAATAATTGATAGTATATATGTTTATTGTAGAAAGAGTTAGTGCGTTGGAACATATTTTTTCTTTTCAAACGCCCTCGAGGGTTTTGGGGAGGGGATTTGAAAAGAAAAAATATTTAGGGCAGTCGTGTTTTTTTAGCTTAATTTATTTGGATTACAACATAGAACACCAAGCCGCAAGCGGTTTTTAGAAATTTCTTCCTTTTCATGCTGAAAAGAGTAAATTTCTAAAAAGTGTTGTCTTATCTATTCCCTGCATGAATGGGATGTATATCAATTAAAAAAAAGAAAAAAATATTGTTAGGGATTGAGTATTTGCGCCAGATACAGCCACTTTCAGCCATTGCACCCCATTTCTTAAAACCTGCCTGAAATCTGTTTTCCTTTGCCTGAAAATCATTGCAATGAGAATAATTTCAGTAATCAGTAAAAACAGATTTTAATATGGATATAGTAGCAATCGAAAGCAAAACGTTCGAACAGATGAAAGGGCGTTTTGAAGATTTTACCCGACAGATAAAGAATCTATGCGGGGAGAATCAGGACAAAGAAAAATGGTTAGGCAACGATGATGTTTGTAGTCTTCTGCAAATATCGCCGAGAACATTACAATCATACAGGGATAACGGCACCCTGCCTTATTCGCAGATTGGGCGTAAATGTTATTACAAGGTATCGGATATTGAGGATTTAATCAGTCAGTCACAAAGAAGCAAAGAGCAAAAATGAAAACAGAAAATATCAACTTAGATAGGTTGGTCGGTAATTGGGAGAGCATAAACCTGAATCCGACAGTTATCATATATCGAAGCGGAGAAAGCTATTTACTTAGTGTTATCCACATGAACGAAACAAGCAAACAGGCAAGCCCTGCTACTTACGAGATTCAGGAAGATGAAGACGGCTTCTTTATCAACTACAATCTGAAACGGACGGCTATTAGCCATGATACCAAACTGGATATATTAACTATCTCCGCATTGGGTGACTATATACGGAACTAAAAAGGATACAATAGTGGAAATACTGGATAAGAAATCAACGGAAATAAATTCTTTCTTCACGGGATTGGATGAGCTACTGGATACCATACAGCAAGCTCTTAAAAATCGGACTCCACACCTGAATGGTGAAAAGTTTCTGTCAAACCGTGATGTTTGCCGGATGCTTCATATCTCATCCCGAACCTTGCAGGATTGGCGGGATACGGGTAAAATCCCATTCATTCAGATTAAGGGGAAGATTTTGTATAAGGAATCGGAGGTTTTGAAGTGGTTGGAACAGATGCTTGCGAAACAGAACCTTTGATAGTAAGCTGGTTTAAATGAATATTTTAAGAAAGACTTAGAAAATGACCTCTAAGTCTTTTTTTATGAGTATTTTTGCAAATGTTGAATACATTAATTCGAACTATATGACAAATCTTTATTGGCCTATATATAAGAAGATAGAAAAGGAGATTGTAGAACTGTCAAATCACATTCATTTTGACGATAATCAATTATCTGTTTATTCAGTGAAAATAGTAGAATTATTGATTAGATGCGTCGTTGAAATTGAAGCTATATCAAAGGATTTATATTTAAAAAATGGAGGAGCGATACCTGCTGGTAGAGTTCTATATTATGATACAGATTGCTTGAATTTGTTAGAAGGTATCTGGGAACTTAGTAAAAAGCAAGTTATTGTATCATCTGCAAATTTTTACTTTCAGGATAATAATAATAAGATATTGTACCCTTTAAGAAAGGCAAACAAAAGAAGTACTAGCGGGGCTGATTGGGCGAAAGCTTATCAAGCAGTAAAACATAATCGTTCCCTAAATCTAAGCAAAGGAAATATCAAACATTTACTTCGAGCCTCTGCTGCTCTATTTCTTTTAAACCTGTATTATAGAGATGATGTGTTCGAACTTTCAAGTAATAATACAAATACTTTCACGGAGAAATTTTCTGAAATATTCGATGTTAAAGTTCATACTTGGGCGGGAGATTCTACTGGAGCTGATTCTTATGTGAAAAAACCAGATTTTGAAGAATGTGTTTATTTAATAAAATGGGCAAATGACTACAAAAATAAATTTACGGAATGGGCTAGTGAACAGGGGCGAAAGTTAAATGAAATAATTTTTAGTCACCCAAAAGTAAATCAATACATAAATGAAAATCTAATTGAAGATGGAAAGATAAAAGAGAAAGAGTTTGCTTCTTTTATAGAAAATAGAGACTATTTCAAGTGTTTTGATATGAAAAAAGAATATGGAAGTATGATACAGAGTGCAGGTCGCCACGCTTCAGAAAAATTAAAATTTGACTTTAAAAGAACTCCTGCCCAATTTGAGGCTGTGTTAAATAAGAATCAAAAAATATATCAAAATGGTTAGTTTACTGTAAAAACAGAAAGCGAATCACATCCGATCCGCTTTCTGTTTTTTAGATATTATCCTCGTTATTTTCCCTTTCAGGAAACCGTCTGTTTCTTCTTATTTTATGAATTTTGCAGTCATTTTCGGGCAGTTCATATTTTCCCTGAATGGTTTCCGCCAATTTGCTCATATCTTCATTGATTTTTGTACGGGTTATTTCCGCATAGATTTGGGTAGTGGCAATATCCTGATGCCCCATCATCTGGCTAAGGGTTTCAATAGGAACGCCTTGCGACAGGCAGACTGACGTAGCAAACGAGTGCCGGCTCATATGGTAGCAAAGCCTTTGGGTAATTCCGGCAGCTTTGGCAATCTTCTTTAGTTGCACATCCATGTTTTCTACTGTCGTCATTTTGAATACTTTCCCGTCCCGACCTGCAAAGTCTGTATTCCGGTATTTCTCCATGATTCGCAGAGGTATATCCAACATAGGTATATGCGAAACGCTTCCGGTCTTTTGACGGTTCAGGGTAATCCACAAACTGCCGTCTTCCTGACGGTGGATATTATCATGCCGGAGGTTTACCATATCTGCATGGGCAATTCCGGTAAAAGTTGAAAACAAAAACATATCCCGCACGAAGTTAGCCGAATCCTTCTTCATCCGTACCTGAAGCAGTTTTTCTATTTCATCCATAGAGAGCCACCGCCGTTTACTAATCGGTCGCTCCGGTCGGTAATTGAAAAACGGGTTTTGAAGCAATAGACCTTTATTTAAAGCCCGTTTTACAATCGTCCGCATTGGTTTCATAAAAAACATTACAGTTTTCGGAACATATTGCAGGTTGACTTTCATATAGTAGTCGTATGCTTCGATAAAGGAGTAATCAACCTGTTCAAACGGAATATCCGACAGCTCGTATTTTTCGGACAGGAATTTCTTTAATAGCCTGTAAACCTGTCCGTATTTCTGATAGGTAGAAGATGTTATCAGAATACCGACAGCCTGCCGTTTTTCTTCAATAAGCTCGGCGAACTCTTGCATGAGTGTATTTTTGTATTTGCAAACTGGGGCGCACCTGCTTCGTCAGATACTGGACTCTGGTATTATATATTCACTTACAAGTGGTATATTGTCGGTGCATTGTCGCTGTTGCTTTGCTGGTCGCTTGTCCGAATACTGAAACTGCGAGTGCTTGGGGTGGTACTTGGCGCGATGGCTACTGCCGTTTCCGTCATCCTTGCCAATCTGTTTATTGATGATACAAAACTGATTCCACTTGTGCCGATGATTGTTGCGATTACCGCTCTCGCCGTCATCCTGCTCTTTGACAAACAGGATGAAGAAAACAGGGAATGGGCAATATCCTCGTGGGGCTTCGCCAAACAGATATTGCCGTTGCTGGCTATAGGTGTAGTGACAGCAGGTTTCCTGCTTGGCTCAACGCACGACAATACAGCCATTGCAGGTGTCATTCCGAACAGTTGGATAGAATGGGCAGTCGGGGGTAATTCGCTTTTGTCTAACTTCTTTGCATCGTTTACAGGTGCATTTATGTATTTCGCCACATTGACCGAAGTTCCAATCATTCAAGGTCTGTTAGCTTCCGGCATGGGTAAAGGTCCGGCACTGGCATTGCTGTTGGCTGGTCCGTCATTGTCTCTTCCGAATATGTTGGTCATCCGTGGTGTAATGGGTACAAAGAAGACCATTGTATATGTTACTCTTGTAATCGTAATGGCAACGGTTTCAGGCTTTATATATGGAAATCTATTTTAGAAATTATGAGAGTATTGATACTTTGTACAGGAAATAGTTGCCGCAGTCAGATGGCTCATGGCATTTTGCAATCATTGGATGATACGATTGAGGTCTGTTCGGCAGGCACACATCCTGTTGAACAAGTAAACCCTAATGCCATAGCGGTAATGCGTGAAATAGGCATAGACATATCCGAACATACTCCCACAGATGTAAGGCAATACCTTACCCAAGAATGGGATTATGTAATAACGGTATGCGGAAATGCCAATGAAACCTGCCCGGTATTTGCAGGACATGTCAAACATCGCTTGCACATCGGCTTTGACGACCCTTCCGATGTAACAGGAACACCCGATTTTATTAAAAACGAGTTCCGTAGAGTACGAGATAATATCAAGATGAAATTCTATGATTTTTATCTTCACATTAAGGGTCATTGCTGATGACCAATAAAGAAGAAGTTACCTCAGCATACATTTTCTTGTTCTACTCAATCTACCAATCACACGCTCCATTAGCAACATCGGCAACCTCTTTGTAGGTCTGCCGATGTTTTTATTACTCGGACATTCTGTTTTTCTTTCATCAGAATCACGCACATCACTTAACGAGTGCAAAACCTCCAAATTTTACTTGATAACAGACCATATGTTCAACAGAAAATAGTATCTTTGCACACATACAGAGTTATTTGACAGAAAAGCACTGCATATCGCAGAAGTTATGACCATTGCCAAGTCATTACCTCATATTTGTAAAACATATCATAAGTGGATTATTCTTAATTAAATACTATTCTTGAATAGGATTTTCAAGAAAAATAATACTTCAACCGTATTAGCTACATACTAATACGGTTGAAGTCGTTGTATTGCAGTTTAAAATGCTATAGTGAGATATTAAATTAGTCCCAATAAAGCAAGTGCACCAAGAACTAATGCGGCATTTTTTATACCTTCACCTACGCTTTGTCCAACAGAATAAGCACTACCACCATCAATGTATATTTGTTCTAATTCTGATAAATCAGAATAAGGGATAATTGTATTTTCCATATTGTTTTAATTTTTATCCGAATAATCCATCAATAACTCCATCTGCAAATGCATATAATTGTCCTTCTACATACATGATCCAGTAGACAACGGATTTTCCTCCAGATATTTCTACTAACTCATTTTTTTGTAATTCTTCAATCTGTATCATATTATTTGTGTCCATCATTCCAACCATCTTTAAAACCGTTAATAATATCATCTCTATAATAGTAAGCTAACATTGCAAGAGCAAATACAATACCTCCATTTGTATTTTCCATCTCTTGAGCATCTAATGTTTTGATTTCATCGAATTCCATAATGATTGTCGTTTTAATTGTTAATACTGTGTTTTCTTTTTAGAAAGGGTTGATATTATCTCGGTTTAGATAATCAATCACTTCATCAATGATTTTACCTATTAAACTTCCAATACTACCACCATTCATTTCCATACATTCTTTTTCTGTTAACTCTTTCATGATTTTGTGATTTAAATTAGACATAAATAAAAAATATTTTAATATTGTAAAGAAGTGCTGACTTATTATCTGTTTAAGTTATCTTATGTGTTATTATTTTATAACTAATTTTCTGATCGGGACACCATCTATAACAACTAATATTATTTGATAATATCCCCCATAAATGTTTTTATAATCTTCTTTGTTTAGTTCTCTAATAACTTTTTTTTCTGTTTTCATGGTAGTCTTTTAATAGTTTATTTATTGTGATATTGCAAAACTAATGGTATTTTATGTGTGATAAGGTTATCGTTGTGTTATATGATATTATTGAAATGTTATTATCTTTGTGAAAAATGTTTGGATGAGGATTGGATATATAAAATCAGTAACGGTACTAAGTCTAATTGTAATATCTTTGTTACAAGTAACATGGTTATGTAAAACATATAGTCTGTTTCAAGATGATGTTGTAAATAAGAGTTATCGGATTCTTCAAGATGCTGTAACTTTAGAAGCAGTGTATAGATTACAACGAATAGAACAAGATTCAAGTGGTCCAAAAGAATTTATATTAGGGGCAGTGGAGGAAGGAGGAGAGTTGAAGGATCAGACTTTAGCTTTTCAGGAAGTTCTTTTGGAATTGAAATATCCTATTTCTATTATAGTATTGGATAGTATCTTTACTTCTAAGTTAAATAAGGAAGAAATCCATACAGATTTTGTATTGAATTGTATTAATGTGAAAGATAAGTCTGTTCTCCAATCTACAGATTCTTTATGGAAATCAAATTGGGCGTCTGTTGAAATACCAGTGGTTCCTGTTCGTATGGATGGTTCCGAAGGTATACAAGCTATTTTGTTAAATCCTTATTGGACTATTTTTAGGCGTTTGGGGCTATTGTTGATAGCTACAGCCTTAATGATGTTGTTTGTTGCTGCTTGTATTATTTACCAGATACGTATTATTGCCAGGCAGAACCGGATTGCAAAAATGCGGAAAGATTTCTCATCTGCAATGATTCATGATATGAAGACACCGCTAAGTTCTATTCAGATGGGAATACGTATTTTGCAGAGTGGCAAGTTGGAAGATAAACCGGAGAAAAAGGAAAAACACTTCAGGATAATAGAAGAAGAAGCCGAGCATTTATTGGATTTGACAAATAAAGTACTTACCATCTCTAAAATGGAAACGGGTAAATTGGATTTGAATAAGGAACAATTTGACATTACTCCGTTATTGTTGGATTTAAAAGAAAAATTTATTGCTAAAACAAAGAAATCTGTTATATTTGCGATAGACGTTCAAAATAAAAATATCTGGGGTGATAAAGAATATTTGAAAGAAGCGGTTAGCAATTTAATAGATAACGCGATTAAATATTCAGGAGAAACAGTACATATCGATATTTTAGTTCGCTCTGAGGGAGCATATACTTTAATACGTGTGAAAGATGATGGTTTTGGTATTTCGCATGAAAATCAAAAAAAGATATTTGAGAAATTTGAACGTGCCTCCGCTGCAGGAAGAAGTAGTAAAGGTGGAGCTACGGGATTTGGCCTGGGACTGAATTTTGTACAGGGGATAGTAGAGACCCATCAGGGTAAAGTTCAATTGGATAGTATTGAAGGTGAGTTCAGTGAATTTACATTATATATACCTAACTTAATCAAAGATATATGACTAAATTATTATTAGTAGAAGATGACGCCAATCTTTGTTATATGATTCAGAGTGGTCTGGAAGATGTGATAGGAGACTACGAAGTGATAGTCGCTGCTAATGGTCTGGAAGGACTGGCTGCTTACCGGGCTAATAAGCCGGATGTGATTGTTACGGATGTGGAAATGCCGGAAATGAACGGCTTTGAAATGGTAGAAAAAATTCGTGAAACAGATGGTGATATTCCTATTTTATTCGCTTCGGCTGTACAAACCCCTAAAAGTGTGACTTCCGCTTATCTGTTGGGGGGAAATAATTATATAAAGAAGCCTTTTAGCCCGGAAGAACTGAATGCGCATATAAAAGCAATTCTGAAATTGAAAGAGGGCAGCCGTTTCAGGAATGAAACAAATTGCTATAAGTTAGGACGGTTTGAATTGGACGCTGCACATGCTATCCTGGAGAATGAGAATGGAGAGCGCATAGTTTTAACGGCACGGGAGGCGGGTATCCTTCAGCTATTATGTGAGAATAAAGGTCAGGTCGTAAAGCGGGAATCCATATTAAGCCGTTATTGGAATACGGAAGAGGATTATTTTGCATCCAGAAGCTTGGACGTTTTCATTTCTAAATTACGAAAGCATCTGGCTGCCGAACCGTCTGTAAAAATAAAGACGGTAAAAGGGGTCGGACTGATGCTTGTAATTGAATAGTTTGTCCGTTATTTATTATCCTTGCATATCTTAGTAGTTTGTATGCTGTTGCAGAAACTTCTGTAAAACCTGTGCATGGTTTCGTACAGGCTCTTTAGAAGCATATAGCAGGGTTACCGTATCGTAGGATTTTATCAGGTCAAGGAATATATGTGCAGCGTCGGAATTTTCCAGTTCTTTTGTATAGAGTGTAGCGAACTCGTCCCAATGCGCTTTCTGGTCTTCATGAAACCAATTTCTTAACTGGGATGAAGGAGTAATATCTTTTTCCCAGACATCATATTTTAAATGTTCTTTTTTCATGCCGCGGGGCCATAAGCGGTCTACTAATACACGGTATCCGTCATTCTTTTCAGGTTCCTCATATACCCGTTTGATTTTTATCTGAGTCATTACTGCTTCCTTTTTTGATTTTGATATTTTACAGTCCGTTTATTAAAGATACAAATCAGTTGTTCGTAAAGTTTTAGTGGTTATGATTATTTATAAAAAGGTTTATGGCCTGGGATATTTACCCTTATGATGGAAAATACATATCTTTGTAACAAAACGAACAAAACTAATGGATATATTAAACAATTGGATTAGCTCTGTAAATGACATTCTCTGGTCGTATATATTGATAATTATGCTTTTAGGCTGTGCGGTGTGGTTTACATTGAAAACACGTTTTGTACAGTTCCGCATGATTCGGGAAATGGTTCGATTGCTTGGAGATTCTACAGGGAATAATGAAGGGGGAAAACATATCTCTTCCTTTCAGGCATTTGCTGTCTCTCTTGCCAGTCGTGTCGGTACGGGAAACCTTGCAGGTGTAGCGACCGCTATTGCTATAGGAGGGCCGGGGGCTGTGTTCTGGATGTGGATTATTGCCTTGCTGGGAGCATCGAGCGCATTCGTTGAATCCACTTTGGCACAGTTATATAAAAGGAAAGGGAAAGATTCTTTTATAGGCGGTCCTGCCTACTATATGGAACGGGGGTTGGGGCTACGGTGGATGGGGGTATTATTTGCCGTACTCATTTCCGTCACTTTCGGTTTTGCTTTTAATTCCGTACAAAGTAATACGATTTGTGCCGCATGGGAAGAAGCTTTCGGTATAGACCATACTATCTTTGGGGGGCTGTTGACCGGATTTACTATTCTGGTTATTTTTGGGGGCATTCAGCGAATTGCCAAGGTGAGTAGTATCATTGTGCCGGTTATGGCACTTGGTTATGTGGCACTTGCTTTAGGTGTCGTTTTGTTTAATATACGCGAATTGCCGGCGGTGTTTGATTTGATTGTCGAGAATGCTTTCGGTTGGCAACAGGCTATAGGCGGCGGTTTGGGAGCTGCATTGATGCAAGGCATTAAACGAGGATTGTTCAGCAATGAGGCCGGTATGGGGTCGGCACCGAACGTGGCCGCGACAGCCCATGTATCACATCCGGTTAAACAAGGGCTTATTCAAACTTTGGGAGTCTTTACAGATACTTTAATTATTTGTACCTGTACGGCTTTTATCATTCTTTTTAGCGGGGTGCCTCTTGACGGTTCTGTAAGCGGAGTCCAACTAACGCAGCAAGCTTTGGTAAATGAGGTGGGTAGTACCGGGAGTGTTTTTGTTGCTGTGGCTATTTTGCTTTTTGCATTTAGCAGTATCATCGGCAATTATTATTATGGAGAGGCTAATATCCGGTTTGTGACACAGAACAAGGGAGTTTTGTTTGTTTACCGTCTGCTGGTTGGAGGTATGGTTATGTTTGGCGCATTGGCAAGCCTTGACCTTGCTTGGGGGCTGGCAGATATTACAATGGGATTGATGACGATTTGTAACCTGGTAGCAATTTCCCTATTAAGCCGGCAGGCATTTTTATTGCTGAGTGATTATCTTTCTCAGAAACGGAAAGGTATAAAGAGTCCTGTCTTTGACAAAAATAGTCTTCCGGAACTGAAAGATAAGATAGAATGTTGGTAAGATTAATTTAGCAGTATAATGATGGCAGAACCTGCTACCATGATTACCGATCCCAGCAGCTTTTTGCGTATATCCTGTTCTTTGAATATCCGGTAGCCGAGAAATATACTGACAATTGTAGATAATTGGAACAGGGCGAGCGCATAACCTACATTCATGCGGTCGAAAACAAAGTTGGTCGTGTATTGCATAGTTCCAATGCAAACCACCAGCCAACCGTATAGAGGCAAATCTTTTACTTTTATTCTTTTGAATTCTTTTTTTACTTGTATTCTGAAAAGGAGTAGAAGGAGAAAGGAGAAAAATGCCCCGAACCAGCACCAAACAATGAAAGAGATAGTTGTAGAGGAATATAGGATAACTTTCTTGATGAAGATTGCCTCTATGGCTGTCAGTACCATCGCAAATAAACGATATCTGATTTCTTTGTTTCTTAATAAGGCAAAAGAGAAGCGCTCTGCCATAGTGTCCAGTACAAAATAACTTCCGCAAATAATTAGTACAATGCCTGTAATTCCCCATATATTCGGTATTTCGTGCAGCAGGAGGATACCTGCAATAATTCCGACGACCGATTTGTAGGAGTTGACAGGTCCTAATATGGATAAATCCCCTCCCTGTAATGCTTTTACCAGGAACCCGTTGCCTGTTGCACCAAAGACGCCGGCAATCACGCAATAATACCAGAAAGAAGAGGGCAGGCTACCCCAGTCAGTCTGCATGCCTGGTATAATACAGAGCAGGCTCAAAAGGAAAAAAGTCATGAAATTGACCACCATAGGATGGTTATATCTTCCCGTAAGTTTTTTTTGGAATACGTTTCCGATAGGATTGGAAAAAATACGTAGTGCGATTGCAATGGCAGTGAATAGCATATATTGTTAACTGGAAAAGTTTCTGTTACAAAGTTAATAGAATAATGTGATAAATACAGGCTAAATTGTTTGAAAAGAAAGTACAGGGATAAAACAAGTTTGTTCGTTTGGAATTTTATTAAAAAAGAATTGACATTTGTTTATCTGATTTAACAACTTCTTGTCTGCTCTATTTAAGCATTGATTTTCTATCTGTGTTTGAAAAATAATAAGTTTTATAAATCTAAACGATCAATAATGTCAGTTGTGAAGCGTTACCTTTTGTCTTATATTTGTTTCGTTTTAGTACTGAGTATAAATATTCTGCGGGTTTTTACTCTTGTGCGGAGTGTTATACAAAAAGGCTAAATCTTTAAAGTATAGGGTTGATTCACGGATGTATTCTCTGTGGGTGTAGAGAGAATATGTCCCGTTTTTATTAAGTATTGGGTATAATTTACGAGAAGGAAGAGCTTAAATTTGAAAGGAGATGAACGAAAATACCAAACAAATTTGGTATGCTGTACGAACGCTTAACTGTAAAGAAAAAAGATTGGGAGAATATCTGGCCAGGAACAATTTAAAATACTTTATTCCGATGTGCTATAAAGAAAGAACCGACTGGAGTGGTAAAAAATCCTGTAAATTGGTTCCCGCTGTCCATAACTTAGTATTTCTAATGAAAACAATGGATGATAAAACATTGAAAGCACTGGTAGATAATAGCCCGGTCCCATTTCTGTTATTGCGTCATCATGATACCAAGCAACTTTGTGAAATCAAAGAACATGAGATGGTGGAGCTCCGTGCCATTTGTGATCCTGAGTATAAAGGAACGATTTATGTTGATATTTCCGAAGTGGGGACGACTTCCGGAACGCTTGTCCGTGTCAAGCATGGAGCATTTAAAGGATTGACAGGCAAACTTACGCGATATAGGGGTAAATATTACATAGTTGTTACTATTATTTCATTAGGGGTAATGATTCATATACCAAGATGGTATTGTGAGAAACTTGAATAATATTCTTTCCAACAATAAGTTTTTTTATCCCTGCCTATACTTTCAGCCTTTGGCTTATTGAAAATAAGATTTCCTTCCGAATATGATTGACGGTACGGGTTATTGTAAAATAGTTAGAAATAAGTAGGATTAAAAAATGTAATGCAAAATATTTTGATTTTTTATTCAGAGTATATGCCTTATACTCACGTTGTAGTTCTGGAACTTGTGAAACTTAAATATTGTGTACATGTTGTCCGAAGGACAGAGGGGAACGAAACTCCCTATGTCGCTAAGGAAACGAAAGGTATTTGCTTTTATTCCCGTTCCGAATATAATTCAGTAGATAAATTGTTGCAGCTATATCATGAAGTAGAGCCAGTATTGATATTGACTTCTGGTTGGATGGATGCCTTGTATAATAAAACATGTAAGCAATTAAAATCAAATACAGAAATTCCCATTATAGCGGGAAGTGATACTCAATTCAGAGGAAAGTCCCAATGGATAAATGTATTATTGTCTCCTTTCAGGCATAGAAAGTGGTTTACTCATCTTTTTGTTGCTGGAATTTGGCAATATGGATATGCCAGGCGACTGGGCTTTAAGAAAGAGTCTATTTTAATTTCTAATCTATCTGCGGATGTTGAGCTTTTTCAGCAGGTAGATATTGCGGCAAAAGAAAAAAACTATCCAAAGAATTTATTGTTTATCGGGCGATACAACTCAGTTAAAGGCTTGATTCCTCTTATGAAAGCCTGGGATTCGATTGAAGATAAGCAGGGATGGAAGCTCACTTTAGTCGGAAATGGCCCTTTGAAGAAGAAACTATCCCGATATGATGTAGAACTTCTTGATTTTAGAAGACAGGAAGAGCTAATGGAGATTACACAAAATGCAGGTTGTTTAATCCTTCCTTCCTCATTTGAACCCTGGGCTTTGGTTTTACATGAAGCTTCTGCTGCAGGACTTCCTATTATTGCTTCGGATATTTGTGGAGCAGTTCCTTATTTTGTTATCAATGGCTATAACGGCTGTACGTTTAGTCATAAACGTAAGGATGATTTGAAGAAAAAAATAGAAAAGGTGATAAATATGAAAGAACAGGAACTTGTAGAGTGGAGCCTAAATAGCCGGAAGCTATCTTCCCGTATAACTCCCGAGATAGTGGCAAAAACATTAGTAAGTATTCGATATTAGCTTTATCCCATTTAATTAACCAATGTAAAATAAATTTATATTTACATACTGTTATGTTGAAATTTATATCTTACATCGTATTGTTAGGTATCTCATTTTATTTATTTTTTAATGCCGGAGAAAGCAATAGTCTTTTTATTGAATTAGAATTTTTGGTTATTTCTTTATTTTCTGTTTTTAGGCTTTACAAAGATGAAAATTTACCTTATTCATTGCAAAAAGTTTTCTATCTCTTTTCTTTTTTCTTTTTCGGTATAGCCCCGTGGTTGCAATTTAGAAAGGGGGTGAAAATATGGACGTTAGAACCTTTAATTCCGGATGATTATTGGGTTACTAATTTTTATATATTGGTTTTTATTTTTTTATTTGCTTTGATATACGATTTATGTCGGGGGAGAAATTTATATTATCGGGAATTTGTCTATCGTGAAAAATATGCTTTTTCAATAAAGGGGGGACTGGTTTTATCTCTTGTGTCTCTATCTGTTTTATATGTATATTTATATATAAATAAGTTTAATCTTTTTTCTTTGTTTTTACGAGGAGGAGAACTGATAGCGGATTCCCAACTTTCTAATATGACTCTATGGTTGATAATAGAGGTCATCTTAAGACCAATTCCTATTTTTATTGCGCTATTTTATCATTTATCTAAAAATAAGAATCTTGGGGTAGAAGTTTTTTTGTTTTTGATAGGGATAATTATGGCTTTTCCCACTGCTATTGCCCGTTATCAGGTTGCTGTTTTATATATCCCAATTATGATATTATTAATACCGTTCTTATCAAAGAAAAATATTTTTGTTACATCCGTGATTACAGGAATACTAATCTTTTTTCCATTTTTGAACCAATTCCGTAATTATAAGATTGGAAAAAATCTATCCTTAAGTCCTGATTTTTCAATGTTCCTAGAAGGACATTTTGATGCTTATCAGAATTTTTTGTTAGTATTGAAGCATGATATTGTAACGTATGGAAAACAGCTATTAGGAGTTTTTGTATTTTTTGTCCCTCGCTCTTTATGGGAGGAAAAACCTACAGGGAGTGGTTTTTTTTTGAGTGAAAAATTGAATCTTTCATTTTCAAATATATCAATGACATTTCCTGCAGAAGGTTATATAAATGCCGGTTTTGTCGGATTCATTCTTTTTGTTGTTGTTGTTTCTGTTTTCTGTTCAAGAGTAGATACTGTTTTTTGGAGTAAAGGAGAAAGAACTATAACGGGTACAATGCAGTATCTGGTTTTACTTGGTATGACATTTTTTATATTGCGGGGCGATTTACAAAGTTCATTTGCCTATTTGATAGGAATTCTTTTTTCCATTTACGTGGTAAGATTTTTAATAGAAAAATTAAGTCTTTAATATATCATTTTATTAATCTATGCCGACTATTCTTCAAATCAATACTGTTATTAATACAACTTCAATAGGTAGAATTGCCGAAGAAATAGGGCAATTAGTCATATCTAAAGGCTGGAGGAGTTTGATAGCCTATGGAAGAAGACCCAGACAAAGTCAATCGGAATTAATCAGAGTGGGAACAAATTGGGATAATTTATTGCATGGATTGGCAACCCGTTTTTTTGATCGACATGGTTTAGCTTCCCGCCAGGCAACAAGAAAGTTGATTAAGCAAATTGAACTTATAAAACCGGATTTGATTCATTTGCATAATATTCATGGGTATTATTTAAACTATCCTCTGCTGTTTGAATATCTTACGCGGGCAAATATTCCGGTTGTTTGGACTTTACATGATTGTTGGGCTGTAACTGGCCATTGTTCTTATTTTTCTTTTATTAATTGTAACCGCTGGAAACAGCAATGTTATGATTGTCCACAGAAAAAAAGCTATCCTTCTAGCTTTTTATTCGATTGTTCGAAAGAAAACTATATCAAAAAGCGGAATGCTTTTACTTTACCGGATAATCTGACGATAGTGTGTGTGTCTGATTGGTTGCAGGGGCTGATAAAGGAATCTTACTTGAGTAAATATCCAATCCTTCGTATTCATAATGGAATTGATTTAGACCTATTTATCCCCGGAAAGATGAGAAAGAAAAAACTGAAAATAACATTGTTGGGGGTTGCTAATGTCTGGGATAGCAGAAAAGGACTGATTGATTTTTTTCGTTTAAGGAGGCGGTTACCCAGAGATGATTACGATATTGTTTTAGTTGGATTATCGAAATCCCAGTTACGACATTTGCCGGAAGGCATTAAAGGCATTTGCCGGACAGAAAATATACAACAACTGGTCGAATTGTATCGGGAAGCGACAATTTTTATAAATCTTACCAGAGAGGATTGTTTTCCTACAACTAATCTGGAAGCCTTAGCTTGTGGAATACCTGTTATAACTTATAAGACAGGAGGAAGCATTGAAGCTGTTGATTCGGAAACAGGAATAATTGTTGACCAAGGCGACTTAAATGGAATAATTGACGCAATCAGAGAATTATCTCAAAGAGACCAGGTCCGGTTATCCCGGGATTGTAGACAACGTGCAATTAATTATTATAATAAGAAAAAACGATTTCAGGAATATTTTGATTTGTATACGATGTTGATAAAGGAATAAAAGGAGAGAACCTTACTAACGAAGATAATTAACCCGAAGTTAAAACCAATTGAAAAAATGAAGATTAGTATTATAACTGTAACCTACAACAGTGCACATACTATTAGAGATACAATAGAAAGTGTACTGAACCAAACGTATAAAAATATAGAATATATTATTGTAGATGGGAAAAGCAATGATAAAACTCTGGAAGTAGTGCAAGAATATGAATCCCGGTTTGGCGGACGTATGATTTGTTTGAGTGATCCGGATGAAGGCATTTATGATGCAATGAATAAAGGAATATTGCGTTCTACCGGTGAGGTAATAGGTATTTTGAATTCCGATGATTTTTTCACATCAGATAAAGTGATAGAAAAGGTTGTACATAAGCTCTCCACTTGCCAGGCTGATGCGGTATATGGAGATATTCATTTTGTCGAACCTTCAAATTTGAAGAAGTGTGTGCGTTATTATTCTTCTAAAATATTTAAACCGGAATTAATGCGTTTAGGATTTATGCCTGCACATCCGTCTTGCTATATTAAGAGACATTGTTTTACAAGTACCGGATTATATAATACTCAATACAAAATAGGGGCTGACTTTGAGTTTCTTCTAAGGTTGATCGTATTGAAAAAGTATAAGTTCGTATATATGCCGATAGACTTTGTTACGATGCGTATCGGTGGGCTCAGTACAAGAGGTATGAATAGTCTGGCTTTAATTATGAAAGAACATCAAAAAGCTCTTAAAGAAAATGGATTATATTCAACCCTATTTTTTTTAAGCCTGAGATACTTTTATAAAGTATTTGAATTGTTATCTTTTTTCTGGGATAAGAAACCTTTTTGTGAAACAAGATATAGTGCAGTAAAATGATAGATTTTTTTGATAGACTGTATGCTGGAATCCGGATACGTAATCCGTATCTTTGTAAACTTCGTTATTATGCTTTTTTACAAAGGTGTGTATTGGGGATTTCTGATAGGTTATTGCCTGTTTTTTTACGGCAAACCCAGGACAATCCTGCATACTGTTTGCCCCCTATAAAAAAAAATGAAGGGAGAATTATCGTTTCATTTACATCTTTTCCTAAACGTATCGGGAAAGTCTGGATGGTAGTAGAATCAATATTACGACAACGAAAAAAGCCGGATATGATTATTCTTTGGCTTTCCCGAAAGCAATTCCCGTCTATTGGTACTCTCCCTGATTCTTTACTTGAGCAAAGAAAAAGAGGGCTTAAAATTGAACTGAGGGACGGGGAGGATATCCGTTCGCATAAAAAGTTTTATTATGCGATGCAGGAATATCCGGATGACATGATTATCACGATCGATGATGATGTATATTATCGTTCGGACACGATAGAACTATTGTATCAGTCTCATTTGAAATATCCACAGGATGTTTGTGCCAATCTAACCCGGGTACTAAAATTCCGGAGTGATAAACTTGCTTTGTATGATGAATGGCCTTGGGGACATGAAACAGATAATCATTTAATGTCCTCGCAGATTGGGCAAGGCGGGGTCCTTTATCCGCCTAATGTTTTATATGAAGATGTGTTGAATTTAGAGCTTTTGTTAAAGTTGGCACCTTTAGCTGACGATATGTGGTTGTTTGCTATGGGGCGGTTACGAAATACGCATGTAATATATACAGGTACCCGATGGACTAATTTAGCAATACCTTTTACTAACAACGAGGCCCTTTCTGATATAAATGACGGATTGCATTATAATGATAAACAAATTGATGCTATACGAACTTACTATATGGATAAATTGGGCATAGATCCGTTTGCTGAATTTGCCATCGATTGATATGTTGATAGACTATTTTGACAACTTGTATTCACTGATTAAAAATCGTAGTGGGCTATTAGAGAAGGTCCGGTATTATTCCCTATTGCGTAATATTGTTAGAATAATAGCGAATCTGATTTTACCTGTATATTTTCGTTGTACACAAAATAATCCTGCTTATAGCTTGCTTGAGACAACTCGAACGCGGGGACGGGTAATTATTTCGTTTACTTCATTTCCTAAACGTATTCATAAAGTGTGGTTGGTTGTGGAGTCGATATTAAGACAGCAAATGAGGCCGGATATGATCATTCTCTGGCTTTCCAGAGAGCAATTTGCTTCTATTGAGATTCTTCCTGTTTCTTTATTACGTTTGCAAGACAGAGGGTTGCAGATACGATTGTGCAGTGGCGATATCCGTTCGCATAAAAAGTATTACTATGCGATGCAAGAATATCCGGACGATATTATTATTACAATTGATGATGATATTATGTATAGTTCGGAAATAATCACTTTGCTGTATCAGACCCATCTGAAAAATCCATCTTGTATTTGCGCCAATTATGCTGTCATTCCAGGTTATTATAAAAATAAGTTGCTTTCTTATGAAACCTGGCCCGGATGTTATTGTTATAAAGTAGATTCTTCGGAGCATTGTTTTATATCTCAGGTTGGATTTGGAGGAGTCCTTTATCCTCCAGGTTCTTTACATCCGGATGTTCTGAAAATCGAGCTAGCTCTTCACTTAACTCCTCTTGCTGATGATCTCTGGTTATATGCTATGGCATGTTTGCAATATACTCCGGTCGTTTATACACAAAAGAGATGGATATTTTTACCAATTGTTTATTTGAATAATGTCCGCCTCACAGATATAAATGATGGTGAAGGGTTTAATGATAAACAAATAGCTGCAGTCAGGAGATATTATTTAAAAGAAATAGGAAGGGACCCTTTTGCCCGTTAAGGATATTTTATGTGTATTTTGTTAGAACTTATATTTCACCTTTAACAGAAATTCTCTCGGGCGGATATTCACCCATGAGGTGTAGCTTGCCGTAGCTGCATATTGCGTGTACCGGTATTCTTTTTTGTTGAGCAGGTTGGTTGCATCGGCGGCCAGTTGCCATTTGCCTGTTTTCCAACAGAGGGCAATGTTTGCAAAAAATGCATCTACTGCATTATCCCGGCTGATGTCGTTGTGATAATGGTCGATGGAAAGGCGGAGTTCCACCGGTGACAGTTCGTAAGCTATCTGTAATTTCTGTATCACGTTTAGCAGAGGGCTGAGGCGGGTTTCACTCCCGATGCGGGAGCCACCGTAATAGATGGTGGACTGGTAGCCGATTTCCAATAACCGTGTCGGAGTCCAGATGATTTTCGGTTCATATTGCATATAATCCGAACGGAAGGGCAGGCGTGCGCCATTGCTGAGTTGTTCGGCTTCATTTCGTCCAAGCAGGTAGGAAAGAGAAAGTTTCAGGCCCCAGTCGTAAAAACCTTTTGAGAGAGTGCCGTTGATGGACCAGGCATAGGAATCGTTTTCTTCCGGATGGGAGATAAGTGACACGATATCCCCTTCAATCTGTTGTTCGTAAATCCGGTTTGACCAGTTACGGGAATGATTCAGGGAAAGGGTCAGAAAGAATTCGCGCACCGTACTTTTATATTCACCATACAAAGCGTACGATTGTTTACGCTCTACCGGCAATATGCCATTGCTTACTATCCGGTTCCGGAAACTGGTGCGGTAAGGAGAGGCATATAGATTCGTAATGTCCCCATATGATTCCTTATATCCGGCACGGGCGGAAAAACGCCAGGCATAATTCACTTTATAATTAATATATAAGGAGGGACTAAGTGCCGGATGTGAGAAACCTGCCTCTGGGACAGTAGTCCACCGGAACGGAAGGTTCAGTGAAATATTCCATTTAGGCAGATTCCACTGGTAGTTGGGGATTGCCGATACACCCATCCCGTTATGCAGGTTGTTTATATCTCCGGTAACTTCTGCCGTATACCGTTGTGTCCATGTACCCTTCTTCCGAAGAAAAGAGAAAGAGTGGTCCGCATACAGTTGGCGAAAGTCCATTTGGTTGGTATAGTTATCTATCCTGATCTGTGCCGGGCGGCTGTGGTAGCGGATGAGCGAACGAACTTCCAGGGTATATTTATTATGAGTCCAAAGGCATTGCAGGTGATTCTTTATTTCAAGGTCCGGTGTTTGTATCCGTTGGATGATTTCCCGGTCGCTTAAGATGCAGGATAAACCGTTCTCCCAGTTTCCTGACAAATCGAAATGGTTTGTCAGGAAATGTTCTTCGGTGTTATTTTCAAGGTTTGCCGTAAATTCGGCACGGTCGCTCCGGATATGGGTATTGTTTTGTTCTTCCAGAGTAAGCGTATCCTTTGTCTGGTAATAACGGGAAATATTGCCTCTTTCCTGGCTTTGTAAATCGTGCATATAGTTTGCATTCAACCGCAGTTGGGTCGTTTCGTTCAGTTTATATAAACGGTTGGCAGACAGTGTATGCACTTCGTTGAATAAAGACCGTTCCTTTTTCAAGGGTGTATTCAAGGATATTTGTTCAAGGAAGGAAGGGAGTTGAGGACCGTTCTTTTTTTCTGTTTCCGATGTTTGAAAAAGCGTTTGTTCTTCTGTTATATCTTTTCCTGTATTGTTTCCTTTGTAAAAATAGGCTGACTGGCTTTTGCGGCTTAGTTGCATGGCATTCAGCGTACCGGACCAGAGCAGCGGGGAGGCTCCTATTCCTCCTTCGAGACTAACCAGCCAGCGGTCGCGGAACTGAGGTTTTAGTTTTAGATTGAGGGCTATGTCTTCCGTAGATACTTTTTTGTTGAGGATACGTATCGGTTGATGGTTTTCCAAGACTTGTACAGTCTCTACCGCATCAGCTTGCAGGTTATTGCTGATTTGTCCGTACCGCCCGTCCGTCAGGTCCATACCTTCCACATAAAAACGACTAATATCCTTTCCATTATATGAAATCTTTCCGGCATCATCTACCTGGATGCCCGGCAATCGTTTTAGTACATCTTTTATGGATTCGTCTTTGGGGGATATGAAGCGGGAAATATCGTAATTGATAGTATCCCGCCTTCCGTATACTCTGCCGGGACGAATCTCCACTTCTTTCAGGCTGAAAACTTCGGGGGATAAGCGGAAGTGCAATTCTTTCCCGGAAGATACCGGCTGCTCCATCGTGCGGTATCCCAGTGAGGAGACGCGGACTGTCAGCGAATCATCGATGTATGTAGCAGGAAGAACGAAATGCCCTTCGCTGTCTGTCAGCGTATAATTAAGAGGCAATCCGTTGCCGGTTTTTAATAATTGTACTGTGGCGGCATCGACAGGTATATTTTTTTCTGTATCTGTAACGATCCCTTTTATTCGTATTTGTGCTTGGAGATGAAAGGCGATAAAACAAAGCATATAAGAGAGTAGCAATCGTTTCATTGTATGATTGTGTAAATGGTATGTGATCCTTTTGCGAGTTTCATGCCTTGATACTTTTTGTTTCAAATCTTGAAACAGTTTTGGAACTGTATCCTTTTTTAATCAGATAAAGGTTTATTCCCGTTCAATCGGATTATAAGGCATATTTTTCGGGTGGTAAGGTTGTCCGTCTTCTCCGGTTACCGTCACTTTCATGCCGGGGGATGTTTCAGCCAGATAACCTATGGGGTCGGCAGCATAACGCTTATATATTTTTTGTAAATCTTTCCGCGAGACAGGTTCATATCCGGATCCGGTGAATTGTATCATTTCTTCTTTATGGCTTTTTTCTATGCCGGAACAGGTAAAGGTATAATGCTTCTGGCTGTCGGAGGCTTTCAATATCAAGCCGGGTAGTCCTTGCAGTTTCCAGGGACCTTCGCTTCGAGGTATCTCTGTGGTGTACCATGCTTCATACTCTCTTCCCCGGAAATGGCAGGTGGCTTTCCTGCAAGAATAGGAAAGGAGGGTCGTGGTATCGGGTAATAAAGTCCATTCGGGAAGTTCTGTCGGTTCTTCGCAAAGGAAACGGCTTACAGCGAGTTGGTCGAGCAGCGTTGTTTTTCCGGCAGGATAATTCTTGTATATCCGGTAATTGATAGTGCCTCCTCCCTGTTTTAAATGTTCGGAGATGACTTCTTGTGAAGCGCCTGCTGCCTTGTCTGCCTCCACCAGCGAGTCCATATGGAAAAGGGAGTAACTGTAATAGACGGAACTTTTAGTGCCGACTTTCAGCATCATCGCTTCTTCTATCCGGTTTTCAGGAGTTAAGGTATCGCTGACAAAAGAAGTTTGGTATTGCACGGTAAACAATAGTTTGTCTATCGGCTTGGCTTCGAGTACTTCGTTGAGGTTGTACACACGGATGTTTAACTGTGCAATTGCCGAAAGCGTACACAGGAAAAAGAATGTAGTGAATGCCAGTCGTTTCATATCGGTTCTGTTTTATAGTTCTTTGCTGCAAATATACCGGGCAGGAAAGATGTGGAAGGAAAAAAGTTATTACTGAAATATTACGACAGCCAAATATTACTGTTTTATTATTCCGGTAGAAAAAGAACCTTTTTAACTTTGTCTGAAAAAAGAGACGGATGGAAAAACGAATACGGTTCATCTACTTATTGTCTTTGCTGGCTGCATTGGCTGCGATAGGGGTACAAGGATATTGGTTGTATAACCAGTTCGGATATGAGATGCTGCGGTATGGGGAACGTGTGGCTGAAAAAGTAAAGGAAATAGGGAATGATGAATTCGGGATACGGCGGCGGGTGGCATTGGGTACGAAAGTAACCTATATTCTCGACCGGAATGTGGAACACAAGGCGTTTTCCGATAAAGAACGTTCTTCCCGCAGTTCTGCCGGATTTCAATTTATGCTAAAAGATACGGCAACCAGGCAGGTATCCGATTTGAATCTGAAATTCGACCCCTTTATGTCGGAAGATAGTTTGTTGTCGGGAGTGGAACGTTCGGTGGTGAACCATTTTGTCCCTTTTTCCGGAGAACGGTTGGATAGCCTGCTGGCAGTTCGTTTGCCCGGATATACATTCTGCCGTTTGCCTCTGAGTGAGAAAGATACACTAAGCCCTGTTTCTTCCTGGCAATTGCAGAAGGATGGGCTTTTATCTTCTTCCCTGATTGTGAAGTATATGTATGCTCCTTTTGATAAAAAGGGAATCTTATTGACTGTGTCCCTTCCTTTTCATCCGCTTCTTGTCCGTATGGGAGGCCAGTTGGGATTGAGCCTTTTCTTGATATTATTGCTTGTTTTCTGTTTATGGTTCCAGATACGGACGATTCTGAAGCAGAAACGAATCGGAGAGATGCGTGAAAGCTTTGTCCATACAATGATACACGAACTTCGCCGTCCGGTGCAGGCATTGAAGATGTGTATAGCGTTTTTGAACGATAAAGAGATGCGTATGGATGGAAAGGCTTGTTCGGAGGTCACCCGGGATGCTCTGTTTGAACTGGGTAACCTCTCTGCCTATTTAAGCAAGTTGAAAGATATGGTATGTGCGGATGGAGGTAATACTCCGTTGAACGTTTCTTCATTTAATTTGCAGGAGCTGGTAGAGAAGGTTTTACGTTTTATTCAGTTGCCGCCGGGGAAGCAGGTTTCTTTTTCTATGGCATTCCCGCCGGATTTACCTTGTATTACAGCGGACCCGGTACATATGGCAAATGTCCTTTGTAACTTGGTGGAAAATGCGATTAAGTATTCCGGACCGGAAGTGGATATCCGTATCGTTGTGCTGTGGAAGGAGAAAGGCTTTGAACTGTCGGTTGAAGATAATGGTTTCGGTATTCCTCAGAATGAACAGCAGAAAGTTTTTGATAAGTTTTACCGCTCCGCCAGTCTGTCCGGGAAACAGATACCGGGACTTGGGTTAGGCCTGAGTTATGTCCGGCAGATTGTAGAAGCGCATCATGGCACAGTTGTTTTGCAAAGTAGGACCGGGGAGGGAACAAAAGTGATTGTAACGATTCCCCAGTAAAAAATTGAAAAAATGGTTTTAACAGGCTATAAAAATAAAATCAGGAAAGAGATGGCAACTCCATTAAAAATATTATTTGCGGATGATGACCTGAAGTATTCCCTTCTTCTGAAAAAGTTTCTGGAAAAGGAAGGGTATGAGGTGGCTTATACAGGAAATGGCACGATGGCTTTGGAACAATTTCCAGTAGTCAAACCGGACCTTGTTTTGCTGGATATTAATATGCCCGGGTTGAATGGGTTCGAGGTGGCCGAAAAGATACGGGAACGGGACCGCCATGTCCTGATTTTTTTCTTGTCGGACCGTTCCGATAAGAACGACCGTTTGAAAGGTTTTAGCCTGAAAGGAAATGATTATCTGGCAAAACCATTTTATCCGGAAGAGTTGCTGGCACGTATCCGGGAACGTTTTGAACAGCTGTTTCCGGTAGAAACGGAAGAAGAGATGTATTCTTTCGGAAATACGGTGTTCAACTATGCAACCAATGAAATACGTACAGGCAACAGTAAAACGCTGGTTACTTCCCGTCAGGCGGATATTCTTCGTCTTTTGGTAAGCAATCTGAATACGGCAGTCCCCCGTGAAGTAATCCTGAATGCCGTGTGGGGGTATGCGTCGTATGCCAATTCGCTTGCCCTGAATGTACAGATAACTTACCTGAGGAGGGCTTTAAAGAATGATTCGTCCGTGGAGATTGCATCTCTTACAAAAAAAGGATATATGCTGAAAGGATAAAAAATCTTGTTATCTTTGTACAATAGTATTATAAAGAAAAACAGAAGCATATGAATTTCAGTGAAAAATGTATCCATGTATTTGAACAGGCTACAAATGCTTATCATGTAACCGACCATGTGGATGCAACCATACACAACCCGTATGAGGTAAAGAGCATCGAGTTTTATCTTTACCTGAAGAATTGGATTGATGCCGTGCAATGGCATCTGGAGGATATTATCCGTAATCCAGCCATTGATCCGGTTGAGGCAGTGGCTATCAAGCGGCGTATCGACAAATCCAATCAGGACCGTACGGATTTGGTGGAATTGATAGATAGTTTCTTTCTGGATAAGTACAAAGAGGCAAAAGTCTTGCCGGAGGCGACCATCAACACTGAAAGTCCAGCTTGGGCGGTAGACCGTCTTTCAATCCTGATTCTGAAAATATATCATATGCAGCAGGAAGTGAACCGTCCGGATGCCGATGCGGAACATAAGGCTCGCTGTGAAGAGAAACTGGCTGTTTTGCTGGAACAAAGAAAAGATCTTTCTACGGCTCTCAATCAGTTATTGGCTGATATTGAAGCCGGCCGTAAATATATGAAGGTGTATAAGCAAATGAAGATGTATAATGACCCGGCATTGAATCCGGTGTTGTACGGAAAAAAATAATGGCAAATATATTAGTAATACGTCTCTCTGCTATCGGGGATGTTGCGATGACTGTTCCGGTGATTTATTCGGCAGCCAAAGCGAATCCCCAAGATAATTTTACTGTGCTTACCCAGGTGTTCCTGATTCCGGTTTTTATGAACCGTCCGAAGAATGTGGAGGTTATCGGAATCAATACCAAAGGAGCGGAGAAGGGGCTTATGGGCTTGCTTAAATTTGCTTCTGCATTGGTGAAATATGATTTTGATGTCGTATTGGATTTGCATGATGTTATCCGCAGTATGATTCTCCGCCGTTTTTTTAAGCTGAGCGGAAAGAAAGTATATGTTGTGGATAAAGCCCGGAAAGAGCGTAAACAGCTTACTTCCCGGGAGAAAAAAGATGTTTTCCCATTACGCCCGGTAATAGAACGGTATGCGGATGTGTTCCGTGCCGCCGGACTGAATTATACAGAGGCGTTTACTTCCTTATATGAAAATCATCCGGCTGATATCTCGTTTCTGGAAGGAGAAGTCGGAAGTAAGTCCGGGAAATGGATAGGTATCGCTCCTTTTGCCAAACACCGGGGAAAAATTTATTCTACGGATGAAATGGAGGAAGTCGTGGCACGGCTTTCGGAACATGAAGAGTACACGATTTTTCTTTTCGGAGGAAAAGGGTATGAAGAGGCAGTGATGGGAGAGTGGGCTTTCCAATATCCTCGGGTGAAAAGTGTAGTAGGGCGTTATTCGTTGGATAAGGAATTGGCGCTTATCAGCAAATTGGATGTGCTTGTCTGCATGGATTCTGCAAATATGCATTTCGCCTCGTTGGTGGGAACGAAAGTGGTTTCTATCTGGGGGGCTACTCATCCTTATACCGGTTTCTATGGTTACCGGCAAGATCCGGCAAATATTATCCAGGCGGGACTTTCCTGCCGTCCTTGTTCCGTATTCGGGGAGAAACCTTGTTTTCGCGGAGATTGGGCATGTATGAAATTAATAACTCCCGAAATGATTATCGATAAGGTGAATTCCGTACTGAAAGAAGTAGCACCGCATTCATAATATACGTCAAACATGAAGATCGTTATAAACCCTAAATATGAATTTCTTAAGGATTTTATAACCGGTTTGCCGGAACGTTTTCCGGAGGAAGGAGTTATTATCTATAATGAACGGAATGTTTTGAAAAGCTATCAGGTGCAAGGCGTGAATCTGGTGGTGAAGAGTTTCAGGGTTCCTATTTTTATTAACAGGATTGCTTATTCTTTTTTTCGTAAGTCTAAAGCATCCCGTTCCTATGAATATGGGATGGGGATATTGGAACGGGGAAGCAGTACGCCGGAACCGATTGCTTATATTGAAGAATATAAATGCGGTCTGCTGAATCGAAGCTATTATTGCTGTATTAATGAGGCGGATGCTATGACTGTCCGTAGCTTTATGGACGGTTCGAACTTGCAGGCAGATGATTTGTTGCGCAGTTTTGTACGTTTTACGGCAGGCCTTCATCAGGCAGGTATTTTACATATCGATTATTCTCCCGGAAATATATTGGTGAAAAAGACAGCGGATGGAGAATATGCTTTTACCGTGATAGATATAAACCGTTTACGTTTTCAGGAAGTATCGACGGAAAATGCATTACGTAATTTTGACCGGTTAGCTCTTTCCCCGGAAGTTTCGACCCGCCTTGCCGGAATGTATGCAGAATGTTGTTCTTTGGACAGAGAGGAAACTATCCGTAAGATAAATGAATATAGCGACCGTTTCTTTTTTAAGCGGACAATGAAAGAAGCCATTAAATCCGTTAAGCGGAAAAAGGGGAAGTTCCGTTCATTATTCGGACCTGTACAATTCTATTTGCTTCTTCTCCGCATTCGCTTATTGCTGGGTGGCGGTTCGCATGGAATACTTTATAGGAAAGAACGTGAACTATATCTTAATTATATTTATCCGGTAGACGAACGGAAGGTCCTAGACCGTAAATTTCATTACAGTTTATCGTAAACAGCCATTAAATCATCTGCAATCTGTTTATCGGTAAAACGTTTTACATATTCTTTGCCTGCGGCTCTCATTCTATCGGCAACAGAAGGAGTGGAAAGTACCCAATCTATTTTCTCGCTTAGATCGTCCGCATCATTCGGATTGACATAAAGGGAGTCCGGTCCCCCGGCTTCTTCCAGACAGGAACCGGTTGCTGCAATAACAGGAATGTTGGAATGCAGGGCTTCTATAATCGGTATCCCGAATCCTTCAAAGAAAGAGGGATAAATAAACAGGCTGGCAAGCTGGTAGAAAACGGGCAAATCTTCGTAGGGGATATTGCTCAGCAAAGTGACTTGCTGTCCCATTCGATTTTCCCTGATATAATTTTCTACTACTTCTGTATAAGGGGTTCTTTTTCCGATAGCTATCAGCCGGATGTCTTTATTCAGTTTATGCAGGGCTTTTACAATAAGCAACAGGTTCTTTCTTTCCTCAATACTGCCTACATATAAAATATAATGTGTGGGTAGGTTATATTTATCTGTAACCCGTTGTCGCTCTTCCAAAGAGGCTTGTTTCAGGAACAGTGGGGCGCATCCCTGATATACGACGTCTATTTTATTTTCAGGAATATGGTAATATTTGATGATATCTTGCCGGGTCATTTCGCTAACGGCAATCACACGGTCTCCCAATTCACAGGCTTTCCTGAATTTGTAATTGTAGATTGTACGGTCTATTGGTTTATAAAATTCAGGGAAGCGGACAAAGATAAGGTCGTGAATCGTCACAAGGGATGGGATTCCTGCTTTCTTCAAGCCAAACGGGAGTTCATTACTTAGTCCGTGGTAAATATCCGGTTTTTGCTTCTTTAAATCGTTGGCAATGCCGAAAGAACGCCATATAGGCTTGAGGAACGAATTTATGCCGTTGGGATAATGATAGGTGATATTATTCCCTTTCGGAAGCTTGTTCTTCAGACTTTCTTTCCCTTCCCCCGGAGTATATAAATGATACTCGTTCATCGGGTAGTAGTGAGATAAGATTTCTACGATATATCTTCCATAATTTCCCAATCCGGTAGAATTATGGGTAATTCGTTTTGCATCGAAAGCAATTGAATACGGCATAAGGGATCTGTTTTTATCTTGTCGGGATAAAAGTACGGGTTTTATTTATAATATCAAATTTACTCTACAGTGTTCAATTGGGGAATGAACGGTTTCCAGAAGTTCAACCGGGATTCTTTGTACCAGGCATGTGCTCCGAATGGTAACTGTTCGTTGTTGTATTTATAGAGCAAATCCGGATTGTTTTCGAAAGCGAAAGAGATTGCTTCCGTATAATGTGGGATGGATAATCGTTGTTTAACTCTGTTTGCATGGATTCCCCAATAAATATCTTCTGCATAATGGTAGGATTGCCGGCTCAGGAATTTGTTTATTTCTTTTCTGTCTGACTTGGTTATTTTAAAACAAGTATCCGTATTTCTTAAAGAGAAACCACCGTTTCCTGTTTTGAAGTAATTACTTCTTGAATTGTAGATGAGAAACATACGTGCGAAGAACTGGCTTATGGTTAGCTCTGCTTTATTCCAGTTCTTATTGTATTTAGCAGAGGGGATCCATGGAGCTCCGATATAATCATATCCTTTAGCACACCATTCCTGTAATTTATCGGAAAACACATAAGCATCTAACTGGTAGACGAGTATATATTCATAATCCAGGAATTGTTCATAGAATAACGGACTTAGCATTAAACGGTTATAACCGTCGATATTTTTAAAAAAAATATCGTCAAATCGAATAATGTCCTTAATTCCGTATTTATACTGAAACTCTTCTACATCCAGTGATTTAGGGGAAATAAGCACTATAGGATGTTCTTGCAGGATGGATAATCCTTGTTGTAAGGATATTTCTTCCCAATGGCTCAGTTCTGTTTTATAAATAGGGATAGTGATAATGGTTTTGTTTTTTTGCATATATTTTGCTCCTTAGTAATTGATAAAAGAGTTTTTAGGTTTCGTGATATTTCTTTTGTATTGCTTTTACAATGTGTTTGATGAGTTTTAATTTGTATAAAAAGGTATTAACTTGCCGCTGTTTGGTTAGAATAGATTTATAACTAAGCTCATCCCATGTCAGTTTAAGTTCTGTTCTTGCCATTTGATACATATCATACTCTTCACATTTTTTTATGAACTTTTGTGGGTATGGCATAATGGAAAACGGAAGTATGGAGGTCCATTTCTCGATGAATTTTTTACTTTCACTGAGCCATTCTTTCGTATAAGAGCCATTAGATAGATGCTTAACCTTGATTGTATAACATACATAGTTTGTATGATGTTGTGCCACGCTTAATGTGAAATCAAGGTCATACAAGTGGAATCGCTTGAAAGTCTTATCGTCGAAACTATTTTCTTTCCAAACGTTTTTTGTACAAATTAACGCCATGCCATCCAATAAGGCTACAGGAGAGAAGTTCTCATGAAAGGGATTAATTTCTGATTTTTTTTTGTTGTTTTGACCCGCTTGTATAAGATTTCTCCGAGTGGTTTTTCTTAAACTTCCCCAACCAGTAATATATTTTGTTTTTATGGTAGAACCGGCAAAACCGATCACTCCAGCTTGTGGCTTTTCTACAAAAAAATCAAGGATTATTTTCCCCCAATTCGTGGTAAAAAACTGAATATCTTCATGAAAAAAACAAAGGATGTCATACTTACTTAACCTGGCATAGTGATTATAGACTTTACATAATCCCCAATTGATCCCCCGATTGTCGTGAACAAGCAATTCATAGGGCATTCCTATGGTTTGTTTTATGTTTTGGGCAAATGCTTTATTCTGCTCAGGGTTAATAGAACAGACTATTATACTTATCATGAGATTAGGTGATTGATCTTATAATCATTAAATGATATTTATATTTGAAGTTAATAGAATTTCCCAGATAAGTTTAGTTTAGGAAATTACATGATTTCTTGTTATAACAGATATATTCCTTAGTTTGTTTATGTAAAAATATATTTTGATGTTTTTTATATGTGTTTGGTTGAAAATGGGACAAAAAGACTTGGATATAAAATTACTTTCTGCCAAAATCTGCCGGAATTTCTCCCCAAACGGATGTTTCCCATTTTAGTATTGTTGTTGTGTAGGTATTGGTATTCAACCATTTTTCGGCACGTTCGATCAGATCGAATATCGCTTCGTTTTCAGGGACACGCTCCAAAAGGGTTTTACACTTTTTCTTTTTTACCCAACTGATGGCATTGCGGCTGTCGGAGTAAACAGGCAGGTTGCTTCCCTTTTGTTTTAAAAGAGCTAATCCGTGTACGAGTGCTAAAAATTCGCCTACATTGTTTGTCCCTTTTTTCAGAGGGCCGATATGAAATATTTCTTGTCCGGTTGCCGTGTAGACTCCCCTGTATTCCATATCGCCGGGATTTCCGCTGCAGGCCGCATCAACAGCGATGCTTTCATTAATAGGTTTTCCTATAGGGGGAGCAGGGGATAACAAATTGGAAGCCGCTTTACCGGACGACGCATTTTTTAGGTATTGGGCATATCCTTTTTCAAATGCTTCTACCGCATCGTCACGAGTCTCAAAGGATTTGTATTTAGCGCTTTCCTGTCCGTCTACCTGCATTTTACATTCAGCCCAGTTGTCGTAAATACCAGGGTTAAGCCCTTTCCATACTACATAATATTTATTTTTTGCCATCCGGTTATTTATAATGAAAATAGAAAGCAAAGATAATGACAACTTAGTTATTACTAAGAACATCTATCGGGATAAATTTGTAGAATCGTTTTTTTTACAATGAAAAAAATTACCTTTGTGGGCAAAATATACAAGAGAGGGGATATTGTGACAATAGCAAAAACTATCAGGGATATATCAGGAATAAACAAGGCAGACAGATTGTTTTGGATACTGTTATTTATATGGATATTTTGTGATATGTTCCAAGCTATTCATATGGAAGTAATGTCCGATGAAGCATATTATGCTCTGTATGGGCAATATCTGGCATGGGGTTATTATGACCATCCTCCAATGGTTGCATTAATAAATTTCCTTAGTAAATGTTTGTTTTCAGGTAACTTATCGGTTCGTTTTATTAATGTGTTGATGCATGCCGGTACTGTTTGGATAGTATGGAAGATGCTTCCCGGAAAGAAAAGCGTATTGCATGTCCTTTCATTTTTTGCAATAGCCACATCATTTATTATGTTCTCGGCTTATGGGTTTATAACAACACCGGATGGACCTCTTTTATTTTTCGCTGCTGCATTTTTATTTTTTTACAAGAGGTTTTTGGAAAAGGAAAGCTGGCAGAATACATTGTTCCTTACTTTGAGTATGGTAGGTATGTTTTATAGTAAATACCATGCGGTATTGGTGGTGGGATTTGTTGTATTGTCAAATCTTCGTTTGTTATTGAAACCTAAATTCTGGTTTTGTATATTTACAACGATACTTTTGTTCCTGCCTCATATCTATTGGCAGGTTTCGAATAATTTCCCCAGTTTCAGATATCATTTAGTGGGGAGAAGTGAAGGTTTCGTATTTATCAATCTTTTAAAATATTTTCCCGAGCAGTTTGTGGTATTTAATCCGGTTGCTTTGACAGGAGTTCTTTATATTCTGATAAAGAAAAAGCAGGAGGGGCTTTTTGACCGTGCATTGTATTTCTTAATTGCAGGTTTTTTGTTTTTTTTCCAGGTTATGACGCTTAAAGGCAGGGTAGAACCTCATTGGACGGTTGTTGCCACGCTGCCTATGATAATCGTATTATATAAAGTATCTTTACAGGAACCGCGATTTGGGAAAATATTCCTGAAAAGTATTTTGTGGACACTCCCTTTAATTTTGGTAGCTCGTGTTTTACTGGTAGCAAATGTTTTACCCGAATCATTTGCCTTGAATGGAAAAGAAAAGAGGTATCTGGCGATAGAAAAAGTGGCAGGTTCTTTGCCTGTAGTTTTTGACGGCTCATTCCAAGATCCTTCTTTATATCGTTTTTTTACGGGGCGTGAGGCTTTTACAGTGAGCTCTCCTTCAACAAGAACGACTCAATTTGATATTTGGGGGTTCGATAAATTGTATCAGGATTCTGCTGCTTTTATTTTTTCGGAGATAGAGAGTGCAAAAAAATATAATATAGATGGTAAGGAGTTTTCCGGTTTTAAAGTTCAGCATTTACAAACAACAAATCAGGTACGTATTCGTTATTCCGGGGTGCCGGATAAAGTGTGTGCCGGAGATACGTTGCGGATTCATTATACCATGATGAATCCATATTTGAATAATATAAATATGGAGCATTTAGAACTGCCGGTGGAGTTTTGCAGTGTGTACAACGGGCCGGATTACGTAATAACAACAAGTCCTTGTTTTAGTACTCCTGAGCTTCGGATATTGAAGGCCAGTGAAACTATTGAAGGAGATTTGTTGACGGTAGTTCCGGCTGTAGTCCCTGATTCCGAATATCTTTTCGGATTATCACTGAAAACGTCTATATGTATCCCTTATAATAGTCCTTATCAGAAAATAGAAATAATTGAAAAATAGATGAATACATTCCTCCCTCTTTTTGTTAAGCTGGTGAAATTTTGTGTTGTAGGATTTACCGGAATGATTATTGATTTTTCAACAACCTGGTTGCTGAAAGAAAAATGTGCAGTTAATAAATATATTGCAAACTCTTCCGGCTTTTTACTGGCTGCGATCAATAATTATGTGTGGAACAGGTGGTGGACATTTGAGTCCGATTCTGAAGAAGTGATGTCGCAGTTCCTGCTGTTTGTCGGCATTTCCGTAATCGGATTAGGGCTGAATAATATGTTTATATATTTATTCAACGACAAACTCAGATGGAACTTTTACTTTTCAAAAGTAATCGCAATTGGCCTTGTTACTGTTTGGAACTTCTTTATGAATTTGTTCTTCACATTTGATTGACTTTCTTCTTCTTAAAGATGTTTTGGTCTATTTTTACACAGAATTTGACATACTGCTGCCAACTCCATGTACTGCCGTCATAATGATGGATAGATGCCACTTTTAGATTGAAGTTCTTCTTCTTCAAAGGCATCCAGTATATTTCGGCACGGTTGTAGATATTGTTGGTGGTCGAGTAGAAAGAATCGCCCCAGTAGAGACTACTTCCGTACATTCCGTAATAAGGCATCATGTTATCTCCTAGAAATAAAGTATTCAGTATCCCGAAGTTGAATTTTTCAACGCGGATATTGATTTCTGCCCCCTTGGGCTTTACATAATATCCGACATTACTCCGGTCATTCTGGAAACTTTGAAGATATCCGGCACTTACAGTGAGGGAGTCCAGCCAAAGTTTATGGCTTAGGTCTACGCCAATAGCCGGATTTATCCATACATTATCTGTAACCCCGTCTGCCGCTGTTGTACCGGCGTGGTGGTGCATGGAGAATTCATATGTGGCAAATAGGATATTTTTGGTGATGCGCCCGGAAGAGTAGACTGTAAATTTTTCGCGTCTGGTCTCTGATTGGCGTCCGTCCCAATCACAATAAATTTCAGCGTAATTTTTCCCATTGATATATTGTAGAAGTAATCCGCCGATTGTTTTTTTATAAAAGCGGATGGAGTCACTGAAAAATGCACGGGATTCGGTTCCGATTACCTGGCTGAACGGAACCAGACCAGCAGATATATTAAACTTATTGTTTTTGTAATTATAGTAAAAAGCGGGATCTACGGTTATATCTTTTGTTTCACTTCCGAATTCAGATGTAACATGAGCGCCTACCATTAAAGAATGGTTATTGTTCCAACGTAAGCCTACTTCCGGAGAAAGAATTGCTCCGAAAATTGTTTGGGAGAAGTTAAAGTCGCTACTGTATTCCCGATTGTCGAATACGGATTCCATACCAACATTCCAAAGAATTTCCTGTGCATGGATATTAGCACTACAGAGTAAAGCCAGGATTCCGATAATTTTTAATTTCATAAATGTTTGATTAAAAAAGTTGTGCAAAGGTAGGAAAAAAGTATACATTTGTAGCAAACAATCATCTTGAATATGAAACGTGTATTTCTGATTGGTTATATGGGTGCCGGGAAAACCACTGTGGGAAAAGTCTTATCAGAGCGTTTAGGTCTGTCGTTCATAGACCTGGACCATTATATAGAAGGTCGTTATCATAAAACGGTGGGGCAACTTTTTGCCGAAAGGGGGGAGGACGAGTTTCGTGATATAGAGCGGAGGATGCTTCGTGAAGTGGCTATGTTTGAGGATATTCTGGTTTCGACCGGAGGAGGAACCCCTTGTTTTTTCGACAACATGGACTTTATGAATGAATCAGGTAAGACTGTTTATCTGAAAGTGTCGGTTGGCGAATTAGCTAAGCGCCTGGAAATCTGTAAAACAACGCGTCCTGTCTTAAAAGGACGTTCCGGAGATGAATTGAAACAATTCATTGATGATAGTTTGCAAAAGAGAGAACCCTTCTATACAAAAGCTTCCCTTGTGTTTGATGCAGAAAATATGATGACAGAGCGGGATGTATATACTATTACCGAATCACTTATTTTAATGTTGAATTAGTTGTTATGATACCTACAGGAGGAGGCAGGCAGGCTCAGGGGGCTTATATCCCGAAAGAATTACTGGAAGAAATCAGTAGAGTGAATAACCGTTTATTGATCGGAATCCCTTGTGAACGGAATGAGGGAGAGCGCCGGTTGGCTTTAACTCCTGAAGCTGTTGATATGCTTACGGACCGTGGACACCGTGTTGTTGTGGAAACGGGAGCAGGGTTGGGTATTAATTATTCTGATAACCATTATTCGGAATCCGGGGCTGAGATTGTAGATACTCCGGCAGAAGTATATCAGGCAGATATCGTATTGAAAATATTGCCTCCTTTGGCGGCGGAAGTTGTTTTGATGAAACCGCGTACCACTCTGTTTTCTACCATTCAATTTAATATGTTTTCCCAGGAAGCGTTTGAGTTGATGGCGGCCAAGCGCATTACTGCGATTGCTTATGAACTTTTATGTGATGAGATGAGGCGTTGCCCGGTTCTAAGTGCAATCTCCGAGATTGAAGGGGCAGCTTCCATAACCATCGCATCTGAAATGCTGAGTAATACACAAGGTGGAAAAGGGATACTGTTAGGGGGAATACCGGGAGTGTCGCCGACAGAAGTTGTTATTATCGGTGCAGGTAATGCGGGAACAGTGGCGGCGCGTGCAGCTATGGCTTTAGGGGCTTCGGTTAAAGTCTTTGATGATGATATAAATAAGTTGCGTATGATCCAGCAGACGTTGGGGCAAGGATTATTTACCTCTACATTCCATCCGAATGTATTGCAAAATGCTTTTCGGAGTGCAGATGTTGTAATTGGGGCTATGCGCTATATAAATACAAACCACCGCTATATAATAGCAGGGGATATGATCCGGATAATGAAAAGAGGGTCTTTGATTATTGATTTACGAATTAATCAGGGAGGCTGTTTTGAAACGACTTGTTGTCTTTGCCCGTCGGATCCTTCTGTATTCGAACAATATGGGGTTCTTCATTATTGTAAGCAGAATATTAGTAATTATGTGGCTCGTACCACATCGATGGCTTTAAGTAATATTTTTGTCCCGATGTTGTTTGAGCTTGGTGATATGGGGGCAATACAGGCTATGATAAAAAATGATGATGGTTTTAAGAACGGTGTTTATATGTATTGTGGAAAACCAGTGAACGGTTATGTCTCCAATCGGTTTAATTTATCATCTAATAATCTGGATTTATACTTGTCCGCGTTTTAATGAATAAAAGTTTTGAACTCGCAAAGTTTATTCTTTACTTTGCGAACAATCTTAAATACAAATAAGCGATAAAGCTAATAACGTATATTATGGCAGAACAGACAAAAGTAACAACTTTGGAAGAGGTTGTAGTTCGTTTCTCCGGTGACTCTGGAGACGGCATGCAGTTGACCGGAACAATCTTTTCAAATTTGTCGGCAGTGTTCGGAAATGAAATTTCCACTTTCCCCGACTATCCGGCAGAAATTCGTGCTCCACAGGGAACACTAAGTGGTGTATCTGGATTCCAGGTTCATCTTGGGTCTCGTAAAATTTTTACTCCAGGTGATAAGGCAGATGTGCTGGTTGCAATGAATCCGGCTGCATTGAAAGTGAATGTAAAACATCTGAAACCTCATGCTATTGTTGTTATCGATACGGATTCTTTCTTGAAAAATGATTTGGATAAAGCGCAATTTACTACCGACGATCCATTTAAAGAATTGGGGTTGGGAGGCGTTCAAGTAGTTGCCGCTCCGATTTCAACGATGGTTAAAGACGGACTTGCTGAATTTGGTTTGGATAATAAGTCGGCACTTCGTTGCAAGAATATGTTTGCTTTAGGTTTGGTTTGCTGGTTATTCGAACGCCCTCTGGAAGAAGCTATGAATATGCTTCAGAACAAGTTCGCCAAAAAACCGGTTATTGCCAAAGCGAACATTAAAGCTTTAACTGACGGTTATAATTATGGACATAATATCCATGCGTCTGTTTCCACTTACCGTATTGAGAGCAAAAAGGCTGAGCCGGGTTTCTATACTGATGTAAATGGAAATAAAGCCACTTCATATGGTCTGATTGCTGCTGCTGAAAAGTCCGGTTTGCAGTTATTCCTAGGTAGTTATCCTATTACTCCTGCCACTGATATTTTGCATGAATTATCAAAGCGTAAAGATCTGGGAGTAATTACTGTACAGGCAGAGGATGAAATTGCCGGTATTTGTACTTCTATCGGTGCAAGTTTTGCGGGTTGTCTGGCTGCTACATCAACTTCCGGACCGGGTCTGGCATTGAAAAGCGAGGCGATTGGATTGGCAGTCATTGCTGAAATACCTCTAGTTATTATCGATGTGCAACGTGGCGGTCCTTCTACCGGTATGCCGACAAAGAGTGAGCAGACCGATTTAATGCAGGCTGTTTTCGGACGTAATGGTGAAAGTCCTTTGGTTGTAGTTGCTGCTTCCACTCCGGGCGATTGTTTTGATGCTGCTTATTGGTCTGGTAAATTAGCTGTAGAACATATGACTCCGGTTATCCTGTTGACTGATGCTTTCATTGCAAATGGTTCTACTGCATGGAAATTACCAGATTTAGATAAATATCCGGAAATTAAACCGAATTATGTATCTAATTATCAGGATGAGAAAGTGTGGAAAGCCTATCGCCGAGATAAGGATAGCTTGGTCCGTTACTGGGCAATCCCGGGCACAGAAGGTTTTGCTCATCGTTTGGGAGGTCTGGAAAAAGATTATGAGACGAGCGCCATATCTACAGATCCTGCAAACCATCAGAAGATGGTTGCTACCCGTCAGGGTAAGATTGATAAGATTGCCGATTATATACCCGAACAGGAGATTATCGGTGATGAAGATGCAGACTTATTGATTGTAGGATGGGGTGGAACATATGGTCACCTTTACGAAGCGATGGAATCTATGCGCCGGAATGGTAAGAAAGTGGCTTTAGCTCATTTTAAATTTATTAGTCCGCTACCTAAGAATACAGAAGAAATTTTACATAAATATAAAAAGGTTGTTGTTGCTGAACAAAACAATGGACAGTTTGCTAACTATTTGCGTGGTAAAGTGTGTGGATTTAATCCATATCGTTTCAATCGTGTGAAGGGTCAACCTTTTGTTGTAGCAAGGTTAGTTGAGGAATTCACTAAAATATTGGAGGCTTAAAAGATGACAACTGAAGAAATAAAATATCAACCGAAAGATTATAAGAGCGATCAGTATGTACGCTGGTGTCCGGGTTGTGGCGACCATGCCGTATTGAATTGTTTACATAAGGCAATGGCTGAAGTAGGAGTGGCTCCTCACAATATGGCTGTTATCTCAGGTATCGGATGTTCTTCCCGGTTACCTTATTATATGAACACATATGGTTTCCATACAATTCATGGCCGTGGTGCAGCTATTGCAACAGGTGTTAAGACTGCACGTCCTGATTTGAGCGTGTGGTTAATTACAGGTGATGGTGACTGTCTGGCTATTGGAGGTAACCATTTTATTCATGCCGTGCGACGTAATGTAGATTTGAACATTGTTTTGTTTAATAATAAGATATATGGTTTGACCAAAGGACAATATTCTCCGACATCCGAGCGTGGTTTTGTGTCTAAGAGTTCTCCCTATGGTACGGTAGAAGATCCGTTTATTCCTGCAGAGTTGGCGTTGGGTGCTCGTGGTAATTTCTTTGCTCGTGCAATTGACGTAGATTTGAAGAATACAACAGAAATATTGGCGGCTTCTGCTCGTCATAAAGGAGCTTCTGTCACAGAGGTCCTGGTTAACTGCGTAATCTTTAATGATGGTATTCACAAAGGAGTAACCGATAAAGAAGTCCGTGCAGAACGTACTATTTTCCTGCGTCATGGAGAGAAAATGGTATATGGTGCAAATAGTGATAAAGGTATCGTGTTGGACGGTTTGAAGCTAAAGTCTGTAACAATCGGTCAGGATGGTTACACTTTAGATGATGTTCTGGTTCATGATGCATATGAAAAAGACAATACATTGCATATGATGTTGGCCATGATGAGCGGAGACATGCCTATTGCTTTAGGTGTTATTCGTGATGTTGAAGGTCCGGTTTATGACGAGGCTGTTCACCAGCAGATAGCAGAAGTACAAACTAAGAATCCTACTCGTAAGTTGAAAGACTTCTTAATGCAAGGTGAAGTCTGGGAAGTGAAATAAGTTGGAATAAATTACATATTGAAAGTTGCAATGCCACAGATTTATGCTTGGTATTGCAACTTTTTTTTGAGATAAACATCTTGATTCTCCTGTTGGAATGTTGATAAGGCATAGGCAGGCTTTATTTGCAAACTTCACTTGGCAATTTGATAACGAATAGTGTTAATAGCATGGAAAAGTGTAATTATTACTGAAAAATTTCCTTAATAGGGTGTGTGCTATGAAAAATTATATTACTTTTGTACCGCGCTAAGCAAGGTGAAGGAACAGCAAGATGATGAATGATGATATTACCTTGTGGTTTTAATAGGAGAGAGATAAAAGTTATATAAAGTCAATCATTTAAATTAATTCAAGATGGCTAATTTAGATTTAAGCAAGTACGGAATTACAGGTGTTACAGAAATCGTACACAATCCGTCTTATGATGTTTTGTTTGCTGAAGAAACAAAGCCGGGTTTGGAAGGCTTTGAAAAAGGTCAGGTGACTGAACTGGGCGCAGTGAACGTAATGACAGGTGTTTATACAGGTCGTTCTCCTAAAGACAAATTCTTTGTAATGGATGATACAACAAAGAATACTGTATGGTGGACTTCTGAAGAATATAAAAACGATAACAAGCCGGTTGACGCAAAGTGTTGGACTGCTGTTAAAGATTTGGCTGTTAAAGAACTTTCTAACAAAAGATTATTCGTTGTTGACGCTTTCTGTGGTGCAAACCCGGCATCTCGTCTGAAACTGCGTTTCATCATGGAAGTCGCTTGGCAGGCTCATTTCGTAACAAACATGTTTATCCGTCCGTCAGCTGAAGAATTGGCTAGCTTCGGTGAACCTGATTTCGTTATCATGAATGCTTCTAAAGCTAAAGTTGAAAACTACAAAGAATTGGGCTTGAACTCAGAAACTGCAGTTGTATTCAACTTGACAGAAAAGATTCAGGTTATTCTGAATACTTGGTATGGTGGTGAAATGAAAAAAGGTATGTTCTCTTATATGAACTATCTGTTGCCTTTGCAGGGTATGGCTTCTATGCACTGTTCTGCTAACACAGATAAAGAAGGTAAGAGTTCTGCTATTTTCTTCGGTTTGTCTGGTACAGGTAAGACTACCTTGTCAACTGACCCGAAACGTCTGTTGATCGGTGACGACGAACACGGATGGGATAACGACGGTGTATTCAACTTCGAAGGAGGTTGCTATGCAAAAGTTATTAATTTGGATAAAGATAGCGAACCGGATATCTACAATGCAATCAAACGTGATGCTCTTCTTGAAAACGTTACTGTTGCAGCAGATGGTAAGATCGACTTCGCTGATAAGAGCGTAACAGAAAACACTCGTGTTTCTTATCCGATTTATCATATCGAAAACATCGTTAAGCCGATTTCTAAAGGCCCACACGCAAAACAAGTTATTTTCTTGTCTGCTGATGCGTTCGGTGTATTGCCTCCAGTTTCTATCCTGACTCCGGAACAGACTAAGTATTACTTCCTGTCTGGTTTCACTGCTAAATTGGCTGGTACCGAACGTGGTATTACTGAACCGACTCCTACATTCTCAGCTTGCTTCGGTGCTGCATTCTTATCACTGCATCCTACAAAATACGGTGAAGAATTGGTTAAGAAGATGGAAATGGCAGGCGCTAAGGCCTATTTGGTTAATACAGGTTGGAATGGTACTGGCAAACGTATCTCTATCAAAGATACAAGAGGTATTATCGATGCTATCCTTGACGGTTCTATCGACAAGGCTCCGACTAAAGTTATTCCGTATTTTGATTTCACAGTTCCGACAGCATTGCCAGGTGTTGATCCGAAGATTCTTGATCCTCGTGACACTTATGCTGACGCTGCTCAGTGGGATGAAAAAGCTAAAGATTTGGCTGCACGCTTCCAGAAGAACTTTGCTAAGTTCACAGGAAACGAAGCTGGTAAAGCTTTGGTTGCTGCTGGTCCTCAGTTGTAATTTGAAAATCAAATTATATAGTAAAAAGCGCAGAATTTCGGTTCTGCGCTTTTTTTTATTTTATATATAAATTTTAGCATAAATGTTAGGATGATTTAAAATCTATTATTAACTTTACCCCGAATTTACAGTTAATGTGGGATAAAAGGTACAATGGTTAAACGTTTATTATTGATTATTGGTATAATAGTCTCTCTGTCGTCATGCGGTGGAGATGTCGCTTATCAGATTGAAGGGAAACTGAAAAATCTGGAAGATCAGACAGTTTATGCCGTTTTTGAAAATGATGACGTTAAAGTTGTTGATACGATTACCTGCGAAAAACCAGGACAGTTTTTGATTAAGCGGAGAGATGGTGATTTTAAAGAACTGACGCTGTTTATTGAAAATAAGTCGGAATGGTTTACTGTCTATTTGGAGAAAGGAGAGAAAGTCTCTATAACAGGTGATGCTACCTACCCTTCATTATTACAAATAAAAGGAGGTCGTATTAATGATCAATTAACTTCAATGAAAAAGGAGATAGCTCCTTTATTGAAAGAACATACTGATCTGATACGGATTTTAAATAAAGACAGTAAAGATAGCTTGGATCATTCTATTGAAGATACGGATGTTGCTGCGCGGCTTGCTAATGTAAATCATCAATTAGAGGAACGTTCCATGTCTTATATAAAAGATTATCCGAATGAGGAGGCTTCTGTGGTATTAATTAGTAAATTTTTTACAAATCCGGATGATACCCGTGAACTGGATGAGCTTTTGGCTATTCTTAGTCCGGATTTAAAAGATTTTTATTTGGTTAAGAAGTTGGAGGAATATAGTGCAAGGGCAAAGCGTACGGAGCTGGGAGCGGAAGCGCCGAATTTTAATGTTAAGAATGTGTTTGGTACTCCAATAAGTCTTGACTCTTTTCCTGAAAAGTATTTATTATTGACTTTTACTGCTCCTTGGTGTGATATATGCCAGACTGAAAACTTGCAATTGAATGAAATAGCGACTAAATATCCAAAAGATAAATTGGCGATGTTGCTTGTTAGTTTGGATGATAATCCGAAAGATGTGCGGACTTTACTTGCCAAAGATAGCATTGCATGGAATTTAGTTACAGATTCGGCTGGCCAGGCTGCAATGTTGTTGAGTTTGTATAATGTGAGTGCTTTGCCTCGTTGTTATGTGATAGATCGAGAGGGCAAGATTGTTCTGAAAACAGACAATGGAGTGGAAGTGAAACAAACTTTGGAAAATCTGATGGAATAATAAATAGATTTCTGTAAACCAAATAAACCAAAACCAACATGTTAGTTAAATCTTATGCTGCTGCTGTGCAGGGTATTTCTGCTACAATCATAACTATAGAGGTAAATTGTACAAAAGGTATTCAATTCTTTTTGGTTGGCTTACCGGATATTGCTGTACGTGAAAGTCATGAACGTATCATTTCTGCTCTTCAGGTAAGCGGTTATAAATTCCCCCGTAACCGGATTGTTATTAATATGGCTCCGGCAGATATCCGTAAAGAGGGATCTTCTTACGATCTTCCTCTTGCTATAGGTATCCTTGCTGCGGCAGAGGAGTTGGATGCCTCGCGACTGGACAGGTTCCTTTTGATGGGAGAGTTATCTCTGGATGGCAGTGTTTTGCCTATTAAAGGGGCATTGCCAATAGCAATTAAAGCTCGCGAAGAGGGATTTAAAGGATTGATTATTCCCAAGCAAAATGCCCGTGAAGCTGCAGTTGTAAATGATTTGGAAGTGTATGGCGTTGAATCAATTAAAGAAGTTATCGAATTCATAGCAGGTAAACGGGAGTTACAACCTGTGATTGTAAATACGCGGGAGGAATTTTATGCCCGTCAATGCCTATTTGATTCGGATTTTTCGGATGTAAAAGGTCAGGAAAATGTAAAGCGGGCGATGGAAGTTGCTGCAGCAGGAGGACATAATTTGATTTTGATAGGGCCTCCGGGGAGTGGAAAATCGATGCTTGCCAAGCGGCTTCCTTCCATACTGCCTCCCTTTACCTTACAGGAATCATTGGAAACGACCAAGATACATTCGGTTGCAGGTAAGATTGGCGTGGAGACTTCATTGATGATCCAGCGCCCTTTCCGTTCCCCTCATCATACGATTTCAAATGCAGCTATGGTTGGTGGGGGAGCTTTTCCTCAGCCCGGAGAGATTAGTTTGTCTCATAACGGAGTACTTTTCCTGGATGAGCTGCCGGAATTTAACCGTAGTGTCCTAGAAGTGATGCGACAACCTTTGGAAGACAGGAAAATTACTGTATCCAGAGCCCGTTTTTCAGTAGAATACCCGGCTAGCTTTATGTTGGTTGCCTCGATGAATCCTTGTCCTTGCGGATATTATAATCATCCGGATCGTCCTTGTCTTTGTTCTCCGGGTACTGTACAGAAATATATGAACCGAGTATCTGGCCCTTTGCTGGACCGAATTGATATTCAGGTAGAGGTGGTACCTGTCCCTTTTGAAAAAATTTCGGAGCAACGCTTATCTGAATCAAGTGCTGCAATACGGGAGCGAGTTGTGAGTGCTCGTTCTATTCAGGAGGAACGTTTTTCTTCGTATGAAGGGGTTTATTGTAATGCACAGATGACTTCCCGTTTACTTCATCAATATGCAGTTCCGGATGCAACAGGACTGGTCTTATTGAAAACAGCGATGTTACGATTAAATTTGTCAGCTCGGGCTTATGACCGTATTCTTAAGGTATCCCGTACAATCGCAGACCTTGATGCTTCTCCCGATATTGAAGCCCGGCATCTTGCAGAGGCTATTAACTATCGTAATCTGGATAGGGAAAACTGGGGATTGTAGTTTATTTAGCTCTTTCTATATTCAAGAGGCCCCATCCCCACATGCCGTTTGAAATATTTACCGAAAAAAGACATGTTTGTAAAGTTTAATGAGTAAGCAATATCATGTATTGACAAATCAGTGGATTTTAGTTGGGATTTCGCATCCATAATTACCATTTCTGAAATAATTTCGATACAGGTTTTGCCCGTTACTTGCTTTACGGTAGTACAAAGATGTGCATGGGTGATGTTTAATTTACGTGCATACCAGGCAACATTCCGCTCTTTGCTGTAGTTTTGCATCACTAATTGCCCGAATTCCTTAGCTATTTGTTCACTTTTGGAAAGTGGGGCCTTTACGTAAGCTTTATCCCTGTACATGGCGCCAACTCCGAGGTGCATACCGGAAAAAAGATGAGAAGTAATTTCACGGCTCAGTTTTACTTTACAAAAATCATATGTTTTTATAAGTAGAGAGAAATAATCTTCCAATAACAAAGCCGCATTTTCTTTTAAAGAGATAACGGGCCTCTCCTTTATGAGATAAATCATATCCATAGCAGCCTTTAACATGTTTACATGTTCTAGAAATTCGGAAGAATATCCCATAAAGTATATTTTTAGGTCTCCTTCAACTTTATGTATCTGAAAAATACTTCCTGGTAAGATTGTAACAAAATCAAAAGCTTTAACATTGATTCTGTTTAAATCTATTGATGCTTCTATTTCTCCCTGCATGCACAATACAAATATTTCCGCCTTTAAGCGACATGGATAATTGGTATACAAACTGAGTATCTCTCTGCTAATATCCGTTCCGATAATCATGTCATCAGGAAGATCTATTTTGGGTATGTCATTTTCCATATAGAAGAGTGTTTTAATGTTTACAAAGATAAGTGGATTTTGATAAAGATAACCGGAATGTTCTAAAAAATGGAACACTTTTTCAGAAAGTATGTTTCTTTGTTGCAAGAAATCAGGTATTTGTATTGTGTGTGTTCTGTGGGATTTTAAAAAAAGAATATATAATAATATAAATAGACCTTGTGTGACTTTTGGGATTCTTATTTCTTTGCACTTAATTTTAATAGCTAAAGGGGGATAAATCTAATGAGCCGATGTTTTTGGTAAAATAGGTTTATATGCATAAAAATGAAAGAGAGTAAATTGATACAACGTTATTTAGGATATATAACGTACTTTTTCTGTATTCTGATTTCTGCCATAATCTTTTTTTCGTGTAATTCAGATAGATTTGGTGAAGTAGAAAATGCCGGTATATTACAATTGTCTTTGATGACTGATACTACGGTTGTAAATAATGGAGCTGTAGTGACTCGTTCTACGTCTTTTGATTGGACTCCTTTTCTGGATACCGAAAAATATAAGATTGAAATTCTTAAAGGAGAAGAGAATACTGTTGTTAGAACATTTGAGCAGTATAAAGATATGCCGGATATTATAGAACTGGAACGGGGTAATTATAAGATTCGGGCATCTTTTGGAAAACAAGTTCCGGCAGCGTTTGAGTCTCCTCATTTTCAGGGAGTTTCAGGGTTTATCATTAAACAGGATATGACAACTAAATTGGATGTTACCTGTGCATTAACAAATGCACGGGCAACCGTTTATTATACTGATAGTTGTAAAATGGTATATCCTAAATATGCAGTTGCATTTGAGACAACTCATACAACCGAACCGTTTGAGTTTATTCAAGATGAAACTCGTTCCGGTTGGTTCCAGGTAAATGAAAATGGAGAAGATTTGAAAGGCGTATTAACTGTTACTCCTGATGAAGGAGAAATGAAACAATTTTCAGTTACTGTTCCTTCTGTAAAGCCGAAGGATGATATTCGTTTGACTTTTAATTCGACTCCTGATACACGCCCGGATAGAGGTTTGACTGTTAGAATAACAATTAATGATAAGACAATAGAAAAGCCTCTTTATATATATGTCCCGGATTATATGTTGCCTGTAAATGGTCCATTGATGGAACCTGTTGGGTTTGCCAATGAAGATCCTATTGTACTGGGAACTGATGACATTATAGGAGAAGCAAATGTTAAGATATCTGTTCCTGGAACAATTGAGAACTGTAGGTTATTGATATGGGAAGATCAGGCAGAAGCTAAAGAATATGATTTAGCTCATTTGGACGATACAGGTAAAGCAGATTTACTGGCGAAAGGTTTTGTTCTGCCGGATATTTGGCATAAAAAGCAGGCTACTATAGATTTTAGGTCTGTGATTGAAAGACTACCACGTATTTCAGAGCGGGAAACAAATGTAAAGTTGTATAACTATCAACTTATTGTGACAGATTCACTTGTGAATGCGCATACAAGTAAACCTTTGACCTTAGTTGTAAAAATGGTACCGGATGTGGCTCCTAAAATCACTTTGTCGGATGGTTTTATCAGTTCTCAGGCTATTCGCGTAACAGAAGGGGGCATTATCTATAATGATGGTGTTAAAATTAATCCTGAATATAAAGCTACGATAAAGTCTACAGGGGAATTATCGGCATGTTTATTAAAAATTACGGATGCAACAGGAATGGTAAATAGTTATAATTTGACTAATGGAGAACTTGTCCCTGGCATCAAATATAATTTGAAAGAATCTGTCCCTTATGTGAATTTTAAAGAGCTCATTTCATCTTTGGTTTTAGATGATGATAATATTAAACGATATGAATATGAACTGACTGTTCAGACTGAATTTGAAGGTTCAACTTATGAAGATGTAAAAACTCTTATTGTGGATTTGATTCCTCCGAAGTTTGAAATGTCGATGAATGGAGATAAAGAGGAAAATGGTGATGCTTTTGCAAAATGGGCTGTATTGAGAGCAACAGCGACAACATGTGATGCTTCTAAATTATCCTTTCAACTTTATAAGAATGGACAATGGACAGATATAAATGATCAAATTGATGGAACATTGGTTGTGAAAGGAGATGTTACATCTGCTGTTTTAACTGGTCTTGAGGCTGAAACGCAATATAGGGTAAGAGCTAAGTATGGCAATCATGTTTCGGAGGAAATGACATTTACCACAGAAGTTGCTAATATGAATATCCCAAACAGAGGTTTCGAGAGTTGGTATAGTGAAGATGGAAAAGTTTGGAACTCATTTGGGAAAAAAGGTCCATATTGGTATTATTGGTATCCGTGGGATAAACAGGATGCTGGCACTCAGGGGTGGAATACTATCAATTTAAAGACGACTAATGCGGATTGGAAATATCAATATAATTCTATTTCTGGAACAATGAGAACTACAGATAAATATAATGGTGATTATGCAGCATTAATTAGGACGGTAGGCTGGGGTAGTAGTAATACGGCTACAGGTAGTGCTAATGCAGCTTATGTTGATCCTGGGTATTTGTATTTAGGATCATTTGATTCGGAAAGTAAATCTCCTGATTATGGATATGAATTTACTTCACGTCCTAAAGGTTTTGGTTTCTATTATAAATATGAAACAAAAAATGACCAACTTTTAGCTGAAATTGTTGTGCAGAATAGAAAGAACGGAGATATACTAGAACTTGGACGTGGTACATTCAGAAATGCATCAAATGTAAATAGTTACATTTATCAAGAAGTTCTAATAGATTATAATAAAGATCTGAGTTTGAAAGCAACACATATTTATATTGTTTTTAAATCAGGAGATAAAACTTCTAATGATACATTAATAGAAGTTCCTCCTTTCGCTAACTTGAGTGATGGAAAATTTGTAGGAAGTCAGCTTTATGTGGATGATGTAGAGTTGATTTATTAAAAATAATAGTATGTATAGAATATATTGTAATATGTTATTGTTGTGTAGTTTTTTCTTTGCTACATTCATAATGTCATGTTCTGATGATAGAATATTGGGAGCGCAAGGTTCCCTTTCCCTCTTTATGGACACCAAAAGCGAAACAGACATCCCTGTCATAATGAAATCAACATCTACTGTAGATGTTGACACATTCCATATTGTAATAAAAGATGCCAGCGGACAGGCGATTAAACAAAATTTTGACACTTTTGAGGAGTTAAAGAAAGAAGGAATGCCTCTTTCTCTTCCAATAGGTTCTTATATAGCAGAGGCTTTTTCCGGTGATTTGCCGGAAGCTGCTTTTGAAACACCTTGCTTTAGAGGGAAAAAAGAATTTGTGATTGAGGAAAATACAGTGACAGAAGTAAAATTGCAATGTTCTCATCAGAGCATTAAGGTTTCTTTAAAATATACGGATGAATTTTTGAATCTGATTAATCCGGATTTTAAAGTTTCTGTTACAAATAGTAAAGCAGAACTCCTATATACAAAGAATGAAACGCGTTCTGGTTTTTTTGCGGTAAGTCAATTGTTTACAGTTCATGTAACAGGCACAGCAAAAGAATTTGGCACACGTGTTGATTTTGCAGGAGATTTGAAACATATGGAAAATGGAGTAGAACAGGAATTAAAGGCTGGTGATCATTTGATTGTGACATTAGATGCTTATAAAGAGACTCCTGTAGTAAAATCAGTACAAGTATTATGAGAATAATGTATAAAATTGCTTTGTTAATCTCATTGGTATCAAGCGTTATCTCTTGTGAGATGAAAAAAGAATTGACAGGAGGTTTGAAACCTGTTGATCCTAGTGAACTTCCTGCAGATCCGGCAATAACAGGGGCTTTGGATTTGAAACTAAACCTTCAGCCTGAAAGCGATACTCCGGAATCAAAAGCAAAGGCAGAAGTGGCAGCAACGGTAGATATAAATGATTTTAACGTACAAATTATGGATTCTGCCGGAAAGGTGGTTCAACATTTTGATTCTTATGGAGAATATTTGAATGCAGAAGAGTTGTTGTTGGATAAAGGAAAATATACAATCCGTGCTTCTTGGGGAAAATTGTATGAGGCCGCTTTTGACGCTCCTTATTTTGTTGGCGACACTGTTTGTGAGATAGAGCCTGGTATAATTAGTTCTATAAAAGCAGATTGTTCTTTAAAAAATTCCAAAGTCAATGTAGAGTATAATGAGGATTTCCTGAAAATATTTAAAGACGATTATTCTGTTGTTGTTACGAATGGTACAGGAATTCTTTCAATGGGGAAAGATGAACAGAGAGTTGCTTATTTTCGTTCCGGGGGAAATATTAATTTGGCAATAAATGCTACAACAAAGGAAGGATTGGATGTCATATCTAAACATAAGATAGTCAATACAGAGCCTAATACGTTGTATAATATATCTTTAGGACTTGATGTTTCTGTAGACTCCATTATCGATCAACTCGCAAAACCCGGAATTAAGGTTGATATAGCGATGCATACTCGTGATACTATCATAAATATAGAAGCCCCGGCTTTACCTCCTGATCCGGATGACGGAACGGATGAACCGGGAGATGAGTCAATTTCGATAGTAGGTACAGGCCTTGATTCTCCGGTGGAAATGACAGAAGAGGAAGCTCTTGCGGGAACTGTTCCTGTTAAAGTCACAATTAAAGCTCCTTCAGGATTGAAGAATATTGTTGTAAAAATAATAGCTCCTGAATTGGAAAAAATATTGGGAGAAGAGAATCCTTTTGATCTGATTAATTTAACACCAACGATGACATCTATATTGGATGGGGTTGGATTAGTTCGACCAAAAGAAGGAGATAAAGAGTATACGTTGGATGTAACGGGATTCATGAAGTTAATGGGTGGTGCAGGTGAGTATAAGTTTCAGGTAAAAGTTACTGATACATCTTTAAGTAGTTTAGAGAAAACATTGACTGTAATTATTAATAAGTAGAGAAGATGAAACGATATACAAGCTGGCTGTTGTTCTTTTTACTCCTTTTCATATCCTGTGAGGAGAAAAATAATTTGGTAGAAGAAGGATTCCTTTATATCAGTACTTCTAAAGATATGAATGTAGTAACTAGGTCTGCTGTTGATGATGAAGTTATTAGTGTGGCTGTTTGTAAGGCGGCAACAGGTGATACAATAAAGTTTTTCGAAGATTATGCAAAAGAGTTGGGTTCTGGAAAGGTTCAGTTGCCTGTGGGCTTGTATTATGTGAAAGCAGGGACAGTATATGCAGGTAAAGCAGCTTTTGATAAACCTTTCTATTTTGGAATTGATACAATAGAAGTAGTGAAAGCTACGTTAAGGGAATCAGAAGTTATTTGCTCGTTGGCTAATGTAAAAGTAACGGTAAATTACTCGGATTTATTAAAGCAATATTTTATTGGATATAAGACAACAGTAAGTAATACAAGTGGAGAACTGAGTTTTGAGGAAGAAGAAACTCGTGCCGGATATTTTACTCCTGGTAAATTAAATATAGTATTGGATTTAGTAAATAATAATGGTACTGCTTATAAGATCGTGAAAGAGATTTCCGGAACAAAAGCACGGGAGCATTATCGTTTAAATTTCTCTATTGGAGAGACACCGGATAGCCCTGAAGCCGGAGGAGACTTTAATGTTACAGTCAACGAAAAGACTAATGATATTGAATGTACGTTGAATGTTCCTGTCTTTACGGATGACCATGGGAGGAATATGCCTAAAATAGTTACGATGCCGGAGAAAGAATTGAGCATAAAAGAAACAAATCCGGCAGGAGCATTATTAACCTCCGAAATAACATCTAAGAACGGTCTGCAGGTTCTTGCTTTAAAATTTGCTTCTAAATATTTTAATGAAGAAAAAGGGATACCCGCTTACGTTGACTTAATGACTGTGAATGAAGAGATAAGGGGTAAACTGATAGAATTAGGTATTGCTTTTCCTCAATTGTCGGAAATCACAACGGATGCAACATTAGACTTTTCAGCAATGTTGACGAAGCTACCTCTTTTGGATGGAAAGAAAACATCTCATTCAGTTACAATTGTAGCCCGGGATAATTTGGGACAGCAAGTGGAAGAATCTGTAAATATAGAGGTCAGGCCGAATGTATCAGTAACTGCAAATATAAGTGCCTGGTCAAGATTTGCTTTCTTGAAAATAACAGCAGGTTCACCTGATAATATTATTGTAAAGTATAAACAGAAAGATGTGGCTTCTGAAGAGGAGCAAATAATTCAAGTAGATCCGGCAACTGTTGTTGTGAATTCGGATGGTGATTATGTCGCAGAATGTATACTTCCTAATTTAGAGGTGAATACTTCTTATGATTGTAATGTTGTCGCAGATATTGAAACCCCTGTAAGTTTTGATTTTACAACTCAGGAAGAGCCTGTTATTCCGAACATGGATTTTGAAGAATGGAATGATATTTACCCAAATAAAGAGGGTAAGAATATGTATTGGGCTACAGGCAATGATGGTGTGAAAATGGCTGGGAAAAGTCCTAACACGACACAAGTTGAAGATTGCCAAAACGGGTTACATGCTGTAAGGATGGAGTCTTTAGGTGATGTTATGCTAGCCGGTACTGCTGCAGGAAATTTATTTATAGGTTCTTTTAATGTAAATATGTCAAATCCTGCATCAAGTCCTTCTTTTGGTAGAGACTATTCTGGTAGGCCGACCCGGTTAATAGGATATTATAAATATAATCCAGCGGATGCAACATATGGTTCATATACTGATGAAGAAGATAAAGATATGACTAAAGATATTGCTGATATTTATATCTGGTTAAAAGATGCTTCTGGTAAACAGATTGCTTACGGACGTTTTAATTCCAGCCAGAAAGTTGATGAGTATACAAAATTTGAGATAGATATAAAATACACAGAAAAGAATGTGATTCCTAAAACAATAGCGATTGTTATGTCATCAAGTAAATATGGTGGAATATTTACAGGTTCAAAGGTTACAGGCAAAATGGGTATTGGAAGTGTGCTATATGTCGACAACTTATCGTTATCTTTTGATTATAATGAAAAATCTTTTAAATAATATGATAAAAAATATCTTGTATATTCTTTGCCTGGTTATTTTTCCTCTATCTGTTTTCGGAAAAGAAGCCAAAGATACTAAATACGATCGTGGGATCGTGATGAAAACTTTTATTCCGAAAGGGCAATGGATGGTAGGTACTACCTTTTCATATTCGGAGCATGTAGATGATAATTTTGAATTTTTGTCTGTTTTGAAAGATATAGACAGTGAAGGATATACATTCAAAATAACCCCTTTAGTCAGTTATGCTATTCGGAATAACATCTCGATTGGAGGGCGTTTAGCGTATTCCCGTTCTTATACAAAGTTGGATAATATCAGCTTATCATTAGGTGATGATTTGAGTTTTGACATAGAGGATTATCATGATGTATCCCATACTATTTCCGGTGCAGTCTTTTTGCGGACATATTTGAATCTTGGGGATAGTAAACGTTTTGGTTTATTTAATGAAGCACGGGTAACTTATGGTTATTCAACCAGTAAGTCTACCAGTGGTACAGGTGTTGATTTGAGCGGTGTACATCAATTGAAGCACTCTTTGAATATTGGTGTGGCTCCTGGGTTGACAGTTTTCATTAATGATTATGCAGCAGTGGAAGCATCAGTAAATGTAGCCGGTTTGGATTTTAAATGGTATGACCAGACAAAAGACCAGGTTTATAAAGGTTCCCGTCATGCCAGTTCTGCAAATTTTAAAATAAATCTTTTGTCGATAGATTTAGGAATTGTCTTTTACCTGTAAAAAGAAATGAGAAATAAAATCATATATCCGGGGTTGTGGTTCTGTTTATTTTTTCTCTTGTCAAGTTGTATAGAGAATGATATACCGTGTCCTATAATTAAAGGTGAGATATTGAAATTTGAGGTCGATGGAATGGTTTCTTCTAAAATAGATGTAGAAACTAATACAGTGAAAGTTAAAATTGCTGATACGATTGATTTGAAAGATGTACGCATAAAAACATTGGAAATTACATCGGGCATGACCTTGATTCCGGATTCAAGTAAATGTATTGATTTTATTCATTTCCCGGATACGGGATTTTCTTCTGTAGATAGTATGCCTCAGTTGGTCAATACTCGTATGAATTTTAGGGAACCGGTATCTTTTCTTTTAAAACTTTACCAGGATTATTGGTGGACTGTTTCTGTAGAGCACGATATAAACCGGATTATTAAAGTAAAGAATCAGGAGGGTACCCCGCTTGTCGATGCTGTGACAAAACATGTTATTATTTATGTAGATGGAGCAAAACAGCCAACCTTTGATAATATAGAGATAGAGAGCTTGCAATTAGGAAGTTCTGTGGCCGTAACAGTTCCTGAACCGACAGAAGTCCATGATTTTAGGCGTCCTCGGTTTTTTGAAGTCACTACCTTCGGAGTAACGGAGAAATGGACTGTTAGTGTTTTACACCAGAATGAGGACGAGAAAACGGCAGAAGTATCAGTGTGGGCTAAACGTGTTTATCTGAGAGGAAACACGAAAAATAATTCAGTTGTAATTCGTTATAAAGAGAAAGAAGCAGAAGAGTGGGATTCTGTTTTATCTCATGAAATCTCGTTTGAAGAGGATACTTATTTGGCGATGATGACACATTTGCAACCTCAGACTACTTATCAATATGAGGTAATTGTCGATGGAAAATCTGAAGGAATAAAAGAAATTACTACTGAAACAGTCTTGCAAGTACCAAACCTGAATTTTGATAATTGGATAGCGGCTAATGGAACATATTATCCAAATAAAGACTTAGATGACAATTATTTCTGGGATTCAGGGAATGGAGGGGCAAAAACAGCTGGTAAGACTCCAACGGAAGAAGAAAAGCGAAATGTAATTAAAGGTTCTGCCGCATATCTTCATTCTGAATATGCGATGGTAGCGTTTGCCGCCGGTAATATTTATACGGGACAATTTATTAAAGCGATTATGGATATTAAAAATCCGGGAGCTGAGTTGGATTTTGGAAGACCGTATTCAGGCCGTCCTTCCGGAATGAAAGGATATTATAGTTATCGTCCCGGGACAATTGATTATGCAGGTCCTGCATATAGCGAGATGATGGGGCAAAAGGATTCTTGCCATATTTATATCGCATTATTTGACTGGACGCAACCTTTCAGGGTGAATACTCAAAAAGGACAGTTTGTTGATTTGAGCTGGAAGAACGAGTCTATGATTGCTTTTGGAGAATTTAAAGCCGGTACGGAGAATAAGGAATATAGCACCTTCAATATTAATCTTCAATACCGGGATTATTTTACGAAGCCTACTTATGTTTTGATTGTGGCTTCTGCAAGTAAATATGGCGATTACTTTACCGGAAGTACCAGCAGTGCATTGTATCTGGATGAGTTTGAGCTGGTATTTGAGTAATACATTTCAAATTATTCCTTACCTTTGTGCCTCAAAAATAGAACAAAAGGTATGGAAAAGCGATTTAAAAGAACGCTGATAACAACAGCGTTGCCGTATGCTAACGGACCGGTGCATATTGGTCATTTGGCGGGGGTATATGTGCCTGCTGATATTTATGCGCGTTATCTTCGGTTGAAAGGGGAAGAAGTACTGATGATTGGCGGCTCGGATGAGCATGGGGTACCTATTACTCTGAGAGCAAAGAAAGAAGGGATAACTCCACAGGATGTAGTGGACCGGTATCATGGCATTATCAAGAAATCTTTTGAAGATTTCGGGATAACTTTCGATATCTATTCCCGCACTACTTCAGCTACGCACCATCAGATGGCTTCGGATTTCTTCCGTACCTTATATGATAAAGGCGAATTTATTGAGAAAACAAGCGAACAATATTACGATGAGGAAGCTAAACAATTCCTTGCCGACCGTTATATAACCGGAACATGCCCTCATTGCGGTAACGAGAAAGCCTATGGCGATCAGTGTGAAGCCTGCGGTACCTCGCTTAGTCCGACAGACCTGATCGACCCGAAGTCGGCAATCAGTGGAAGCAAGCCCGTGATGAAGGAAACCAAACACTGGTACCTGCCTCTTGACAAATGGGAACCTTTCTTGCGCGAATGGATTCTGGAAGGTCATAAAGAATGGAAACCGAATGTATACGGACAGTGTAAAAGCTGGCTGGATATGGGACTTCAGCCACGCGCAGTAAGTCGCGACCTGGACTGGGGCATACCTGTGCCGGTGGAAGGCGCCGAAGGTAAAGTGCTCTATGTCTGGTTTGATGCTCCTATCGGATATATCTCCAATACAAAAGAATTGCTTCCCGATTCTTGGGAAACGTGGTGGAAAGATCCGGAAACAAAGATGGTTCATTTTATCGGTAAAGATAATATCGTATTCCACTGCATCGTATTTCCATCGATGCTGAAGGCGGAAGGTTCCTATAACCTTCCGGAAAATGTACCTGCAAATGAGTTCCTTAACCTGGAAGGTGATAAAATCTCCACATCCCGTAACTGGGCTGTATGGTTGAATGAATATCTGGTAGATATGCCGGGTAAGCAGGATGTATTGCGTTATGTCCTAACTGCTAATGCCCCGGAAACAAAAGATAACGACTTTACCTGGAAAGATTTCCAGGCACGCAACAATAACGAGCTGGTTGCTATTCTGGGTAACTTCGTGAACCGTGCCCTTGTTCTTACCGAAAAATATTTTGATGGCAAAGTACCTGCGGCTGGAGAGTTGACCGACTATGACCGTCAGACTATGACCGATTTTGCAAATGTGAAGGAAGATGTGGAGCGCCTGCTCGATGCATACCATTTCCGTGATGCACAAAAAGAAGCGATGAATCTGGCACGTATCGGTAATAAATACCTTGCTGACACGGAACCTTGGAAACTGGCTAAAACGGATATGTCGCGCGTGGCAACTATCATGAATATCGCTTTGCAGATTACGGCAAACCTGGCTATTGCTTTTGAACCGTTCCTGCCTTTCAGCATGGAACGTTTGAACAAGATGCTGAATGTACAGCCGCTGGGTTGGGATCGTTTAGGCTCTACCGATTTGCTGGAAGCCGGCCATCAGTTAGGTAAATCCGAACTTTTGTTTGAAAAAATGGAAGATAGCGTAATTGAGGCACAAGTACAGAAACTTCTCGATACCAAGAAAGCAAATGAAGAAGCAAATTACAAGGCAAAACCAATCCGTGAAAACATTGAGTTCGATGACTTTATGAAATTGGATATCCGTGTAGGAACCATTCTTGAATGTACAAAAGTTCCAAAAGCGGATAAACTGCTTCAATTCCGTATTGACGACGGCCTGGAAAAACGTACGATTGTTTCGGGAATTGCCCAGCATTATGCCCCGGAAGAACTGGTAGGTAAACAGGTTTGTTTTGTAGCAAATCTGGCTCCCCGTAAATTAAAAGGCATCGTATCCGAAGGTATGATTCTTTCTGCTGAGGATTTTGACGGAAAACTGTCTGTCATCACTCCGCAAAAAGAAGTAAAACCGGGAAGCGAAGTAAAATAAGGTTACTTATATATAGGCTAAGATAGCCAGAGAGTGACCCCAAAAAGTTATGCAAATGAATATTGCATAGCTTTTTGGGGTCGCTTCGTATACAATCAGGTGGAAAGAGCAGTCTTATTCTTCATAGTTATGGTTTTCTGAATTCATAGTTATGATTTTCAAAAACCATAACTATGAATTAGGAAAAAGTGTCCTGTCTATAGAGCTTGTTTAGATTTGTGTCTTTAATTTTTTTTACGGCATATATAATAATATATATTCAAGTCCGTTTATAAAAACAGAAAGAGGGAAATAGAGGGTAGGCATTAATAAAAGCACACAAGAAACTCTACTTGTAAAATTGCAATTTACAGTGGACCTTAACTATGGAAAGGGAGGAAGACAGGCAGGTTCTGTTCTTCCTCCCTGTTTTTATTTGCTATAGAACTGGTTTATTGTGGTTTTTCAGGTTCAACTCCTTTAGATATATATAAACGTGTTATCTTTGTCATATGTTTGTTATTCCCATATCGGGAGTGACGAACCTTTATGTATCTGGATGGCAATTAAAAACAGGAGGACCTTTCAAAGGGAAATATAATTATGAGAGTAGCGATAGTAGGGACTGGCTATGTAGGGCTTGTGACAGGAACCTGTTTTGCAGAAATGGGAACAGATGTTTTTTGTGTGGATGTAAACACGGAAAAAATAGAGAATCTGAAACAAGGTATTATTCCAATCTATGAGCCCGGACTTGAAGAAATGGTACGGCGTAACCAGCAAGCAGGTCGTTTGCATTTTACCACGAATTTGACGGAATGTCTGGATAAGGTTCAGGTCCTGTTTTGTGCTGTTGGTACTCCTCCCGGCGAAGACGGCAGTGCTGATCTTACATATGTGCTGGATGTAGCGCGTATGGTCGGACAGCATATGAAACAACACCTTCTTATTGTAAATAAAAGTACGGTGCCGGTAGGTACGGCTCGAAAGGTTCGCCAGGTTATTCAGGAAGAGTTGGATAAACGGAATCTGAAGATTGAGTTTGATGTGGCATCCAATCCGGAATTTTTGAAAGAAGGAGCAGCCATCAAGGACTTTATGAGTCCGGACCGGGTGGTTGTCGGAGTGGAATCCGATAGGGCGAAAGAATTGATGACGCGTTTGTACCGGCCTTTCCTGTTAAATAATTTCCGTGTTATTTTTATGGATGTGCCTTCTGCCGAAATGACTAAATATGCGGCTAATGCAATGCTTGCCACCCGTATCAGTTTTATGAATGATATTGCCAACCTGTGTGAGATTGTTGGCGCCGATGTCAATATGGTTCGTAAGGGAATCGGTTCGGATGCCCGTATAGGTAATCGTTTCCTGTATGCCGGTTGCGGATATGGAGGTTCTTGTTTCCCGAAAGATATAAAAGCGCTTATCAAGACTGCAAAACAATATGCATATGATATGCGTATCTTGGAAGCTGTTGAGGATGTAAACGAGAAACAGAAATCAATCCTGTTTCATAAGTTGAATAATTATTTCAAAGGGGATTTACAACACAGGCGGGTTGCAATCTGGGGACTTGCCTTTAAACCGGAGACGGACGATATGCGTGAAGCCCCTTCATTAGTACTTATAAACAGGTTGTTGGCTGCCGGTTGTAACGTCTATGTATACGACCCGGTGGCAATGGACGAAACGCGTCGTCTTTTGGGGGATAGCGTTCATTATGCTAAAGATATATATGACACGGTTGTGGATGCCGATGCTTTGCTTCTGGTTACGGAATGGAAAGAATTTCGCCTGCCTTCCTGGTCGGCAATAAAGAAACTGATGGCTACCCCGGTAATCCTTGACGGACGCAATATTTATGATGCTGCCGAGCTGGAAGAGAATGGTTTTATTTATCATTGCATCGGCAGATAAAAAAATAAACTATGATAACCCGATTATACAGAACACTTGTCTCTGAGCAAGTCCGGCAATCCATTTATAATGCTTTTCTGGGTGATTTCCTGTCTGCATACCGGAGAACCCGGGATTGGTTAAGATGTAAAGGCTATTATTTATATTATTCTGTTATCAAACCGGAGACAGAAAAGGAGCAGGCATTCTGGATATTAGGAAAAACAGGCCCGACGCCTTTCCCTTATTTGTGGAAGAAAGAATATGATCGTTTGCAAATTGATGTGGCTGTAGATGCGGAAAACGGATTGCCATATGTGTATCATAAAGGGAAGAGGCTTTATTTCAGGCGTGATATGTTTCATCGCGTATCCGGTTCTTATAAAGAGCTATTAATGGAGCAAGACAGCCGCTGTGCCCATCGCTATGTGGAATCTTATCAGGAATTGAAGGGAAAGACCTTGCTGGACATAGGCTGTGCGGAAGCTATTTTTACCCTCGATACTATCGAAGAGATTGACCATGCTTATCTGTTCGAATGCAATGAGGGATGGATTGAAGCTTTACAAGCTACATTTGCCCCTTGGAAAGAGAAAGTGACGATTGTCCGTAAATACGTTAGCGATATGAATGATGAAAATAACGTAACATTGGACGACTATTTTAAAGATAAACCTTCAGACAATTTATTTTTGAAGATGGATATAGAAGGTTATGAACGTAAGGCTTTGCGGGGAGCTTCCTGTTTATTAAGTAAGGCAAAGAATATATCCGGTTCGGTATGTGTCTATCACTTATCTGATGATGTACCTGTTATACAAGGCATATTACGAGAACATAAATTAGAAACGACCCTATGCCCCGGATATTTGTATGTTGAAAAAGAAATGCGTCCTGCCGTCATGCGGTTTAAATAATGCTTTATGGCAGAACAGACTCTAAAAGAGAAAACGGCAAAAGGGCTTTTCTGGGGTGGTATCAGCAATGGTGTTCAACAAGTGCTGGGTGTCCTAATAGGAATAATTCTCCTGAAAAACCTGACGGAAGATGATTACGGGCTGGTAGGTATGCTTGCTATTTTTATCGCGATTGCAAGTACTATACAGGAGAGTGGCTTTATTGCCGCACTGACGAACCGCCCGGTATTTAAGGATAATGATTACAATGCTGTTTTCTGGTTTAACCTGATTGTGGGTAGCAGTATCTATGTTGTTTTATATTTCTGTGCCCCCCTGATTGCCGGATTTTATAGGGAACCAGCCCTGATACCCCTTTCCCGGGTATTATTCCTTTCCATTGTCGTAGGAAGTATGGGGATAGCCCATAATGCCGTCTTATTTAAAAAGTTGATGGTAAAGGAAAGGGCAAAGGTCGATATCTTTGCTACAGCTATATCCGGTGTTATCGGTATCTATATGGTATTAAACGGTTATGGTTATTGGGCTTTGGCGATACAGACTTTGGCTGCTTCGACTTTGGGAACTCTTCTCCGTTGGTATTTCTCCCCTTGGCGACCTGGCTTTTCGATAGATTTTACTCCTGTAAAGGAGATGTTCGGATTTAGTTTTAAGATGCTGGTATCTTCCATTGTGAGTCAGGTTCAGATAAATATATTCTCTGTATTGCTCGGTAAGTTCTATACGAAAGCGTATGTGGGCTTCTATTCGCAGGGAACGAAATGGGCAGGAATGGGAACCCAGGTTATTAATGGAATGATTTACAGTGTGGCACAACCGGTGTTTGTGCAAGTCCAGTCTGAAAAAGAGCGTCAATCCCATATGTTGAGGAAGATGGTACGTTTTATCTCTTTTATTTCTTTTCCGGCATTGTTGGGGCTGGCTTTTATCAGCCGCGATTTTATTACAATTATAAACAGTAACTTTTTACCTGCTGTCCCGATATTGCAGATGTATTGCATGTGGGGATGTGTCTATCTGTTTTCCTCCCTTTATATCCAGATAATTATTGCGCATGGGCGTTCAAACTTCTATTTCTGGTGTACCCTGGTCAGTTCGATTATACAGATAGCGGTTACATTCCTAGCCTGTCCTTACGGTCTGTACTGGATAGCGATGGCAAACCTGATTGTATCTTTTCTGATTCTTTTGATTTGGCATATTTCGGTAAGCAAACTGATTCCGCTGTCATTCTTTAATTTCCTGAAAGATACGGTGCCTTATTTGCTTATTGTCTTTGTTAGCATAGTAATAGCCTGGTTGATAACAAAGCAGATAGAAAATCTATATATAAAGCTGATAGCGAAAGTATTGTTGGTTGCCGTATTTTATGTGGCGGCAATGTGGTTTTCGTCTGCTGTCATATTCAGGGAAGTGTTGTCTTTTCTTCTGAAAAAGAAACAATAGCCAGTCGTATATAAATGGAACAAGAAATAATAGTCAGTATTTGTATCCCGGCATATAAGCGTGCCGATTTTTTAGAGAGGTGTCTGGATTCGATTCTTCAACAGTCCTTTCAGCAGTATGAAATTGTTATCACTGACGATTCTCCTACAGATGAACTGAAGCCGTTGAGTGAAAAGGACGAGCGGATTGTTTATGTTAAGAATGAACAGCCGTTGGGTAGTCCTGCCAATTGGAATAAAGCGATATCTCTTGCAAAAGGGAAATATATTAAGATTATGCATCATGATGACTGGTTTTCATCTCCGGATGCGTTATCCCGCTTTGTGCAGGCATTGGAAGAAAATCCATCCTCTCTGTTTGCCTTTTCTGCATCCAGGCAAGTAGGAAAAGACAAAGTAATAAACAGGCCGATATTGACAAAAAAGGTATCAAAGCTGCCCTATATTCCGGAAATATTGTATGATAAGAATTGCATAGGAGCTCCCAGTGTGACTATTTTCAGGAACAATCAGGGGCTTTACTTCGATGAACGTCTGATATGGTTGGTGGATACCGAGTTTTATATCCGGATGCTGAGGATGAATAAGCATTTCACGGTGATTAACGAACCCTTGATAGATGTAGGACTTAGTGAGTTCCAGATAACGAATGATTGTATTGAAAATAGCAAGTTGGTTATTGGAGAATACTTGTATATGTTTAAGAAATTATCTTTAGAAAGAAATGTGAGGGATTATATCGTCTTGCTGGATAAATTTGCCTTGTACAATATTTTCACCAATGAGGATATTATGCAGGCAGGTATTGATGCAACCTTGAGTAGTATGGAAACGGGTATTATTTATTTGTTAAAACTCAAACAAAATATAATCCGGTATTTAAAACAGTTGAAGAGGGCATTGGTATAAACGTATGGAAATTATAGTTCTTTCAGGAGGTTTGGGCAACCAAATGTTTGAGTACGCATTTTACGTAAGCAAGCGGGCGGCGGTAAATAAGAAATTATATTTAAGTGATTATTCTATCCGTAGGGAAGCAACACACAACGGGTTGGAATTAGAACGTCTGTTCGGTATCTCTTTGGGGGAGAGAAACAGATATTATGAGTTTCTTGTCCGGGTAGTTCGTAAGTTGTTGCTTTTCAAAGATAGGGGAATGATAAAATATGCAGCCCGGACCTTTTTGTCCTTATTGCGTCTGTTGGGTGTAAAGATTGTACAAGAGCAGCAGGCAGGGGTGTTTGATAAGGCTTATCTGGAAGAACAGTCCGGTTTGACCCTGACATTTGGTTTCTGGCAGAGTGAGAAATATTTTTATAACGTAAAAGATTTGATATTACGGCAATATCAGGTTAACTTGGAGATATCCAAGTTAACTGCCGATTTATTGGTGCAGATACAAAAAACAGATAGTGTTTCCATCCATATTCGAAGAGGTGATTATTTGTCTGACAAGTATAAACACCTTTATGGAAATATTTGTACGATAGATTATTATAAACGAGCAATAGCCATGCTTGGAAAAAAAGTTCCGGAAGCAACTTTTTTTGTTTTTTCCGATGATATGAAATGGGTAAAAGAACATCTCGATATACCTTCTCCTGTTTATGTCGATTGGAATAAGGGAATCGATTCGTGGCAGGATATGTATTTGATGTCTTGTTGTAAGCATAATATTATAGCAAACAGTACGTTTAGTTGGTGGGGTGCCTGGTTGAACCCCAATAAAAAGAAGGTGGTAATTGCCCCTTCGCTCTTTTTGAATACGGAAACTACTCCCGATTTAATACCAGATAGCTGGATAAAAATATGAAAGTATCTATTGTCATACCTGTATACAACGTTTCCGACTATATAGAGGAATGTTTACTTTCTGCGTTAAACCAGACGTATGAAGAGTTGGAAATCTTGTTGGTTGACGATGCCTCTCCGGATGACAGCATGACAAAGGCCCGGAAGATTGTAGATGCACATCCTTGTAAAGATAAAGTTCACTTTTTATCACACGATGAGAACCGCGGCCTGTCTGCTGCAAGAAATACCGGTATACGTAATTCCATCGGAGAGTTTCTGTTTTTTTTGGATAGTGATGACATGTTGCCTTCGGATGCCATCGAGATATTAGTGAAAGCTATGAATGGGATATATGCCGACTTTGTGATTGGTGAATACGAGTTGTTAGGCTCGAATGACCGGCTGAAATATCCGGAGACCGAATTAATGGACGGAACATGTCTGGCAGACCAGGATATTGCAGATAAACTTTTTGCCCGGTTGTGGCATGGGATGGCATGGAATAAACTGGTAAGGAGAAGGATGTTTACCGAACAGTCCTGTTGGTTTTATGAAGGAATCCTGCATGAAGACATCCTATGGTCTTTCTGTTTGGCTGCCAGGGCATCAGAACTGCTTGTCACTAAAAAGATTACATATAAATACCGGGTACGTCCGGGTTCTATCACCCAGAAAATGAGTGACAGGAATTTTGACAGCTTGGAAATTGTTTTCCGTGAAACTGTGAAAGAGATGAAAAACAGGAATATGCCGTTGACTCCTCTCTTGTTCGATTATTTGGCGAACCAGCGGATTTATTTCTTTAAGGAATTGCTTCGTAATCATGTGAAGACTTCTGTTATCCGGGAAAGAATACAAAGAGTAAATCAGATATTTAAAGGTTACAACAGTTTTTCTTGGCGTAAGTATCCGTTTATGTCTAATTTGAAACTATTAGCGTATAAATTGCCCGTTCGTTTGGCTTGTTTATATGTGAAGGCAACACTTTGAGCATGCGTATGAAAAAGATAAAGATAAATTTCGTTGATTTCTGGCAAGGCTTTGATCCTCAGGATAATTTGATTGTTAATACATTATCCGGTTACTATGATGTTGTTATTGATACTAATCCGGACTATCTTTTTTATTCTACTTTCGGATTCAGCCATCTGGACTATAAAGATTGCATAAAGATTTATTTCACCGGTGAGAATGATGTTCCAGATTTTAATTTCTGTGATTATGGCATGGGTTTTCAGCATATTACTTTTGAAGACCGTTATCTCCGGTTTCCCTTGTATTTATTTTATAAGGGATACGAGCGGTTAGGAAAGAAACAGGTGGATAAATCGCTGGTAAATCGTAAATTCTGTAATTTTGTATATTCCAACAGCATGTATTCTACACCGCTTCGCGAACAATTTTTCCACCGGTTGTCCGAATACAAGAAGGTGGATTCGGGAGGACGTTTGCTGAATAATGTAGGTGGACCTGTTTCTGATAAAATGACGTTTATCCGGGATTATAAGTTTACAATTGCTTTTGAGAACAGTGCTTTGTCCGGATACACTACGGAAAAGTTGATGGAGCCGATGGTGGTAAACTCACTCCCAATATATTGGGGAAATCCGAATGTACATTCGGATTTTAATCCGGAATCTATCATAAATATTCAGTTATTCAATAATATGGATGAGGCTGTGGAGGAAATCATCCGTCTGGATAATGATGATGAGGCCTATTTACAGAAGTTATCCCTTCCCTGGCAGACGAAAGAGCAGCAGGAAAAGGACTGGATGCAGGAGCTCGTTGCTTTCTTGTGCAATATATTCGACCAACCGTTTGAACAGGCAGTAAGACGTACTGTGTTCGGTTATGCCGTAATGAAAAAATATAAGGAAGCCCGTTTTGCCAAACTGGCGGCTCTCCCTATCTTGAGAAATTTGAAATAGTATGGCGGAAAAGACATTGTTAGATTTATACCACCGGGTAAATGACCGGAGTAGTCCCCGTTTTGTTTATCATCTGGGAGGTGATTCCGGTTTTTTTTCGGAATACAATAATATGATTCTTGCTATTCTGTATTGCCTGGACAAGAAGATACGGTTTTCCATCTATTCCAAGGATGCTAATTTTAAATATAAAGAGGGCTGGAATGATTATTTTTCCCCTTTTTGTGAGGAGGGAGGTAATTTCCTGCATGCTTATTTTAACCGGCGTCCGAACCATCGCTTTAAAAACTCCTTGCTGAGGAAAGCCGATACATGGTTGACTGCTGTTTTCCGGTCTGTTAACCCCCGTGTGCTTACCACTTTTGATTTGTGGGATGCTTTGCGTTCGCAAGCCCATCCTTCGGAATATAACTTCTCTGAGTTGGGATTGAAAGGTGATTTGCGTGCCATCTGCCGTAAACTGATAGAAATGACATGGGTGTATAATGGAAAGACGGCAGAGGAAGTACAACGGTATAAACAGTCCGTAAATCTACCGGATCGATATATTGGTTTTCATATACGGGGAGGTGATAAATTTAGCGAAGCTGAAATCCTCGGTTGCAGGCAATATATAGGCAAAGCGGAACAACTGTCGGATATCCGTTCCGCATTTGTCCTTACAGACGATTATGCGGTGATTGAGGAATTAGAGAAAAATTATCCATCCTGGTCGTTCCGGACATTTTGTGGAAAAGAGGAAAGGGGGTATTTCCATAATACATTCAAGCATGAAGCGCCGGAAGTAAAGAAAAACCGTTATATCAAACTGTTTGCTTCGATGGATGTATTGGCGGAAGCGGAACTGTTTATCGGAACATTCAGTTCTAATCCGGGCATGTATCTGGGTATGCGGATGTCTCCCGAAAAGGCTTATTCTATTGATATCCCGGATTGGAGAATTTGGTAAGATACCTTGTATAAATGTAAAGGTTAGCTCTGGTTTCTGATGGAACCGGGGCTTTTTTGTTTATATATTTTTTCTAAAACCCAGAAAGAATAAAAATGTAGACTTTGATTGTCCCTTCTGATAAATAAGGTGGATGCTGTAATAAGGAAAGATGAGGTACAGGGAAAAGGCCTTTATTTTAGTTGGATTTTCAGTAATAGTCTAAATTCTTCGACAGAATCGTTTTAATTTTGAGGCTTTAAACCACTAACTCAATTTACCATGAAAAAAATTCCGGATTTGGGATTCTGGCAGCTATGGAATATTAGTTTCGGATTCTTTGGCGTGCAGATCGCTTATGCTTTGCAAAGTGCCAATATCAGCCGTATCTTCTCTACATTGGGGGCGGACCCGCATGAATTAAGTTACTTCTGGATTCTTCCGCCATTGGCCGGAATTATAGTCCAGCCCATTATAGGCGTGCTGAGCGACCGTACTTGGACACGGTTCGGGCGGCGTATACCTTATTTGTTTGTCGGTGCATTGGGGGCGGTCTGTGTAATGTGTTTACTGCCTAATGCCGGGAGTTTTGGAATGACTGTCGGTACAGCCATGTTGTTCGGCCTGTTTTCTTTAATGTTCCTCGATACATCCATTAATGTGGCAATGCAACCTTTTAAGATGATGGTTGGCGATATGGTGAATGAAAAGCAGAAGGGGCTGGCTTATTCTATCCAGAGTTTTCTTTGTAATGCCGGAAGCCTTGCCGGCTATTTATTCCCGTTTATTTTTGCTGCTATCGGCATTAGTAATACCGCTTCGAAGGGAGTAATTCCCGATTCGGTAATTTATTCGTTTTATATCGGCGCCCTGATTCTGATTCTATGCGTTATTTATACTTCTATAAAGGTAAAAGAATATCCTCCCAAGGAATATGCCGCTTATCATGGCATTGCCGGTGAAAACAAAAAAGAAAAAGTCAATATATTCAAACTTCTGGTGAAGGCGCCAAAAGTATTTTGGACGGTAGGGCTGGTGCAGTTTTTTTGTTGGGCAGCCTTTATGTTTATGTGGACTTATACTAACGGTACTGTTGCATTGAACGTGTTCGACACGCCAACTGTGGAGAAAATAGTCGGTGGTGTATCTAAAACGGTACTGGATACCCAATCGCTCCAATACCAGAGTGCTGCCGACTGGGTGGGAATTTTATTTGCAGTACAGGCAATCGGTTCGGTTATCTGGGCAGCTCTTATTCCAGTGATTAAGAACCGGAAGTTTGCTTATGCGTTTAGTTTGTTATTGGGAGGTGCCGGATTTATTTCTGTTTTTTTCATTCATGATCCGTATGTATTGTTTGCTTCATTCTTATTGATTGGTTGTGCATGGGCGGCAATGCTGGCATTGCCTTTTACCATCCTTACCAATGCGCTTACTTTCGGGCATATGGGAACATATCTCGGGTTATTCAACGGGACGATTTGTATTCCCCAGATAGTGGCAGCTTCGTTCGGCGGTATGATTCTGAGCCGGTTTACAACACCCGGTGCAGTAGCTCCGGAAGTCGATATGTTGGTATTAGCCGGAGTTTGCCTGATTATAGGCGCTTGTTGCGTAGGAATTATTAAAGAGGAACAGTCGTTATAGTTGGAATACTTCCTTGAACCGTTTGATTTTTTCTTCCTCGGAATAATTGTCCACAAATGTTTCTCTTGCATATCTGTTGAACTTTGGAACCGGGTGGGCTGATACCCGGTTCAATGTTGCAATAAACTCTTCTTTCGTATTGCAACATGCTCCCACCTTATCAAATGCGACTTCATATCCTTCGAACGCTTCGGTGGTTCCGATGATATTCTTCCCGTACATAAGTGCTTCGCAGGTTTTCACCTTCATGCCGCTGCCTTCGAAGATAGGAAGTAGCATGAAGTCTGCCTTTTCAATATAGGGTTTCAGGTCGGGAACATCACTGAATACTTCAATATTGTTATACTTTTCAACCATAGGCAGGATGGCTTTCATCCCTTTGCCTACAATCAGGAGACGTATGTTGACATGGGGTAACACCTCATGTACGAACCATAAAATCCCGCGGACATTCATTGGAAAATAAGTGCCAAGGAAAAGACATACGGGAACCGTATCAGTATTGCCTTCCGGATATGTTTCCTGCTTATATGTATCTTTGAAAACAACCGGGGATAAAATATCCGGTATCCGGTGGTAACGTTGTACTATTTCCTGCTCGTCACGCTTGTTCAGAGCAATTATAATATCGGAATAATCACAAGCCTGCTGGTCGTTTTTGGCTACACAATCTACTACAATGGAACACCAGGGCTTATTCTTCCCTATCTTCGCTTCAAAATAAACAGGTTCTACATTGTGGAAAAAGGTAATGATTTTTCCTTTGTATTCTTTATTCCGGAGGACTTTAGCCAAGATGCCGAAAATGCTTCTGTCTATAAATACATAGGGGAAGCTTTCCGCTAATGATACAATCTTATCGACTTTCTTTGGGGAAAGTCCGTAATAATAACCTTTCAGGAAATTGATTAATATGGAGATACCGCTCAGCAGGACTTTTATTTTATTTTGCTTTTCGTGTATATGGTATACCGTAACATTTTCTTCCCCGAATATCCGGCATAAGGCGAGATAGTTGGCATTGGCTACTTGTTCGCCCCCTGCGTCAATATTCCCGGATTTACGATATCTGATGAAAAGTACTTGTTTCATTCCTTTTAATTTTTCGTAGACAAATATATGTATTTATTTTATAGAGCCTTACTGTGCATTAAAATAAATCCCCTACTTTTGCACAGGATAAAATTTTTTAGAATATGCAAGATTTGTGGAAGAAATACGGTAGACATCTGATAGCTGTCTTATTGTTTATAGGATTAGTTGTTGTTTATTTTGCTCCGTCTGTGATAGACGGGAAAGTGTTGAGGCAGGGCGATTCTATGAAAGTTGTCGGGATGGCAAAAGAATTAACGGACTATTATAATAAGGATCATGTAGTTTCCGAATGGCTGGGCAGCATGTTTTCCGGTATGCCTTCTTATCAGGTGGCAATGCCCGGTATGAAACCTAATCCGGTAAGTTACCTGGGTAATATAATCAAAAGTATAGATCCGATGGGTGCCGGAATGGTGCTTACCGGATTGATTGCATTTTATATCCTGATGTGTATCATGGGGGTAAACCGCTGGTTGGCGATTGCCGGTGCGATTGCCTATGCGTTAGCTTCTTATAATATTATTATTATCGAGGCGGGACATGTCTCGAAAGCATATGCCATAGCTTATATGCCGCTTACTGTAGGAGGCATGTTCCTGCTGTTTAAGCAGAAATATCTTTGGGGAGTCATACTTTTCACAATCGGTACGGCGCTTTCTGTTCTGGAAGGACATCTTCAGATTACGTATTATCTCGCATTTTTCTGTGTTTTCATCTATCTGTGTTTTGCTTGGAAAAAGATGAAAGATAAACTTTATCCAGAGTTGCTGAAAGTAACAGGCATGTTGTTGGCAGGTGTCTTGTTGGCTATGACTCCGAATATCGGGAACCTGTATATGAATTATGAAATGAGTAAGACAAGTACCCGTGGTACTTCGGAACTAACTCAACCTGTCGGTGAAACACTCGGAACCCAAAAGAAATCTTCCGGCCTGGATAAAGAATATGCCTTCCAATGGAGTTATGGAGTAAAAGAATTGCTTACGGTTCTGATACCGGATGTTTATGGCGGTAGTTCGGGAGGAACATTGGACGATTCGTCCAAGCTGTACCAGGAATACCGTAAAAATGGGGCGCAGGTAGGCAATACCTTGCAGGCGCCAACCTATTGGGGAGACAAGATATTTACTTCCGGTCCGGTCTATTTCGGGGCGATTGTTTGTTTCCTGTTTGTACTGGGAATGTTTGTGGTGAGAAATCAGATGAAATGGTGGCTGTTTGCCGGTGCACTGTTCTTTGCGTTCTTGTCGTTGGGGCGTAATTTCGATTTGTTCAATGATTTTATGTTCCATCACCTGCCTATGTATAATAAATTCCGTACGCCGGAAATGGCTTTGGTAATACCCGGCTTAGTCTTCCCGTTGATTGCTATCTGGGGGCTTAAAGAAATCCTGTCGGAAAAAGTTGATGATAAATTGTTGAAAAAAGGAGGCCTTTGGGCTTTAGGGATAACCGGTGGTTTGTGTGTAGTTGTCTGGTTAATGCCGACACTATTGCTTAATTTCCAGTCTGCTTATGATGCCCAGTTCCAGAATCAGGTTCCGGATTGGTTTTATCCGGCATTGTTGATGGACCGTGCTTCGCTTGCTTCTGCCGATGCATTCCGTTCGCTGGTATTTATTTTGTTGAGTGCCGGTTTGTTGTTCTATTTCTGGACAGCAAAAAATAAACAGACGGCTGCTACTTATGTAAGTATAGGTATGATCGTATTGATGCTGGCGGACTTCTGGAGTGTTGATAAACGCTATTTGAATGCGTCTAATTTTACAAATGAGCAATTGCAGGCAAACTTCAAAGAATCAGTTGCCGACCAGGATATATTGAAAGATAAAGATCCTTCTTATCGTGTATTGAATTTGAATAATCCTTGGCAGGAGACGTTTACTTCTTATTACCATAAATCGATTGGCGGTTATCATGCGGCAAAACTTCAACGTTACCAGGAACTGATTGATCGTCGTCTGGATCCCGAATACCGTGCGATTATAGGTGCTTTCCAAAAAGCCCAGTCTTTGGAAGACATCTTACCGGCTTTGGCTTCGGCCACTTCTCTGAATATGTTGAATATGCGTTATATTATTTATAATGCTGGACAGCCTGCATTGAAGAATCCGTATGCGTATGGAAATGCCTGGTTTGTGGATGCTATCAGGATGGTGGAGAATGCAGATGAAGAAATGGCTGCTTTAAATACTTTGAATCCGTTGGAGACGGCCGTAGTGGACAAACGTTTCATAAAGGATATAGAAGGTTTCGTCCCTCAAAAAGATAGTACAGCAACAATTGTGCTGGAAAAATATACGCCGAAAGAATTAACCTATAAGAGCAAAGCGGCAAATGAGCAATTAGCCGTCTTCTCGGAAATTTATTATCAGCCGGGATGGAAAGCTTATGTCGATGGAAAGGAAGTACCTCATTTCCGTGCGGACTGGACGCTGAGGGCTATGCGTGTTCCGGCCGGTGAGCATCAGATTGTCTTTAAGTTTATTCCGGATGGTTATTTGGCAGCAAGTACGGTAGCCTATTATGGCGGTTTATTGATATTGTTGCTGTTTGCCGGTGCTGTTGTTTTCGCCGTGGTTCGTTTAGTTAAACGGAAAGAGTAACAACCGGGATACTTATGCGTGTTCACAATTTATACTGTCATACTATCATCTTTTTGTATAACAAGTTTATTTTCATGCTGTTGATGGTATGATGGTTGTGTTTTTGAACTATCAGGCTACCATCATACTCTCATCTATTGTTGTATACATAAGATGCTTTTTTAGTAATGTAGTTTGTTTATTTACAATAATATAGGTGTTTGTTATTATTCAGATCCTCATCCGGATGGCATCGAGACCCAGGTCTCAGTACCGTCCAGATGGGGGTCTGAACTTAATGGAGAAGGGCATTTTGAACGTCTTAAGTGCTTATTCTCCAATAAAAATAAGGTTATTTTATATCACTTTGTATTAAGGTTCGCAGAGTTTCTATTCTTGAATTTCCTATCTAATCGTCCTATACTTAATGTGCCATACTTGAATAGAGGTTCATTGTGTATTTCAACGTAAGGTTTAAAATTGATAGAAGCCATTTTTTGTGCGAATTCATATAATTGTTTCTCCCATTTTAATAGATTCTTCGTGTGACCTGAACCTATGATAATATATCTATAATATATAACTTTCCCTTCTTTATCAAAAGTGACAGAAAATGTTGTATGATGGAATCCTTTTATATCTTCCGCGGTAAGTTCAACTCTATCAAATACTTCATTAAAAAACAATATACAACTATCCATTAGTTGTTTTTGATTTCCTTTTTGAGTAAATCTACTATCTGACGGACCTGTTACTTCTGGAAGGAATAGGTCTTTGGGTACTATTTCGGAGGAGTCTTTTCTTATTAAAAAGTACTGCGACTTTTGTGCATACGCCAGTATGTTGAATAGACTTATAAAGGTGATGATAAATAATGTTTTCATAATGAGTTTTAATTTGTGTTTTTCTATTTGTCTGTTTTTTTAGTGATATATTATATGCTAATAAATGATATTTATAGAGGATGTATTATCAGATTTTAATCAATTATTTAACGAACCATTAGGTTTATTAGAATATTTATTTTCGTATTTATCTTTAAAGTTGATAATGCCAAAACTTGCTTGTTTGAATGACTTCTCATTATGTATTTTGATATAAGACTTAATGTCTATTTGTCTGAGCATTTGAGTGAATTTATACAATTGTTTATCTATATTCTTTAGTTTATCTGCATGCTTTTTGGGAAAATAGTATTGATAATATATCAAATTGTATTGATTATCAAAATAAGCAACGAAATTTAAATGATCCAATAGGCATATATCTTTTAGATTTAATCCTTCAAAAGATTGTTGTATCAACGAATCTAATACTATTTTCATTTCTTTGGGATTTATAAACCAGTATCGATTGTCATGGGATGAGTCGATCTCCTTTAATACAAGGTCTTTCGGTTTTAAATACAAGATTGTATCTGATTTTGATTTTTCAATTATAAAATAAGATGATGTTTGTCCTTTATTTTTGTTTTGAAATTTTCTTCCTAAATCTCCAATATTAAATGATCCACGTTTGAATAACGATTCGTCCCGTATTTCGATATAAGGTTTAAGATTGAGCGATTTCATCTTTTGTGCAAATTTATATAATCGTTTTTCCCATTTTAATATATCTTTAGTATATTTCGAACCTATAACAGTGTATCTATAGTATATCATTTTTCCATCTTTATCAAAGATGAAAGAAAATGTTGTATGATGGAATGCTTTTAAATCTTCTGTATTAAGTTCAATGCCATCAAATGCTTCATTTAAAAATAATGAGCAACTATCCATTAGCGGTTTTAGATTCCCTTTTAGAGTAACACTGTTATCTGACGGACCTGTTATCTCTGGTAAATGAAGGTCTTTGGGTACTATTTCTGAGGAATCTTCCTTAATTAAGAAGTACTGCGACTTTTGTGCATATGTTTGTATGCTGAATAGACTTATAAAAGTGATAATAAATAATGTTTTCATGATTTTGTTATTTGTAGGTTAATAATTATTGATGATTTGTTATTCCTTTTTATTTTTGAATTTCCTTCCTAAATCTCCAGTACTTAATTCTACACGTTTGAATAAAGATTTATTCTGTATTTCGATATAAGGTTTGAGATTTAACGAGTTTATTTTTTGTGTAAATCTATGTAATTGCTTTTCCCATTTTAATATGTTTTTAGCATATGTTGGACCTATAATAATGAATCTATAGTATATTATGTCTATATTTTTATCAAAAAATAAAGAAAATGTTGTATGATGGAATGCCTTTAAATCTTCTGCATTAAGTTCAATGCCTTCGAATGCTTCATTTAAATATAATGAGCAGCTATCCATTAGCGGTTTTAAATCTTTTTTCACGGTAAACCTGTTGTCTAATGGACCGATTATTTCTGGTAGATATAGTTTTTGTGGTAATATGTAAACAGAATGAGTATTTTTCTCTATTAAAAAATACTGGGACTTTTGTGCGTGTGTTACTATATTGAATAGACTTACAAAAATGATAATAAATAATATTTTCATGATAAGTTTATTTTTAGTAACGTAAGAATCCACACATTTATCGATGGCTATCTCCATATATCTGTTTTTGTAGGTGATATAATTGTATTATAAGCATTTATTATAGTAGAAGTCTTGGCAGACTTGGGGGCGTTGCTCTTTTTGAAAAGGAAAAAAATCTGGACGAGTATTCTCTACTGGTCCAGATTAAGTGTGTCTAAAAATGTGTTTAAAAAATGTGTTTAAAATGTCATGTTTTGGTTATATATCTCATAAATTAATGACATTCTTTAGTTATTGGGAGCTACATCCCACCATACGCGAGTTTCGATATTGTCTGGTCCTTGCTCTGCTACAGCTGCATTATAATTATCCATGTTGGTATTATAATCCGGTGCGCTGTAAGTCATGCGGTAGGGTATATGGTCTACCAATGCGTTCGGACCTACTTTTAACTTCGGAACATTCAGACGTCTCCAGTCAGACCATGCTTCGAAACCGTTCTGCATGAAGTTTGCCAACCAACGTTGCATAGCAATTTTTTCAATTTTCTGGGCATCGGTACCTTCAAATTTGATATCAGCTTGAGCACAATAAGTTTCAGCTGCTTCTTCCGGATTTTTCAGTTCGTCGATATCATCATATTGAGCGAAAGAAGCTGTAATGCCGGCTTTATATAAATCAGCAGGATCGGCATTGATCCAGCCACGTACAGCGGCTTCTGCTTCGATAAGCAGGATATGCGACGGAGAGATTACAACAACCGGTGAATTCTGTTGGTAATAACGTTCAGCAAAAGCTGCACAATCTTTATAATTTGTAACGTCTGCCTGAATAAGCCCGAAAGGAACGCCTTTATACTCTCCCAGAGAGTTTGGAACGGCATAAGCGTGAATACGCGGGTCGTTGTAGGCCAATAGCTGATCGAGGATTGTTTTTGAAGGAGCATAATCTTTACGTCCGGAAACAACCATGTTGTCATACATCGGGTTTTGATTGGCTGTTTCTTGCAGATATTTGTAAACCAGCATTTCGTCATTGTCTGTCATGCCGCCGTCTGTATATGCCTTTGCAAAACGTTCTTTACCTACTCCGGGTGCAACATCGCTCAGTTTGATTGCCATCATCATACGGATAGAGGCATTTAACTTTTTCCAGTTAGAGATATTGCCGGCATATAAAATATCGAAATTCTTATCTAATGAACTGGATGCGTCAAACTGTGCATATGCTTCAGTTAATTCTTTATCCAGGTCTGTATAGATAGATTCCTGTGAATCGTATTTAGGTGTAAAGTTGGCATCATCACCCTTTAATGCTTCCGAATAGGCAACCATGCCCTGAGCATCGGTCAAACTCATATAAAAGAGCGCACGCAATGTTCTACAAGCGGCAATCTGATTGGCTGCCGACCCGAGCTGAACAACATACGACTCATTTTTTGTTTCTTCGTCTGTGTTTAGTTTAATGATACCTTCCAGGTTACGCAGTGTCTCAGTATAGTAACTTGTAGTTGCAAACTGCGGCTGTGAAAAGTTTGTAAACTGGATTGATTTACCTTCTGAAACATATTGAGGATAAATTTGTGTCCATGGGTTAAATGTGCTGACCATAGACAGAGTGGGAACCTTTTTGCACGCATAAGAAAACAGAAAGCGTGTATCAGGCTTGGATGGGTTATTCGGATCCACATTCGTATCACCAAAATCTCCACAGCCGGTAACAGTTATCATTCCGGCTAAAGCTAATATCATTAATTTAATTTTATTCATATCTGTAATTCTCCTTAATTTTAAAATGTAAGACTTACTGTGCATCCGAATGAGCGGGTAGAAGCTGCCTGGCCGGTTTCGATATAGTTCCAATATGCGGCACCTGCTTCAGATGGGTCAACATTAGGAATTCCGGAATAAATCAACCAGGGGTTCTGTGCAACAAATGAAACGCTTGCTTTCTTGATGCCTGTACGTGTTCTCTGTAAGAAAGGAGCCGGTACATCATAAGTAATAGACAACTCACGCATTTTCAAATAACTTGCATCATATACGGATCCTTCCAAAATTGTGGAACGGAGAGATTGGTAATAGTATTGTGCGTCTACATATGAACTTACCGGAGTATATGTTCCGTCTCCATTGTCTACAACACCATCAACTCTTACACCACCACCATCGGCAACGGAATTACGAATAGGATTGCCTTTATCATTTAGGCCGGCAGTCTCTTCTAATAAACCGGAACCATTACCGTTTAAGTTAGTGAAGGAAACCAGGCTACCTCCAATCTGGAAGTCAAATGAAGCTGCCAGGCGGAAATCTTTGAAGCGAAGAGAGGTAGAGAAACCTCCGGTGAAGTCTGGTTGTACATTGCCTAATACATCCAAAGAGTTTGTTTTCGGTACCGGATAATATTCTCCTATTGACGGATTGCCAGATTTTTTCATAATGATATTTCCGTTCGGGTCTTTAGTCCAGGAAGAACCACGGATTACACCGATCGGTTCGCCGACTTCTGCATAAGAATAAACATAAGAGGCTCCTAAACCATAGTAAGTAATACGATACTCATCTACACCTTCGGCAAGTTCTTCCAATGTATTGCTATTCTTTGAAATATTAGCATTGATTTCCCATGTCCAGTCTTTTGTCTGTATAGGTGCACCTCCCAAAGAGATTTCGATACCACGGTTGCGGATTAAACCAGCATTCAATTTGCGGGAAGTATAACCACTGGCAGGAGTCGTGTTTACATTAATAATCTGGTTTTTGGAATCACGGTTATAGAAGTTGAAGTCTCCCCAGAAACGGTTCTTGAACATACGGAATTCCGTACCTACTTCATAGGACGTTGAGATAGTCGGTTTGATATAAGGATCTTTCAGGTTCGGATCGTACCACATATTAGAGAAAGAACCGTATTTTATCAGATTACCACTACCGTCTTTTACTTTATAAGTAGGATATACGTTATAAGCAGACATCGTAGAACCAACTTGTGCCATAGATGCACGCAGTTTCCAAAAGTCCAGCCATTCAGCGTTTTTAATCCAGTTACTTGCGATTGCAGCAACAGAAACACCTCCGTATAAATAACTGTTTTTGTCCGGGTGCAAGGTAGATGTCCAGTCATTACGTAATGAGAAATCCAGATAGTAGGTGTTATCCCATCCGATTGTTCCTGTTCCGAAAATACTGCGGTCTTTCTGGTATGTTTTTATAGTTGTTCCTTCCGGTTTACCAACTGAACCTGCTGTACTGAAGAATTCATCCTGGAACAAACCGTCTGTTGTTTTTGCTAACGTACGTTTATAGGAATAATTTCTGGCTTCAAGGAATAAAGCAGCATCGATTGAAAGACGATTGTCGATGAAATGGTCATTCCATGTCAAACGTCCTTGTGTCTGGATATCGATGATAGAGTTCTGTTCTTCTTCCAGTCTTGGTGTTTCACCCAAGATGTTGAAAGGTACAGATAAATCATAGAAATAATTACGGATGTTTCCGTTTACACGGATACCTGCTTTTAAGTTTCCGATAATGTCTAAAGATGCATCAGCATTGAAAACATTCCACTGGTATATTTCATCTCTGTTGATTGTTTCAAACAAAGCATATGGGTTTTCATGATATGCCGGAGTCAGGTTTGTCGGTCCGTTGATATTCCAAGTATAGAATGTACCGTCAGGACGGCGGAAATCTTTTAACTGGCTTAGATCGACATTGGTATGTCCCCATTGGATGTATGAATAAAGTGCATTACCGGTTCCACCATAACCTTCCTGTGCTGCGTTATGATTCTTACGATAGGTATATTTATAATCCAAATTGACAGTTAAGCGGTCTACCGGTTTGAACTGTGTTTTCACAGATAAGAAACGACGGATAGCGTCACTGTTCGGGGTAATACCTGTACGGGCTGAGTTTGTAAAAGAAATGCGAGACATATAATCTTTGCCGGAACGGGCAAATGAAAGGTTTGTTGTGTTGGACACACCTGTGTTGAACAAATCTTTCAGATTCATACGGTTTTCCCATTTTTCAGTCTGACCGAATAAAGGATGAGTAGGATCCCATGAATACCAGGGAGCATATTCACGTCCGTCAAATTTGGGTCCCCAACTGGCGTCATCACCAAAATCATAGTAAGCTTTTCCATTCATTTGTTGCAAATAAGCCGGATGTATGCTCGGGTCATAATTGAATACATCCAATTCTCCATCGGCACCATAATATCCACCACCGTATTGGTCTTGAAGTTTTGCATGGATATACGGAGTTTCAAATGAAAGCGTGTGGCTTACATTAAATTCCATCTTATCACCAGTAAGTCCTTTGGTTGTGATAATAATTGCACCGTTACCTCCACGTGCACCATACAATGCAGTTGCGGCCGGGCCTTTCAGTACATTTACGGATTCAACGTCGTCCATATTGATGGAGTTGGCATTTGCAATGACACCGTCTACTACATAAATAGGTTCGCTACCACCTGCATCTGTTAATCCGCTGGTACCACGTAATACAATTTTACCGGCATCGAATTTTGCACCGGAACCACCTAAGAAACGTACACCGGAAACTTTACCAACCAATGCATTGTTTAAGTCAGTCTGGCGGGTTTGAACCAGTTCGTCTGCTTTTAGTTGTTGGGTGGCATAACCCAAAGATTTCTGTTGACGGGTAAGTCCTTGTGCTGTAACTACAACTTCTTCCAAATCCTGAGTGTCGGATTGAAGAACGACATTAATTTTAGGTTTTACTGCCACATCTTGTGTGTTCATACCTACAAAAGAAATCTGGAGAATTTTGGCTCCATCCGGCACTTCCAGAGTAAATCTACCATCGGTATCTGTTACTGTTCCGACCGTTGTTCCTTTTACAACGATGGATGCTCCGATAACTGGTAATCCGTCGTCTGCGGAAGTAACCGTACCCTCTACTTTCTTAGTTTGGGCAACAATCATACTAATCCCCACAAAGAAGAAAAGCAAGATAAAAGTTAACTTTTTCATCATAATACACATTCTTATAGATTCGACTAAATTGAAATAATGCAACGTCTCATATGCCATAGTCTTAGTAGAACTAAGTAAAAAAAAGAGGGATATTTGTAAAATATTGTCATAGTCGAGATCTTAAAAGAAATTATAGATTTTGGGTGTTTAACTCAATATTTGAAAATATTGTATTTATAAGAATGGTGGTAATTTCCTTAAAAGTGCATGTACACTAAATCTAATGTAGATAAATGACTCGATAAGTCTGTAAAATGAATCAGAATGATTTTTTAGGTAGTGGCAATATGATTATTCTTAACCCCATGAAATAATTACTTTAGCTCTTATAGATGCTTTTTTTATCCTTTTCAAATATATTTTTGAGCAAAAAGCAAAAAAAATACCGTCTTTAACTTTTATATTTGGATAAATTATATAATTTTACGCGATGAATTATTTAACAATCGATAAACACTGTTAGGTTTTCGTAAGGTATAAGCAGTCTTAGATAGTCGATTTATGCATGAAAAAACAAAAATAGTAATGAGTTCTACTAAAACTATGGTGATTTTATCGTATTTACAGTCTCTTTTTTCTACCCGCTAACTATGAATAAATGAGGTATGGACCAAACAAAAATGATAAGTTATTAACTCTACTGGATTAGAATCAAATATTATTGTACAAAACGTATTCGTTGCCTGTGTGTATTATGAGAATTATATACACAGGCAACGAATACGTTTTGTGCAGATAGTGAGGCTATATGCGTATGTGACTGATATTTAGAGTTGTTTAGAGAAAGAGATAAGCGCTTCTGAAAAATTCTCCCAGGTTAACAGGGCCTTCTCCTTTTGAATATTGGAGACGAAGACCTGACGATTCTTGTTATAAAAAGCTTGGATAGTTTTAGCTATGTCACCTGCATTTATTTCCGGTACCATGAGTCCGGCTCCCGGTTTTTCAATGTTTTCACTTAGCCCACCAGTGTTAGTTGCAATCAGAGGCAGTTCGAAATGGAAAGCAATAGAAGTAATGCCGCTTTGGGTTGCCGAGCGATAGGGCAAAACGCAGACATCTGCCGCAGAGAAAAATAAAGGAACTTCATTGTCGCTGATATAGCGGTTGAATACTTTGACACGTTCCGGATTGCGGATATTTTTTATTTGCTCGGTATACTTATCGAAGCTGCCATAGCTTTCTCCGGCAATGATTAGTTGGTAACTGTCATCCAACCGGTTTACTGCTTCGATCAATAAATCCAAACCTTTATAGTCGCGTATCAGCCCGAAGAACAAAAGGGTCTTTTTATCCGTATCTATGCCTAATGTTTTTCTGGCTTCGGTAACCTCTACTTTATCACCGAAGTGATTATATAAAGGATGGGGTTTTAACAGATGCGGTGCATCCGGACGCAGAGCCAGTAAATCCTTTTGTACGGACTCACTCATTGCAATAAAACCGCTATTTTGTTTCAGAAACCATGTAGTCAGCGGTTTATCAAAGAACTTCTGTTCGTGGGGGATTACGTTATCCAGTACAGTAATTACTTTACATCCTTGTTTTTTAAGCTTGTGTGCTACTGTACCCAAGGAAGGAGCGAAATAAGACATCCAGTATTTCATAACCAGCACATCCGGCTTTTCTTTGGCTATGCGGTTGGCAGCGCTGAGATAAGTCAAAGGGTTGGCAGTGTCCAATACAGGGATGCTGTTTATGATAACCGCATTGTCTTCTGCTGTTACATATTGAGTCTTTCCCGGGAAGAGGAAATCCGGATATTGTCTTTTGAAGGTAAAAGGAAGTACTTCATGTTCTTTTCCGAGTGCTTCATATAAATTAGCGTTGAATTGTGCAATTCCTCCGCGAAAAGGATAGAAAGTAGAAAGATATGCAATTTTCATAAATGTAATTCCTTATTAATTTCAGTTGCAAAGGTAAGCAAATCCGGATAATGTCTGTAAATTCTTAGCCCGGCAAGTTCTTCTTCCTTATATTTATTGCCAATTAAGACAGCCGGAATATGTGCGTTGTTGGCAAATTCAATATCGGACAGGCTGTCTCCTGCAAGTAAACTTTGGGAAAAGTCAATATCGGGGAAATCCTGTAGTGCCTGCATAGCCATGCCTGGATTCGGTTTTCTGTTTGGATTATGGGAGTCTGTTTCTGTACAAACATATATTTTATCTATTCTTCCTCCGTTGTTTTGTATGGTTTCAAGCATTTGGCGATGGATAGTTCCCAAATTTTCTTCTGTCATCAGCCCGCGTCCTACGCCCCGTTGATTAGTCACAATCAGAATATGGGAGAAAAGTGGTGCAAGCAATTTCAGAGCCTCAGTTACCCCTTCGATAAAGATAAACTCTTCAGGTGATTTCACATAATCATTCGGACGTTGCCGGTTGATAACCCCGTCGCGGTCCAGAAACAGTGTATTATAATGTTTTATATTTCCCATCCCTGAAATCGATTTGAGCCTGTGAATAATCAGCAGGTATGCCAATATCAATAAAATACCCATCGGATATGTATCCTGATAATCCACCGGATGGCACTATTGTTTCAAAAAAGTCTTTTTCTAAAGAGAATTTTTCCGGATATTCCCGTAGCTCTTTCCTGTTTATCAGGTACACCCCTCCGTTTATTAATCCGGATTCACAGAATTGCTTCTCTCTAAAAGCATTGATTTTATGGGTTTGACAATCTGTTTCAACCAGTCCGTAGCGGTCGAAATTTGTCATTTTTTTCAAGGCAAGAGTCGCTTTTGCCTGTGTATCCCGGTGTATTGCAAGCATTTCAGGATAATCAATTCCCAGGAATGTATCCCCGTTTAAAATGAAGACTTCTTCTTGGTTCGCTTGGGATAAAGCGAACTTTACAGCTCCGCCGGTTCCTAAAGGCTGTTTCTCTATGACAGAACTGATTTGCAGGGACGTTTGAAATCCTTTTATCCATTCTCCTATCACTTCGTGTTTGTATCCGAGTGATAATATGACATGGGTGAAGCCGTTTTGCTCCAATGTTTCCAATAAATAATGGAGGAATGGTCTGCCGGCTACCGGGGCCATACATTTAGGAACATCCGAGACGACGCTTTGTAAACGCGTTCCCATTCCTCCTGCCAATATGATACATTCCATTTTCTTATTTATCAAAGATTGCTGCCTCAACCAGTTCACAAATGATGTGTCCGATAGTGATATGCCCTTCTTGTATGCGTGGTGTGTCGCTTGAAGGAACATTAATCAGGATACCTGCTTTGGATTTTAATTCTCCTCCGCTTCTGCCGGTAAAGGCAATCGTTGTAATTCCTTTTTCTTTACATACCTCAAAGGCCTTGACAATATTGGTTGAGTTCCCTGAAGTAGAAAGACCTACTAATACATCTCCCGGTTTACCAAGCCCGGACATCAGGCGGGCATAAATAATATCGAATGAATAGTCGTTACCTACGGCAGTCAGATATGAAGTGTTGCAATGCAAGGCTTCGGATGGCAGCACTCTCCGGTCGATATAAAATTTACCGGAAAATTCAGCAGCAAGGTGCTGGGCATCGGCGGCACTGCCTCCGTTTCCGCAAAAATAAACTTTACCACCGTATTTGAAACAGGTAATAATCGTTTCTACAGCGTCATTAATTGCAGTGTGCAACTGCGGATCGGCCATGATTTGCCGGATTATTTCCTGATGCTGTAACAGCCTGTCTTTTATGATTCCTTTATAGTCCATGTTATAAGTCCTCTTTTGCAAAATTCGAAATACTTTACATTACCGATATTGAGGTTTGTCAACGCCTCGGAAACCTTGTAACAGGTATTACCGGGACAATAGAAGAACATAAAACCTCCTCCTCCCGCTCCGGAGATTTTACCGCCTAAAGCACCATTGGCTATAGCCGTTTCATAAATATGGTCGATAAACTCGTTGGAGATATGACGGGCCATTTTCTTTTTGTTGTTCCAGCTCGAGTTCAGGGCTTTTCCTAATTCCCATAACTCGTCACGCAATAAGCAGTTTTTCATACGGAATGCCTCTTTCTTAACATTGTGCATGGCTTCCAGCGAGTCCAGGTTTTGTCTCTTTACATTCTCTGCCTGTTCTTCAATGATTTTAGAGGAACAGCGTTGTTTGTTTGTATAAAACAGGACGGTATTCATCGCCCATTCCTGTAAAATATCATCATTAATTCGCAGGGGATTTACAATTACGCGGTCGTTTTCCAGAAACTCCATAAAATTGACACCTCCGAAAGTGGCTGCATACTGGTCTTGTTTCCCTCCAGCCATTTGCAGGTCTATACGTTCTATTTCATAGGCATAATGAGCTATATCATAGCGTCCGAGAGGCAGTTTAAGCCATTCGGTAAATGCACCGAGGATGGAAACGACTAATGTGGATGAAGTTCCCAGCCCGGAACCGGAAGGAACGTCCATACTGGTAATCAGTTCAAAAGAGAGTGGTTTACCGTTATTGTGCCGGGCAACGATGGAATTATAAATACCATGTTGCAATACCAAAGGCCCTTCGAGGGGAAGCTGGCTTATTGCATCAAATTCTTCTACTATATTATCGTTTATATGTACAAATCTGATTTTGCCGTTGTCCAAAGGGCGGATAGTCGCATGGGCATATAAATTAATAGTGACATTCAGTATGGCTCCTCCATAGATGTCGGAATAAGGAGAAACATCTGTTCCTCCTCCTGCAATACCCAGCCGGAATGGCGCTTTACTCCTATAAATCATTTTGTTCTGTTTTCAGGTCTAATAAATAATATCCGCATGTCGTATAGAAATTACGAATATAGGGAATATTTAATAGTTTCCATAATTCGCGGGGACGGAGCCCGAACTTTATTTCATAATTAGGATTGATGAAATAGAGTACCTCTTCTTTTATATTGTATTGTTCTTTGTTTACAATGGATAAATAGCGTTCGAGGGAAATCCCGGTATCCTTAATTTCCAATAGTTCATTCGGATTTATACCTCCCCATTCCAGCAATTTTTTATATAAACTGCGAGGAAGCAAATGTATCCACGGGAGATGGGATAAATACTTATTACTGCAAATTTGTTGATGTCCTCCGAATGGGTTTTGCCAGGGAGGAAATGCTACAAAAATAACACCCCGGGGATTTAGAAAACGTTTAATAAAAGGAAGAAATCTTTCCTGGTTGGGGATATGTTCGATGACATCGCGAATAATGATAATATCGAAAGTTTCATCCAGGTCGGTTACCTGGTAAATATCCCGGCAAATCAGTGAAAGGTTCAAGTAATTAGGGTGGTTGGCATAAAAATCTTTGGCTTTCTCTATTTGTACACCATTGAGGTCGATACCGGTTACCTTGCAACCTAAATCCAGAAATGGTTGAATATTACCCCCTTCGCCACACCCAATCTCAAGCACTGTGGTTTCGGCTGTTATTGGATGATGCTTTTCTATAAAAGGGATAACGTATTTTTGAGTGGTATAGGCTTGCTCCCTAAAGTATAAAACCCTGTCGGAATGTCTTTTCTGCATCGCGAAATCGGTTAGCAGTTGACAAGTAGCAAATGACAGTTGACAATTCTTCAGCTTTCAACCGATTTTGTATATCGGACGCGAAGCCTGACTGTCACCTGTCAATTGTCACCTGTCACCTGAATTAGTATCTGTAGTGGTCCGCTTTATAGGGCCCTTCTACAGGAACACCTATATAATCGGCCTGTTTCTGTGTCAGTTTGCTCAGTTTTACGCCGATACGTTCAAGGTGGAGACGTGCAACTTCTTCGTCCAGACGTTTAGGCAGACGATATACACCTATTTCATAAGGCATTGTCCATAAATCCATCTGTGCCAATACTTGGTTCGTGAAAGAATTACTCATTACGAAAGAAGGGTGGCCGGTTGCACAACCCAGGTTAACCAAACGACCTTCTGCCAGCAAGAAGATAGAGTTCCCTGTCGGGAATGTATATTTATCAACCTGCGGTTTGATATTGGTATGTTTGATATTCGGGAAGTTAACCAACTTTTCTACCTGTATTTCGTTATCGAAGTGACCGATGTTGCAAACAATCGCCTGGTCTTTCATCTGTGACATATGCTCGATTGTGATAATGTCGCAGTTTCCGGTTGTCGTGACGAAGATGTTACCTTCTTTCACAGCTTCTTCCATCGTTGTAACTTCAAAACCTTCCATGGCTGCCTGTAAAGCACAAATCGGGTCAATTTCAGTTACCAACACACGGGCTCCGTATGAACGCATGGAATGTGAACATCCTTTTCCTACATCGCCGTATCCTGCAACGACAACAACTTTTCCTGCAATCATAACATCTGTAGCACGTTTGATACCGTCTGCCAACGATTCGCGGCAACCGTACAGGTTGTCAAACTTGGATTTTGTAACAGAGTCGTTTACATTGATGGCGGGAACCAGCAGTTCGCCTCTTTCCATCATCTGGTACAAACGGTGTACGCCTGTTGTTGTTTCTTCGGAAACACCTTTCATTTCAGCAACCGTACGATGCCAGCGTGCATTATCTTCCTCAAGAATGCGGTGAAGCGTATCCAGAATTACTTGCTCTTCATGATTGCTGCCTTTACGGTTAATGGTTTCTGCATCATTCTCTGCGCGGTATCCCATATGTATCAGCAGGGAGGCATCGCCACCATCGTCTACAATCATATGCGGTCCTTTGCCACCGGGGAAACGGAGTGCCATTTCAGTACACCACCAGTATTCTTCCAGTGTTTCACCTTTCCAGGCAAAAACAGGAACTCCACTTGCTGCAATAGCTGCCGCAGCATGGTCCTGTGTGGAGAAGATGTTGCAGCTTGCCCAACGGACATCTGCTCCCAACGCAACTAATGTTTCGATTAACACTGCCGTCTGGATAGTCATGTGCAGTGAGCCGGTGATGCGCGCGCCTTTCAGCGGTTTCTGGTCTGCATATTTCTGGCGAAGAGCCATAAGACCCGGCATTTCGTGTTCGGCGATTTCAATCTCTTTGCGACCGAAATCCACCAGATTCATATCTGCCACTTTGTATGGCAAATCTGTTGGAAATAAAGATACCATTATTAAATTGTATTATTAATTTAAATATTCGGCAACAAAGGTAAGAAAAAGAGCGGAGTAAATGCGGTTTTTTCAGTTGATAATTGACAAGTGGCAGGAGTAGGTAGTAGTTGACAGTTGACAAGTGACAGTTGACAGTTATTCCCGCTTCAACCAGTTTATATACCGGAAGCGAACTGTCAACTGTCACTTGTCAACTGTCAACTCTTTAAGCTGGTTCGATTCCTTTTTCCAGCAGTAATTGCAGTCCTAAATCTTTCAGCTTGAATTTTTGGATTTTACCGCTTCCTGTCATAGGGAAGGTATCTACAAAAAAGATGTATTTCGGTATTTTGTGGCGGGCAATTTTACCACGACAGAAATCTTTTACTATTTCTTCTGTCAGGGATGCATCTTCATGGAGGATGATAAAGGCGCCGACTTCTTCCCCGTATTTCTTGGAAGGAACAGCTGCTACCTGCACATCTTTCACTCCTTCCAGATGGTAAAGGAATTCTTCTATTTCGCGCGGATAGATATTTTCTCCTCCGCGGATAATCATATCCTTAATGCGTCCGGTGATACGGTAGTTGCCGTTTTCATCTTTCACGCCAAGGTCGCCACTATGAAGAAAGCCGCTTTTATCGATTACTTCATTGGTCGCAGCCGGATTATTGTAGTAACCTTTCATTGTATTGTAACCACGGTTACACATTTCTCCTTGTACGCCAACCGGGCATTCTTCGCCTGTTTCGGGATCGATAACACGTACTTCTGTAAATTCGAAATCACGTCCGACAGTATTATATCGTATATCCGCATCATCATCAATACGGGAATGAGTCATACCAGGTGATGCTTCGGTTAACCCGTATACACTGGTTACACGCATGAACATCTTTTCTTCTACCTGGCGCATCAGTTCTACCGGGCAGAGCGAGCCGGCCATGATTCCGGTCCGGAGTGAAGTCAGGTCGAACATGGGGAACATCGGATGGTTCAACTCGGCAATAAACATGGTGGGTACTCCGTAAAGTGCCGTGCATCGTTCTTTATGTATGGATGCCAGTACAACCAGCGGGTCAAACTTCTCGACCATAACCTGTGTACAACCGTGTGTCAGAACGTTCATGGATGCCAGTACAACACCGAAACAGTGGAAAAGAGGGACACAACAGCAAAGCTTGTCGGCGGCTGTGAATTTCATATGTTCGCCGGTCAGCAAGCCGTTATTTGCGATATTGTAATGTGTCAACATGACCCCTTTAGGGAAACCGGTCGTACCGGAAGTATATTGCATATTGACAACATCGTGGCAATCGACAAGTTTTTTGGCAGCATCCAGTTTATCGTCACTGATATTTTCTCCCAGCAAAAGTAATTCCGGCGTGTTATACATTCCACGGTATTTCTCCTGTCCGATGTATACTACATTCTTTAAAACCGGGAAACGTTTACTTTTCAGGTATCCGCGTTGTGATTCTTTTAACTCGGGGAGCATGGTGTATACCATATCTATATAGCTTCCATCGAATACGCCGTCGGTAATGCATAACGTATGTATATCTGCATTTTCAACCAGAAACTCTAGTTCGTTCTGTTTGTAGTTGGTATTTATAGTGACTAAAACGGCTCCGATTTTGGCACCGGCATACAGGAATGTCAGCCAGTCGGGCACATTCGTGGCCCAGATACCCACATGAGTTCCGTGCTTAATGCCGATAGAAAGCATTCCTTTCGCCATCCTGTCTACCCGTTCATTGAACTCTTTCCATGTGAAACGCAGGTCACGGTCGGAATATACCAGGTATTCTTTATCCGGGGTAGTTTCGGCCCAGTGTTCCATCCACTGTCCGAGTGTCTTATTCTGTAATTGTACTTCCATAACAGCACGGATATTAATAAGGAGTATATACTACACCTAAAATTTTGGCTGTATTGTCGGCTGCGGCATGTACATGATGGGCAACAATCGAGTCATAGTAAATGCTGTCGCCTTCTTCCAGTACATAGGTATTTTTGCCGTAATTGATTTCAAGTACACCTTCCAATACATAGATAAATTCTTCACCTTCGTGGGTGGACAATACGAAATCGACACCTTCTTCAGAAGGGGCAACATCTATCAGGAACGGTTCCATGTGGCGCCCGGATTTGTCTTGAGACAAAGAATGGTATTCCATATGTTTGCGTGCCTTAACGGAATTGTTCGTAAATCCTATGCTGTTTGTTTCGTTGCTGTCTTTTTTTCGGCAGATAACAGGACCCAGTTCAGACTGGTCGTCCAGGAACGTACCTAAGCGTACCCCTAATACTCTGGCTATTTTAATTAACGGAGCTAATGAAGGAAAGTCTATATTGCTTTCTATACGTTCTATTTGTTCAATGCTTAATCCCGACCGTTCGGCAACTTCTTCTATTGCTAATTGTTTCGATTCGCGGATGCTTTTAATTTTTGCACCAATAATCTTGTTGTTCCCCATAAGTATGATTTATTTTATTGATTGCTATTAAATTGTAACTAATGGCGGCAAATGTACATTAATTTTTCATTTTTAGAAGGATATTTGTAAAAGAAAAAAGGATAACCCTGTAAGAGGTTATCCTTTTTATAATATCTCCAAAGAGAATAATTACTTTCTGATACCAAGTTCTTTGATGATAGCACGATATCTTGTAATATCTGTTTTGATCAGATAATCCAATAAGCGACGACGTTTACCTACCAACATTTTCAGTGCGCGTTCTGTGCTGTAATCTTTATGATTCGCTTTCAGGTGCTCAGTCAGGTGAGCGATGCGTACTGTAAATAATGCAATCTGGCTTTCTGCAGAACCTGTGTCTGTAGCTGATTTGCCATACTTTTCAAAAAGTTCTTGTTTTTTTGCTGAATCTAAATACATGATTCTTTTGTACTTTAATAAATTAATACTATGTTATCTAAGCGGGGACAAAGGTAGGTATTACTTTTTGATTAGCAAGGGATTTTCTTTTACTTTTTTTATTTTGACGTATGAATATCACATAGATATCGTAAAAAAGTCGTATTTTTGCAGCCAATAAATTAGTCTTCGATGCAAAAAATCAGAAACATCGCGATTATCGCGCACGTAGACCACGGCAAAACAACGCTCGTGGATAAGATGTTATTAGCCGGTAAGCTTTTCCGTGAAGGACAGGCAGAGCCGGATCAGTTCCTGGACAACAATGATTTGGAACGTGAACGAGGAATTACAATTCTCGCCAAAAACGTATCTATTAATTACAAGGATTGCAAAATCAATATTATTGATACTCCGGGACACGCCGATTTCGGAGGTGAAGTTGAACGTGTATTGAATATGGCGGACGGTTGCCTTCTGTTGGTAGATGCCTTCGAAGGTCCGATGCCTCAGACCCGTTTCGTTCTTCAGAAAGCTATTCAGATGGGTTTAAAGCCAATCGTGGTTATTAACAAGGTAGACAAACCGAACTGCCGTCCTTCGGAAGTGCAGGAAATGGTGTTCGACCTGATGTTTAGCTTGGATGCAACGGAAGAGCAGTTGGATTTTCCTACTATCTATGGTTCGGCAAAACAGGGTTGGATGTCTACAGACTGGAATGAACCGAAAGAAGATATTTATGCGTTGCTGGACGCTATTATCGAATATATTCCGGGACCGGAGATATTGGAAGGAACGCCTCAGATGTTGATTACTTCTTTGGACTATTCCAAATATGTAGGACGTATCGCTGTGGGACGTGTTCATCGTGGAGAGTTGAAAGAAGGCCAGGATATCATGCTTTGCAAACGCGATGGGTCGATGGTTAAATCCAGAATCAAAGAAGTTGATGTATTCGAGGGTTTGGGACGAACAAAAGTTTCATCGGTTAAATCCGGTGATATTTGTGCGATTATCGGTATCGATGGTTTCGAAATCGGAGAAACAATTGCCGATGTAAATGAACCGGAGCCACTGCCTACAATAGCTATTGACGAGCCGACAATGTCTATGCTCTTCACTATCAACAATTCTCCGTTCTTCGGAAAAGATGGTAAGTTCGTTACTTCACGTCATATTTACGACCGTTTACAGAAAGAGTTGGATAAGAATCTGGCTTTGCGTGTTGTTCCGACTGAATCTGCCGATTCATGGTTGGTATACGGACGCGGTGTGCTTCACTTGTCTGTCTTGATTGAAACAATGCGTCGTGAAGGCTATGAATTGCAGGTAGGCCAGCCACAGGTAATCATCAAGGAAATCAATGGTGAGAAATGCGAGCCGGTTGAACAGCTTACAGTTAACTTGCCGGAAGATTGTTCCAGCCGCATCATCGATATGGTGACAAAACGTAAGGGTGAAATGACCATGATGGAAAGCAAGAATGGTCGTATGCATCTGGAATTTACAATTCCTTCCCGTGGTATTATCGGTTTGAACAATGCAGTGTTGACTGCTTCAGCCGGTGAAGCGATTATGGCACACCGTTTCCTTGAATACCAACCTTGGAAAGGTGAAATCGAACGTCGTGTGAACGGTTCTATTATCGCTATGGAAACAGGTTCTGCTTTTGCTTATGCCTTGAATAACCTTCAATCACGCGGACGTTTCTTTATTGCACCGGGTGAAGAAGTGTATGCCGGACAGGTGGTTGGTGAACATTCGAAAGATAATGATTTGGTTGTGAATGTTACCAAATCAAAGAAACTGACCAATATGCGTGCTTCTGGTTCTGATGATAAAGTATCATTGGCTCCTCCTGTTGTATTCAGCCTGGAAGATGCGTTGGAATATATTAAGGGTGATGAATATGTGGAAATCACTCCTAATAATATGCGTATGCGTAAAGTCATTCTGGATGAAATAGAGCGTAAACGTCAGGGAAGATAAGTTCTCCGTAAAAAAATCATAACTATGGTTTTTCAAATTCATAACTATGATTTGGAAAAATAATAACTATGATATGCTAAAAAAGGTTGGTTGATAAATTTCAGCTAACCTTTTTTATGTTTATGGTTTCAGGGTATTGGCATAACGAATCAATTTTGTCATTTGTTCGACATCATTGAGTTTTACTTTTTTCTCTTCGATATATTTTTGTAGTTCGTCCGTATGTTTCGGATAGAGTTTCAGAAATTGTTTTTCTGTCCTGAAAGATTTCCTTTTACCGTCTTTTTCAATCAGGTAGGCTTTATCTATGCCGATAAGGATATACTTGCCGGTCGACAGGGTATGGCTTTCCCCATTATTCCTGATACTGGAAAAGGCATCGATGGAGCCAGTCTCCGAGCGTCCTCCGTAGCCGGAATTTTTCCCTTCTTTCTTGAACCGTCCCTGGTGCTTGACTGCTATCATCGGGTCAAATTGGATAACTTCGTATGCACTGCCGTCATTTTGCATAAGGAAAGATTTGCCGGCAACCTTCACCGCACTGATTTGATTGACCTCTCCAAACTCTTTTATGGCATTGTCGTCATTTGTGTCTATAAAAAGAAAGCAGTTACCCCATAAATGATAATTTAACCGGGCATTATAAACTCGTCCGTCTTTATAGTAAACGGAGCCATCCTGGAATTTGTTGAATAGAAATTGTGTGCTGTCTATGTCTTCCTGAGCTGATAAGTTTGTTAGGACTGCCAGAAATGCGATGAGAATCAAAATCTGTTTTTTCATAATACACTTGTTGATTAATGTACACCGAAAAATAGATAAAGTTTCGGACATGGCAAAATGGGAAATAGGATTTTTCTAAGAGATTACTTTTAAAGCATATAACAGGTAAATCTGATACTCAGTATATGAGTCTGATTTACCTGTTATGTCTTTTGTGAGTGATTTTTCAAATCATCTGCCGTGCCGCCCAGTCGATATACTGGAATACGGATGAAATAAATCCAATGCTTAAGATGGCTATGCAACAGAAAGCAAGCGTTGCCGATACTACCCGGTTTTTGCCGATACAGAGCTGCTCTTCCGGTTCATCAATGAAGATACATTTCACAATACGCAGATAGTTGTAGAGTGAAAGAACTAGGTTTAATCCGGCAAATCCAACCAATACGTACATTTCGTCTCCCATGGAAGATACCAGCAGGAACAATTTCCCGAAGAAGCCGGAAGTGGGGGGAACACCTGCTAATGAGAAGAGGCTGACTCCCATCATCAGGGCAAGGAATGGATTAGTCCGGTAGAAACCTTTGAATGAACGAAGGTCTTCTTTCTTTGTCGAGTCGGAAACAACACTGAGTACTCCGAAGAAACAGATATTGCTCAGCATGTAAATCAACATAAAGTACAGTGTGGAATCCAATCCCATAATGCTGTTGCCTGTAATACCGACCAGCACAAATCCGACTTGCGAGATGGAGGAGAATGCCAGTAACCGTTTGAGGTTCTGTTGGCGCATGGCAAACAGATTACCAACTGTCATACTCAGGATAGAGATGACGGTAATGACTTCTTTCCATTCAACATGCATATTCTGGAATACGGTCATCAGGATGGAAACGAATACGAAAATGATAGATCCTTTGGAAATTACCGACAAATAGCTGGTAACCGGGATCGGAGAGCCTTCGTATACATCGGCTGTCCACAGGTGAAACGGGACTGCCGACATTTTAAAGAAGAAACCTCCCATCATAAATGCAAACGCTACAATTGTCAATAGGTTGGGTTCCAGATTCAGATGCAGGAAACTGAAACTCAGATTGCCGTATGCACCATATAACATAGAGATACCGAACAGCATGATGCCGGAGGAGAAAGCGGATGACAGGATAAATTTAATACCTGCTTCCGAGGAACGCCGTTCTTCCTTATTGAAATTGGACAATGCGGTGATGGGTATGGTGGAAATTTCGATTCCCAGATAGAGCATCAGGATATGTCCGCTCGACAACATCAGGAATGCTCCTAATAAACTACATAATATCAGGATGTAAAATTCAACGCATAAGTCTGCATGTTTGTGAAGCCATCTGCCGGAAAGCAGGGATATCAGTAAAACCCCCAGATTCAGCATTGTTTTTTCCATTTCGATGAGGTCGTTAGAAAAGAAGAAGCCTTTGAATAAAACGCCCATGTCGACAGGAAGGAAACTTATCGCAAAATTGATAAACAGCAATGTATTTACTGTTATCAGAAAAGATTTGAGGTGTTTGTCCGCATCCGCCAGTTTCATCACCAGCAGGATAAATATAAGGAGACAAACGACTAATTCAAATCGTAATATAGAAAAGAGTTCGAGGCTCATAATCATGAATTTTTATCTGTTAATATTGGAATGCTTGTGTCAATAACCGGCGGGCTATTGCCAGGCTGTCGTTTTCTATCAGGCGCACTACCCAGAACGGACAGGTACCAATCAGGAAAATAGCGGCGGCCAACAGGATGGAAGCAACTCGTTCGGAAGGAGTGGCATCAGCCATTTTTTTGACGGCTTCATTACGTACACTTCCCCATATTACGGAACCTATAGCCCGAAGGATATAAACTGCCGTGACTACGATAGAGGCACAAGCAATTACCGTAGCAATCCGGTAGAATAGTCCGGTACGTTCCCATGAGCCGACGAATACGGTCATTTCGGAAACAAAGCCACTCATTCCCGGCAGTCCCAGTGAACAAAGCCCTACAATCAGAAACATAGACCCGATGAAGGGAGTTTGATGCAATATGCCGCCCAGCTCATTGATTTGGCGGGTATGTGTACGTTGGTAAATCATGCCGATGATACCGAAGAACAAGGCTGTCATTACCCCGTGTGAAACCATTTGCATGACAGCTCCCATGATTGCGGTACGGGTAAGCATTGCGATACCTAATACAACAAAGCCGCAATGGCTGACAGACGAGAAGGCATTCATATATTTCAGGTCTTTCTGTGTCAGGGTGACCATTGCTCCATACAGGATGGCGATGGATGCCAGGATAATGAAAATCCATGAAAGCTGGTCGGCTGCATCCGGGAATAAGAAGGTAGAAACGCGTAAACATCCGTAACCTCCTAATTTCATTGAAACCCCTGCCAAAAACATGGATGCGGCAGTCGGGGCGGAAGAATGCCCGTCCGGTGCCCAGGAGTGGAAAGGGAACAGGGCGGTAAAGACTCCGAAGCCGATGAAAGTGAGCATATATAACCATTGCTGGTATTGAAGCGGGATATGTTCCAGTGCCAACTCCTGTATGTTCCAAGTGTAATTGCCGGAGATTTTTCCGCTAAAGAAATAGAGTGCGACAATACCGATAAACACCAGTGCCGAGCCTCCCATCAGCATCAGGGCTAGTTTCATGGCATTTCGTTCCCGTGCACCGGAACCATACATGCCAATCAACAGGTATTTGGGAACCACTGCAATTTCGAGGAAGAAAAACAGCATGAACAAGTCTGTCGCGATAAAGAAACCGTAAGCTCCGAATCCCAACAATGTCATCAGAATATAAAACTCCTTGGATTGCTGCTGTATATTTCCGGAAACCAGAATACCTGCAAATACAACCATCGAAGTAAGCAGGACCATAATCAACGAAATTCCGTCCAGTCCGTAGCTGAAATGGATATCCAACGGCTCGAACCAGTCAAAAGATTGGGTAAAGAGTAATGTATCTCCGCTAAGCTCCCCTTTTGCTTGTATAAAACTATAGGCAAGGAAACAGGTGTATAGGAATTGCAAGGCAGCTCCCGTAATTGCCATGTTTCGTATGGCTGCATTCTTTTTGGACGGTAACAGCAACAAAAGCAGAAGTGTAATACCCGGAATCAATAAAAGTATCGTTAGTAAATTCATATTGAGTCATCTATTAAGTTAAAATCAACAGGATTGCCATCACCAGAATACCACCAAGGAAGAAGAATCCGTAGGTCTGTATGCGTCCGGACTGCATCTTCTTAATTTGGTTACTGAACGAGAGTGTGCCGGATGCCAGTTCGGTAAGCCCACCTTGTATGAAACGTGTGTCTATAAAGGTACAAAGTCCGCCTATCCAGCGGTCCATAACCTTTTTAGCAAAAAACAGGTAGGCGTTGTCTATATAGAACTTGTGGAGTGCGCCACGGTAAAAGGCCCCCATCCGTCTTGCCCAAATAGCCGGTTTTTCGTTTTTTTTCAGATAAAAGAGTGTGGCAATCAGAATGCCTGTCAGCCCTACTGCTACAGGAAATAGTGAACTTAAAATATCTATATGGACTTCAAGTGGTTGCCCGGTAGCTGTTACGTATTTCCCGAAAGGAATATATCCGGCAAATACGGTTCCGACTGTCAGTACTAACAAGGGTATTTTCATCAACCAGCTTTCGTGGGAATGTGTATCTGCTTCTACTGCCTTTTTATTATAGAATACCAGGTAGTAGATGCGGAACATATAGAATGCAGTTAATCCGCTGGTCAGCACGGCCACGATATACAGTATCGGATGTGATTCCCATACGGATGCCAGAATCATTTCCTTACTGAAAAATCCGGACAGGAATGGGAATCCGGAAATGGATAAGGCGGCAAGCAGGAAAACTATATTTGTAACGGGCAGCCGTTTCCGGAGCCCTCCCATATCTATCAGGTTTCCCGAATGTACCAGGTGGATAACGACTCCGGCACAAAGGAACAGGGAAGCTTTAAAGAATGCATGGGTGAAAAGATGGAACATGGATGCCGTATATCCTTCGTCATGCCCGTTTCCCCAACCGGCTACTCCCAAAGCCAGCAGCATGTAAGCGATTTGGGAGATGGTGGAAAATGCGAGTACCTTTTTCAATTCGGTTTGTGTACAGGCTACAACTGCGGCAAACAGCGCGGTAAAAGCGCTCAATACGGCAATAACTTCCAAGGCATCCGGAGCTGAAATGGCATATATCGGGAAGAGCCGTGCTACGAGGAACACGCCTGCAACAACCATGGTTGCCGCATGGATTAATGCCGAAACCGGGGTAGGACCTTCCATTGCATCCGGCAACCATACGTGTAGCGGGAAAATTGCGGATTTTCCTGCACCTCCCATGAAGACAAGCAATAAAGCCCAGGTCAGCAGGGATACACCGAGGAAAGAGGTTTGGGTAAACGTCGCCAGTTCCGGAGATATAGGGTTGGTTAGTGTGCCGGTTATCGTTTCGATATCGAATGAATTGCTACCGATGCCGAGTATCAGGATACCAATCAGGAAGCCTAAATCGGCAAACCGGGTTACAATGAATGCTTTTTTAGCGGCGGCAATGGCAGCCGGTTGTGTAAAGTAAAAGCCTATCAGCAGGAAAGAAGAGACTCCGACCAGTTCCCAGAAGAAGTAAATCTGGAAAATATTGAAGGCTACGACTAATCCGAGCATTGAGAAAGTAAACAGTTGCAGGTAAGCAAAATAACTGCTGAGCCGCCCTTCTCCTTTCATATAGCTTATACTGTATAAATGTACAAGAAAAGAGACGGTAGGGATAACAATCAGCATCATGGCTGAAATAGGATTCAGCACGATGCCTGCATCGATGGACAAGCTGTCATTGAACTGGAGCCAGTTGAATGACAACAATCGTATGGGGAAATAGCTGTCTCCTTTTTGGCCGAAATCAAAAAAGTATCCGAGGGCTACCATCCAGGCAAACAGTGTCGTCAATCCCAGCAATGAGGTTGCCAGAATACCGGATGTGCGTTCAGGGAGTTTCCGCCCGTACAGCGCAAGCGTGATAAACCCGGCAAGTGGAAGCAGAAGAACAAGTCCTGCCTGTAATTCATAATTATTCATAGGATATCAGAATTTCATTGTTGTTGTATCGTCTATATCGATCGTCTTGAACTTCCGGTATAGGTTGATGATGATTGCTATTGCAAGCGAGACTTCTGCGGCTGCAACAATAATGATGAATAGCGTGAAGAACACGCCTTCCAGAGCCTCGGGATAGAGGTATTTGTTGAAGGCGATAAAATTGATGTTGACACTGTTCAAAATCAATTCCGTCGACATCAGCACAGTTATCAGGTTCCTGCGTGAGAAGAAACCGTATACGCCCAGGAAAAACAGGGCGGAACTGAGAATCAGTATATGTGAAAGAGGTATCTGTTCCATATGTTTCTATTTTTCCGGTTGTTGATTGGATTTCTTTTTATTATTCTGGGCAATGACGATGCTCCCGACTAAAGCTGCCAGCAATAATACGCTGACCATTTCGAAGGGGAAGATGTATCCGTAGTCGTTCAGATTAAACAATTGGTGCCCGATTTCGTGGATATCCAGCCCTTCCTTGGAAATAACTTCTGTCCGGAAAGGATGCTGGAGGAGTACCCAGAGTACCAGTGCAAAGCCGGAAGCCGGGATAAACAGAGCCCAGAACATACGCCTCGGTATCGGTATCGGCAATTTGGAGCCGGTATTGTGTGTCAGGAAGATGGAGAAAATGATAAGGACTACGATACCTCCTACATAAATCATGATTTGCAGAGCGGCAACGAAGTTTACATCCATCATTATATAAATACCGGCTACTCCGATGAGGCAGAACAGCAGGTACACGGCAGACCGGAAGATATGCCGGCTAAACACGCAAAGAGTACCCATAAGAAGTACCAGTGCTGCTATTATATAGAATAAAATGGCTTCTGCATTCATTTCTGTTCCTCCCGTTGTTTGATTTCAGGTGCGTTCAGGATGCGCACCAGTTTTTGTTTGTCATATTCACTGTTCTCGAAATGGTTCGTCATTTCCAATGCCCCGAAATTACAGGCATCCACACACTGTCCACAGAAGGTACAGCGACCGAGGTCGTAGATGTACTGGTCCAGTTCCCGCTTGGTTTTTCCTTCGGGAGTAGTTATTTTCCGTGTGGTAATGGTGATTGTTCCGTTGGGGCAGGCTGTCTGGCAGAGGGTACAGGCGGTACATTTCAGCCCTTCTTCTCCGCGGATAAGTTCCAGATTCGCCTGGAAGCGTTCGGGAATGTACAGGGTCGTTCCTCTGTTTTCGGGATATTGCAGGGTCAATATCCTTTTGGGATGTGTCATACTGCTTAGTGTACGAAACATCCCCTTTCCGAGGGAAACGAACGATGCCCCTATCGAGTAGATATATCCAAATGCTTTATTCATAATCTTTATTTAATTGAAATCTGTTTACAAATACCAGCCGAATACGGCAACGCAAGCGGCAAGTATTACATTTACGATGCTGATGGGTAGCAGGTATTTCCATTCCAAACGTAATAACTGGTCGATACGCAGGCGTGGAAATGTCCAGCGGAACCACATAATCAGGAAGATTACAAAGAAAATCTTACCGAAGAACCAGAGTATGCCGGGTATGAAATCCATCACTTGATTGAAGCCGTCCAATCCCTGGATATGCAGGGGCTGCCAGCCTCCCAAAAAAACGGTTGCAGCCATCATCGAAGCTATCAGCATATTGGAATATTCCGCAAGGAAAAACATGGCGAACTGCATACCGGAATATTCGGTATGGAAGCCGGCTGTTAATTCCTGTTCCGCTTCGGCAAGGTCGAAAGGTGCGCGGTTTAATTCTGCTGTAGAGGCGATAATGAAAATGACAAAGGCGAAGATGGCGGGTACATGCCCTTTAAATAACCACCAGCCGTCTGCTTGAGACATGATAATATCGTTGACGGACAGGGCGCCGCTCATAGCGATAATGGTGACCAGCGCCATCCCCATCGAAAGTTCATAACTTACGATTTGTGCTCCGCTACGCATCGCTCCCAATAAAGAATATTTATTATGGCTTGCCCATCCTGCCATCATAACGCCCATTACGCTGATGGATGAGACGGCAGTAACGTATAAGACGCCGATGTTGATGTCCCAGAGTTGTAATCCCGGGGCATAGGAGAAAGGCATAATTGACAGGAAGCTGGTTGCCAGAACAACGAACGGGGCGAGCGAGAACAATAGTTTGTCTGCCTGAAAGGGTGTTACGCATTCTTTCAGCAACAGTTTCAGTACGTCGGCAATCGCTTGTCCGGAACCACACCAGCCTACGCGCATCGGCCCGAGGCGCAATTGCATGAATCCGGCTATTTTCCGTTCGGCATAAATCATAAGGATTACCATGACAACGATCATAACGATAATGGCGAGCACCGACGCTACCAGTTCCAGTGTTAATACCCAACCTGGCGACAGATAGGCGGATAATGTCTGGTGTATCCATTGTGTCAGACCTGTGAAGTCTATTTGTGATTTCATCTTTTCAATACTTTTTATCGGTCAATATCCGGAATAATTAAATCGAGTGTCGACATGATAGCGACCAAATCGCCTATCTTAGCTCCTTTCACCAGAGGTTTCATTGCTGCCAGGTTGCTGAAATTAGGGGTACGGAATTTGACGCGCCAGGGTTTTCCCGTTCCATCAGCTACGATATATACCCCCAGTTCGCCACGGGCGGTTTCCACGCGGCTGTAATATTCGCCGGCAGGTAGTTTGATAACGCCTTTGGGTTTATTTCTGTAGGAACCTTCCGGTATATGGTCTATCAACTGGTCAATGATGGCAATGGATTGTTTCATTTCTTCCATACGTACCATGTACCGGCTCATGCAATCGCAACCGTCGAGTAGGATTTCTTTAAATTCGACTTGCCCATATACATCGTAAGGAGCATGTTTGCGTACGTCGCAGGAGATACCGGAACCACGTGCAACAGGTCCTGTGCAACCCAGAGAGATTGCCATTTCCGGTGTGAGGTAGCCTACATTTTCTACGCGTTTTCTGAAAATGATGTTGCCTGTCATCAGTTCGCTGTATTCATGTTCATGCTTTTTTAAAGAGGCGATGACCTCTTTGACTTTCCGTACAAAATCCGGATGGAGGTCGTGCATGACTCCACCGGGTGTGATATAATTCATTGTCAACCGGTTGCCACCTGTTTCTTCAAATATTTCCAGAATCATTTCCCGTTCGCGGAAAGCATAGAAGAAGGGGGATACGGCACCGAGGTCGAGTCCCATACTTCCCCACCATAACAAATGGGAGGCAAGGCGCTGCAACTCTGCCATGATAACACGGATGACTTGTGCGCGTTCCGGCACTTCTATTTGTGCTCCTTTTTCTATACATAGGGCGCATGCCTGGTTGTTCATATGTGCCGACAGGTAGTCCATACGGCTGGTCAGGTAAATGAACTGTTTGTATCCCAGCGACTCGCACATCTTTTCGATGCCCCGGTGGATATAGCCCAGATAGGGTTCCATATTCAGTATGGTTTCTCCGTCCAGTTGTGTGCGCAGGCGAAGAACACCATGGGTGGAAGGATGCTGGGGGCCGATGTTGACGATAAATCCGTCGGTTTCATCGGGTGTTACTTGTATATAATTGTTCATAATTTATTAACTCTTCCTGTTGTTATAATTCCTCTGTGTTTATGAAATCTTTCCGCAGAGGGTATCCGTTGAATGAGTCGTCGAGCATAATTCGTCTTAGGAAAGGATGTCCCGCGAAACGTATGCCGAAGAGGTCGTAGATTTCATCTTCAAATAGTTCTGCAGCATGCCACAAACCGTAGAGAGAGTGGAGTTCGGGTGTCCCGTCCCGCTCTACATGTGTTTTCAGAATCATTTCATGGCCGTGTGATAATGAACGTAAATGGCAAACTAATTCGAAATGTTCAGTCCGGTCTACAGCTGTTTCGCAAACTAACATCTTAAAATCAAATACTTTTTCTTCTTTTAATGTGCGGGCACATGCTATCAGCTCGTCTTTCTCTATGTGTAGGGCCGGCATGCCGAAACTTTCTTCGATCTGTTTGTCTTTGAACCGGTCGGCAAGGGCTTCAGTTAATGTATGGTTGCTCATTGTTTTTCCTCCTTTGGTTTTTCAATAACGTATGCTCTTTCTTCTTTTATTTTTTGTTGCAATGCCATCATTCCTTGAAGCAATGCTTCCGGTCGGGGAGGGCATCCGGGAATATATACGTCTACAGGGATAATTTTGTCTACACCGGCTACGACAGAATAGCTGTCTTTGGCAAACGGACCTCCGGTTATAGTGCAGGCTCCCATGGCGATTACATATTTGGGTTCGGGTATCTGGTCGTATAAACGACGCAATACCGGTGCCATTTTTTTTGTGATTGTACCGGCTACGATGATGAGATCCGCCTGACGTGGAGAAGCACGGGCCACTTCAAATCCGAAACGGGACCAGTCGTACTTGGCAGATGCCGCACTCATCATTTCGATGGCACAGCAACTGGTTCCGAAACTTAAGGGCCAAAGCGAATTGCTCCGTGCCCATCCGGCTATTTTATCGATCGTTGTAACCAGCACGTTACGCCCCAGGTTTTCCTTGAATTCTTCAGGTAACTCGGGCAAAAAATCTTTCTTCATTTCCATTGTAATGCTTTCTTTTTATAAGCGTAAAGCAATCCCATGAATAGGAATAACATAAAAAAGACAATCTCTATAAGGGCGGGTATCCCTATCTCTTTCAGGGTTACTGCCCAGGGATACAGGAATACCATTTCCACATCGAAGATGAGGAAGGTGAGAGAAAAGAGGTAGTAGCCTACATTGAATTGTGCCCAGGTTGTACCCTCACTGGGCATACCGCACTCGTAAGCTTGTCCTTTAATCGGGTTGCTTCGTTTAATGGAAACGAGTTTTCCCACGCCTATTGCCAGGCCGGCAAAGCCGATACCTGCGAGCAACATGGCTAAAATTGATATTGCTCCCATAATTTATGAATTGTAAAATTGGTATGAATAGAATATAACAGGGCTATAGGCTTGGTAAGGATACATAAATATATCTGCTGCTATCCAGATATGGTTCAGGCATGGAATTTATAAATTATGGATTTCGATTGTCCACAATAATTATTTAGCTTGCCTGAAGAGGTGAAGCTCCGTTTGTATGTTCCTCAATAACCGAAGGGGTTAAATAACGATTTTCTGCAACTGGTATATTTGATGTGCAGAACGGTAAAACAGGGTAGATTGTATGATTATCTGGGACGTAGATACTGTCTCGGATATTTTTTGTCCGGAGTTATAATCTTTCAGTACAAAGTCGGCTAAAATCTTATGAAATGACCGTATTTGTCCGATAGAGGAACTGAGTTGTTCGTTTCCTTGTGATATACGGTAAAGATTTCTGACGTATTCTGTATTGTCAGCAAAAAAAGAGAATTGCTCTTTGGATTGTTGTATGAAATTACATTCAAGTTCTTTTTCTTCAGAGGAGATAGAAGCCTGCTCCTGTAAGGTGGAAATGTTTTGTATTTCTGTTTTTACAGTGTTCACTCCATCTTGTGCTCCTGCAAGAAGCAAACAGATAAACATGAATACTGCTAATACTTTTTTCATACAAAACCTCTTTTTCTTAGAATTTTTGCAAAGGTGGAAAACGTTAGGAAGATTACAAAATAAATAGTATTAAAGATTATGTAAAAAAATAGGCATCCCTTTTCAGGAATGCCTATTTTAATATGATAGGGTCTGTTAATTACTTAACCAAAGCAGCGAAATCTGCATTAGTTGCATATTTAGCAAATTCCAAATCGATAGCAGCTTCTTTAGCCATGTTCTTGTCAGCAGCGATAGCAGCTTTCAGATTGTTAACAACACCGTTAGCATCGTTTGTACGAGCTGCAACGATAGCTTTCAAATAAGAAGTTGTAGCATCAGGTTTAGCAACTGCGTTCAAAGTCTGAGAAGCTTTGCTGTAGTCTTTAGTCAGGATCTGAGCTAAAGCAGCGTTGTTAGACTTAACAGAACCGAAAGAGTTTGCAGCCTTAGCCCATTCGCCTTGTTCCAGATACAGAACACCCAGAGCTTCGCTTAATTCAGCTACGCCAGCAGCGCTACCGAACAACTGCTGAGCCTTAGCTTGGTCACCCTTAGTCAAAGCGATCAAACCTAAGTTCATGTTAGCTTCGTTGTTAGGTTTAACTGAGTTAGACTTGTTGAACATTTGTTCAGCCTTAGCCATGTCACCAGCACGGAATGCCATCATACCAACGTTGTTCCAAGTACGATAGTCGTTCGGATACAATTGAGAAGCTTTTGCATAGATAGCAGCTTTTTCTGCATCGTTGTTAGTTAATGTAGCAGCGTAAAGAATTTCTTCTACGTTCAGTTCAGAAGGATTGCTCTTAGCTAATGCGCTGATTTCGTCGTCAGACTTACCGATGATTTCGATGTTAGCAGTCAAACGAGAACGACGCAACTGCGGCAGGATTTCTTCAGCCAATACACTGAATACAGAAGAGATATTTTTGATTTCTTTTTCACGTTGTTCCGGATCTTTGTACATAGAAAGAACACGTAATACTAAGTCTTTATCCTGAATGTTAGATTTTGAAACCAATTCCTGGAAGCCTTCCCAGTCCTGAGCAGTGTAACGAGCATCAACCGGAGCTTCAACTTTCATTTTCTTCAATTCTTTAGCCAGATACTTGTTAGTATTGCCTTCACGTTTTTCAGCCAAACCAGTGTTCAATTTAACACCACCATCAGGAGATGCGTAAGCAGAAATTTCGATTGCTACGTTCTGGTTAGGAGCTTCTTCAGCGTTCTTAACAAGGTCTTTCCAATTTTTGATTTCTTCTTTGCTCAATTCTTTAGAACGAAGTTCAGCCTGTTGAATAAGGAACATGATGTTTGCATCGTGAGCTTCCTTAATGATACGCTGGAACTTATCTGCTGCGATAGCTGCGTTTGCAGTAGCTGCATCAGCCAGTTCAGAAGTAGAGATAACACCGTCGCCGATTTTTACATCCGGTAATTTAACTGTTTTGTTTTTGATTTTTGCATCAAAAGTCAGGTACAGTTCGGATTTCTTCATTTCAGGTTTGTAAGTGAAAGAAGATTTCATTGTTACATTAGCGCCTTCTTTCTGTGGGATAACCTGATTGTTTCCTTTTACTTTTTCACCTTGGTAAGTGTAGGATGTACCCCAAGCTTCTCCACCTGCATAACGCAAAACCGGAGTTACAGTTACAACAGCTTTCTTGTTGAACCATTTTGCAGGGAATGTTGCATTGATTGTTACAGGAACCTTGCCACCGATGGCCTCAAGCGGCTGCGGTTCAGCTTTAATGTACTCTTCAGCTAACGGTTTCAACTTGTTAGAACAAGAAGAAAGAGTTAAAATCGCTGCCATCATGAAAAATGACAATAATGACTTTTTGTTCATAATTTGATGTAAGTTTAAAATGTTACTATGTTTATATATTCACTTCCAATATATTCCTTATCCATCAACGTGCAAAACTAAATCATTTTTTTATTATGGATGACAAAGATAAGATAAAATCTCCTGAATTAATACTTATTAGCAAAAAACTTTTCTAATTTATACTTGTTTAGACTTTGAAAATAGTAGGTTCTGGTCTTTTGCTCCCTGTAATTCCCGTTAAAGAACTTTGTTCATCTTGTTTTCCTTGTTTTGTCGTGATTTGTTGCAGGCATGGTCTATTGTGTTTTTTTTTCAAAAAGCGGGGTGGCTTTCTATAAAAAATACAGGTAAACCTCTTTGCTATTGTTAATAAAATAGGCCGATGGTTTACCTGTATTTATGTTTCTTAAGATTGAATTACCAACCTTTCGTTGTTTGTTTTAACAAAGGATTAGCATCCAGTTGTCTTTTAGGGATGGGGAAAATAGAGTATTCTTTATCGTTCGGATCAGCACTTTTGTCCCACCATGTGTCGCCAAAACGTCCCCAACGAACCAGGTCCATGCGGCGACGGCGTTCACCAATAAACTCGCGTCCCCATTCATCGATAAATTCCTGGTCTGTAAGTAAAGCCGGATTCTGTGCATAGCTATACTTGTTCCATTGGTCAGCCGGATAATTTCTTATACGTACATAATCCAGTAATTCTGCAGCTTTTGTTTTATCGCCTGCACGATAATGAATTTCTGCAAGCATATAATAGATTTCAGCCAGACGTATTTCCGGGGCAGATTGGCACATATACAATCCGTCACCTTCCTGCAGATATGGGAATTTATTGAAGCGTACACCTGAATTTTCTTCACCGGTTGTCACCCGTGAGCCTTTTTCCTTCGCAACATCTATGCCTTCGGAAAAACGCCCTACCTGGTCCACATAGATTAGCGGTTCGCCTTTATATTCTTCTGTTCCTTTTACCGGTTCATCTGTGTAACCGTATCCTTTTGAGTAGTCAAATTTAAACTGCTTGCCAATCATAAAGAAGCCTTCATAGCCACCTGTTGCACTTGTTATTTTGAACGGCTGCTTGCGATAGTCGCAATCCGCATATTTTTCATAAGGAGTTCCCAGTTTGCTTGGGAATGTATAAATGTTGTTATCTAAACCGCGTGAAGGTTGCAGATGGATACCGTTATTACCACCATCCGGATTGCCTAAAGCCTGTCCGGAAGTATAATGCAAGAAGGAGTCATGGAAACCTCCGAATTGGTAAACATTCCGTTTGTGAGGGAACTCAAACAGGTTTTCCGGAGATTTGTACCCTTTGATACCTGAACGGAACGGGTCTTTATAATCCTGCTGATTGATGCTGTATTGTCCGTATTTGCCGGCAATAATGTCTTCACACATTGTTTTACAGTCTGCTGAGCGGTCTATGTTAATCCAAACTTTAGAATTAAAATAGATACGAGCCAGTAATGCCGCGGTTGGAGCTTGGGTAAATCTGCCGATGATGTGTTCCTGCTTCAGAGTGGGTAATACTTCTTTCAATTCTTTCTCGATAAAAGCAAAAACTTCTTCCGGCGTAGATTGTGCTATTAATTCATCAGGAGCGTTATTCTCCGTAAAAATGGGAACATTACGATAAAAGTCAATCAGGAAGATATAGAACCAGGCACGTAAAGCACGTAACTCTCCCATATAGTTCGATTTTTCCGCATCAGTAATTTTCATAGCCTGGAAATCCAGATTTTTGAAATCGCGGAATAGCGAGTTAATCTGCTGGATACCCTGATAAGGTCCTACCCAACCGCCATTAATCTGGTCCATATCGTAATTCCATTTATGTTCGTGCAGGCGGACCCATTTTCCGTCGTCATAGCTATGGCGACCTTTCTGTGTCCATACGAAGTGGTCGGCTGTCAGTTCCTGCAATTGCCAGCGGTCTCCGTCCCAGCCGCACCATTGGGCATGCTCATAGGGCCGGAGTACGGTTGCTTCCACACTTGCTTTATCTGTAAAATAGTTATCATTAGTCAGGATGCTATAGGGTTTTTCTGTCAGGTCAGTACACGATGTAAAAGTTGCTGCTGCAATCATTACGCCTGCTGTATAGATTGATTTTATATGTTTCATAGGAATTATTTTTTAATAGCTGATTTGAACACCGAATGTTAGATTTCTGGAAGTAGGATATAAGTCCATATTACCACGTCCTGCCCATAGGCCGGTAACGTTTACACTTGACGGGTCCATCCCTCCTGAATATTTTGTAATGGTAAATACATTTTTAATAGTACCGTAAACGCGCAGGCTGGAAATCCATTTCGTTTTCAATTTAGGCGTCCATCCAATGGTTATATTGTCGAGTTTCAGGAAGTTTCCGTTATCAAGGAAATAATCGCACATGATTTTTTCTCCCTTGATATGTGCATTTTCATTGTAGGCGGACCTTAGTTTATTGATACCGGTTACACCTTGCAAACCATAATACATTTGATATTGGTTCAAAATTTCATAGTCGAAACGTCCGCGGAAATACAGAGACAGGTCAAATCCTTTATATGCGAAATTATTACCCCAGGCAAGCTCCCACTTGGGAGTACCATTCCCGATATAGGTCCTGTCCGATTCGCTGGCGTCACGACCTCGTATAGCTTCACCTCCTTTTTCCCCGTTTTTGTAAACAAGGATATTTCCATCATTATCTACTCCGGCATACCGATAGCCATAGAATGAGCCTATTTCAATGCCATCCTGCAAACGTTGGCACGGACCGGGGTTACCCGGTGAAGGCAGGCCTTCGCCTTCCATATAGCCTAATTCATATTTTTCATTGGAGAATGAAGTCAGTTTTGATTTGGTATATGCCAGAGTTACATTCGTTGAATAGGTAAAGTCTTTCGCTCTTACAGCATCCCAGTTCATTTGTAACTCAAACCCTTTTGAGTTGGTAGTACCTACATTCGTCATGATTTTTTCATGCAAATACGGAGGAACCGGGACCTGGTATTCACCGATAACATCTTTCCCTTTACGGATGAATAAATCTAAACTACCGGTCAGAGTAGATTGGAATAAGGTGTAATCGATACCTAAGTTGTAAGAAATCTGACGTTCCCATGACAGATTCGTATTCGGGTTGTTGCCCGGACCATACACCTGAACCCATTTCCCTTCGCTGTTCGGCATCCATCCGTATCCGGAATATTTGGCAAGAGAAATATATTTATCAAATCCTGAACGTCCTGTTTCGCCATAAGAAAAACGAAGTTTCAAGTCGTTGACCGTATAAGAATCTTCAAAATAAGGTAAACGGGAAATACGCCATGCGGCAGAAGCTGCCGGGAAAGCTCCCCATTTGTGGTTTGTCCCGAACTTGGTATTTCCTTCATAACGGAGAGAACCCGTAAAGAGGAATGTGTTGTCGAAATCATAGTTCACACGTCCCAGGAAAGCGATTGTTTTTTCCTGATTTTTATCAGAGCCCATACCTAAACGTCCTTCTGCTTTGTTATAATCTCCTGCATCCAGATTATTGTACAAGAAAACATCTGTCGGGAAATTCATATTTTCAGCGTATAATCTTTCCCAGTTGAATTCCTGATAGGAATAACCGGCCATTACTTTGATATGATGTTTGTCGATGTCCAAAGAGTAGTTTCCTAACCATTCCAAAGTATAATCCACCCATTTCTGGTCTTCCAGGCGCGCACGTCCGTTACGGCTGTTATTGATGGATTCGCGATGGTCTTTGAAATAATACTCACGTTGTTTTTTATTTGTACCCTGACGTCCTAATTTGAGTTCGGTATTCAGGTTTTTCAGAATATTCAGTTTGATGTTGAAATCTGTCGTGATATATTCCTGAGTTGCTCCATTTATACGGCGAGTCAAGTTGTAAATCGGATTGTAGCTATCGTGGTTATTACGGAAAGCATCCATTTCTTCAATGGAATAAGTAGGGTTCAGTTCTACAGCCTGTTTGAAACTTCCGTAGTCCGTATAATCTTCATCCGCATAGCGATAAGAGATATTACCTCCGACTTCCAGTAATCCTTCCAAGGTAGTTTGTTTGAAGTTTGCACGCAAGCCGTATTCTTTACGGTCGCTTGCAATATCCAAACCTTCTTTGCCTCTGTAGTTTGCGGATATACGGAAAATAGTTGTTTCGCTACCTCCGGAAAGTGCGATATTATGGTTATGGCCAACGTTCTTTTTGTTAAGCAATTCGTCATACCATTTTGTACGATGTCCGTAATCTTTCCCGATTTTATGTTCTACAAATTCATCGGGAGACAGAATATCCGGACGTGCAGCAACAAAATCATGTTCAATATATCCATCATATGTAATAGAAACTCTGCCGGATTTACCTTGTTTGGTCTGCACCAGGATAACCCCATTTGCTCCACGTGAACCGTAGATAGCCGCAGCAGAACCGTCTTTCAAAACGGTGATGGATTCAATATCCTGTTGGGCCAGATTACGAAGGTCGCCACCCGGCATACCATCGATAACGACCAGCGGGCCGTTTCCTGCTTTCAGTGAAGACGCACCGCGGACTTGTACACTCGGGCTGGCATTCGGGTCGGCAGCAGCAGTGCTTGATACACTTACCCCAGCCACTTTGCCGTCAATCATTTGCATCGGGCTGTTAGAGGCGCCCTGAAGGAAATCTTTACTTTTTACACTTGTAACGGCAGTGGTCAAGTCTTTTTTTACCGTACTGCCATAACCTACAACGACTACTTCATCCAGCGTTTCAGAATCTTCTGATAATGTTATGTCGAAATGAAGTTTGTTTTTTACCGGTATTTCCTGAGTTTTATAGCCGATATATGAGATTTGGAGAATCGCATGTTCTGGTACTTGTTCTAATGAGAAATTACCATCTATATCTGTGATATTTCCATTAGTGGTTCCTTTTATAACAACATTTGCTCCGATAACAGGTTCTCCTTTGCTGTCCACAACGATGCCGGTGATTTTTTTCTGTTGTTGTGTGATGGTAGCTGCTTGTGACTGGTCTGATGTTTTCGATGTCATTTCTGTTGCATTTGCAGAAAATGCGGAGAATAGCAAACAACAGATGGGAACTTTTACTATTTCTTTAAAAGATAATAGTTTGGGTTTTTGTTTCATAGTTTAAAATACTTGTATTATTAAATTGTTTTTCTTTTATAATCGGGTTGGTAATATTTATATGGGCTATAGCTGTTGAATTTTACAGCATTGTTGTTTTTTTATGGTATTATTATCGTTTTTATATAGTTTAAAAATTGAATAAATTAAGGGTGAAAACGATGCAAAAATAATAAAAAATTGTCTCAGGCAATAAAATAATTACAATTTGTGTAATATTTAACAGTTTGATAATTAGTGATTTGTTGGTGCTTTAGGGCGTATGCGTGTTGATATTCAATCTTTGCACTTTTTTGAATTTTAGCCATGTGGATACTGTTTTTTTAAGTGCATAAATTATGAAAGAAAACGTTCCGTATCGGTACGGAAGGGGTACATGGCACTATTTTATGCCTCCGTACTGATACGGAACGGCTTTTTGGTACTATTTTATGCTTCCGTACTAGTACGGAACTACTTTATGGCACTATTTTGTGCTTTCGTATTGGTACGGAAGGGCTTTTTAGTGCTATTTAGTGCTTCCGTACTGCTACGGAGGTATAAAATAGTGCTATGTCCTGCTTTCGTACCGATACGGAGAGGGAATACAGTGCTGTTTCCTGCTTCCGTATATGGACGAAGCTGTTTTATGGCACTGTATTCTGCCTTGGAAGCGCCGGAACTGTAGTTACGCTGGCCCGCAGCAGGCAAAATAAGTTTCTGGTCGCTTTCTGCACCGGCAATAGTCAGTAAATGATTGGTAGAATCCCAGTCTTTGGTTACAGAATTATTCCCGGCACCGATAGCCCACCATTCGCCATCAATCATCTCAGCAACAGCATCCTCGCCTTTTGGGTAACCAAGTGACTCCGTTGCTCCGTTAAATGTTTGCTCATTAGTGTAAGTCTCATCATTCGTATTCTCAAATCCGAATTTACGTCCCCACTGAAATAACTGACCGCAAGATTGGGTAATCACATTTGTGCCATTTGGTTCAGATTCAGCTCGAGTGACGGTTGTCGGTATTTCAATCGCACCGACATTCTTTTCCTGTTATCTGCTTTTACTTATTGTATAGTATAGGCTATTTTAGCAAGAAAACTTCTTCCTTGTTGTGGAATATCATGCGTTAAAGAGGAGCCTCCTTGTCGGTAATGTGTATTAAGGAGGTTATAGCATTGGACACTTAATTCTAATTTTTTCCAGTGGTAACTACCTCCGATATTCAGGATGGCACGAGCTTTTTCTCTATTATCTGGTAAAGAAATAATAGAATATATATCTTTAGATCCTAAAATAGGTGATAGTTGTGAGGAATAAATAGATAAATTTCCGCGTAGCCAAAATGATTGTTCATGTGGTAAAGAAAAAATCTTTGCTGCTGCGATTAGGTTTCCTGAAAATGAAGGAATATTATAAATTTGGTGTTTATTAGAAGTATAATGCTCTGCATTCAAGACATGTTGGTAAGACATATTGTATGTGACCATTAAATTTTTGTCTGTATAAGAAAGCACATTCTCTATACCTATCAGATCAAGTTTTCCCGTATTATAATAAAGAAAACTTTCCTTATGAATAATGTTACTTAGTTGGTTATAATATAGATTACAATCGTAGGTAAGATGAAGATGCTTGAACAGGGCTGTTGCCGATAATTGAATAGCATCCATGCTTTCCGGTTTCAGGTTGTCGAAATGCATACCGGATGCACGATAGTAATAGGGTGCATCTACGAAAGAATGGGAATATCCTAATTTCATATTCCATATTTTATTGATGGAATAAATAAAGGAGATCCGCGGAGAAAATGCCTGAAGTATCTGGTGGTCATATCTGTGTTTATAATCATAGCGTAATCCTCCGTTGAAAATAAATTTGGAATTGAAGTGATGCTTTAACTGGCTGAATATGGAAAAACTAAATTCGCTGCCTAAAGCAAGAGTATGATTGTTCGTATCATCAGGGTTATTGGTCTTAATCTGATTAAACAATCCTCCTGTTAAGTTTATATATTCTTGCATTTTATAATTTTCTATTTGAACGCCCACTAAAATATTTCCATGAGCTTTTTTACCGGAGCAGTAACTGTAGCTTCCCTTGATACACCCTCCATAACTCAAGTCTCTCCAATTCTCTATTTGGAATACTCCCGATGTCAAGAAGAGTAGACTATCTTTTGATGTTTTAATGGCAACAAGGCTATCTATAGTGAATGGAGGCAACGTATCTCCTGTGACATTATAATTAGAGCATTCATCTGCATCAATAAATAAGGAAACGTCCCAGGTAAAATTATTCCGGCTATCGGAATAAGAAATTTCTCCTCTGGTGGATAAACGGCCTTGTCCGGGCTTTGCCCCGTTAAAAGTGCGATATTTATCATATGAATAAATTGAAGGAATAAAAACAGCATAAGCATAAGAGGGAACCCTTTTGCTATATTGTTGGTTGAACATTGCTTTTATTTTATTCCATTTGAAAATAACTCCAAAGTCGTAGGCCGGTTTATGGTTGAAACCATCTATCTGTATAGATCCGTCAATAGGAATAAAGCCCCAGAAATCATCATCCGTACTCGATATGTGCCGTGTTTCTCCTTTGGATGAATAAATAGACCCCCAAACCAAAATATCCGTATCCAAGTTTCTACGTCCGAACAATATGTCTCCCCTGAAAGTGGAATTACTTCCCATTCCATACGAGGCATAAGCTCCGTTAATATCACTTCCTGACTTAGTGATAATATTGACAACTGCTGTTAAGGCAACATTCCCATATAAGGAAGAGGCAGGTCCACGGAGTACTTCTATCCGTTTTATCTTATCCAGGCTGTTTCTGAAATCAGGGGCTTCGGCATTTGTTATGCGGCTGTTCATCCGGTGGCCGTTTAGCATAATCAGTATCTTTTCCTGGGTAGGAGAGTAAATGCCATGCATACTGATATTAGCCTGGTCTCCCTCAATGGAAGTTATTCCTGGGACATAGGCTGTTAATACATCCCGTAAATCCCGTGCTCCGATTGCTTTTATCATGTCTTCCGTAATCAGGACGATAGGAACGGGAGCCTCTTCAAGAGTTTCCGCCTGTTGGGAGGCGGTTACTAAAGTTGTTTTACCATCCCGTTTGTTGCGGATTAATTCGGCAAAGCGTTCCGGGTCCTGAAGGGAAATACTATAATAAGGGTCTTCTTTCAAAAGAAGGTCTGCATATCTGTTCGCATTCTCTGCATCATCTTGTGCCAGATAGCATAAAGTAAGCAGTTTATAAGCACTTACTTTTATAGTGCCGTTATACGAAGAAACATAGGGTGTCAGCATATCGATTGCCTTGTCGATATGTCCTACCTGGTATTCCTCGGTTGCTTGGAGAAGCTGTTCCCTTTTACTTACATCACTCTCTTGGGCGAAAGCGGGAAGAGAAAGGAAAAGCAGAAAAGATATTATGTATAGGAGTGTTTTATCCATTGCTTTTAGGTTTAATGGGTTGATGTATGGGAATTGATAAAATAAATTCGGTATACTCGTCTTTTTCGGATTGTACTTTAATTGTTCCATTATGGCTTAAAAGGATTTCCCGGCTCAGATAAAGTCCCACACCTGCAGCTTCGGAAGTTGTTTTTGTCGTAAAGAACGGGTCGAATACTTTATTAAGAATATTTCTTTCTATGCCTATGCCATTGTCATACAGATAAATGAATAATTGTTCTTCCTCTACACTTAATCGGATATGTATTTCCGGCTGGAAATTTGTTTTTGCAATTTTCTTTTGGAGTGCATAGATGCTGTTTTGCATGATGTTCATTAACACCTTGCTGATTTGCGATTGATCAGCTTCGATTTCTATAGCTTCTGCCAATGGTTCGACTGTAAATCGAATATTTGTTTTCTCTAATTCCTTTTGGAACTGTTTCTTTAATAAATTGAGATTGTTATGTATTTGTTTATTTATATCGAATGAAGAAAAATGGCAACTGTGGTCAGACAATATCTCTTCCATCGCTTTCAGGATACGGGAGGTACTGTTTCCATGTTCTTCTATTTTGGAAAGGTGAACATTCAACATCTTCATAATTTCCTGCATATCTTCATAATTATCTTCCGTAATTTTATTTTCCTCGTCTTCAATGTCATCTTTCATGTCTTTCAGGAGTACGGTCGACAAATGAGAGAAATTGATAATGTAGTTCAACGGATTCAGTATGCGGTCTATTAATCCATGGGTAAGTTTCCCCACTGTAGCGACTTTTTCCTGTTGTATCAGTTGGTCCTGCGCCTGGTTCAGTTCTGTCAGGGCAGTTTCCAGTTTTTGAGACTTTTCTGCAATTTCATCCCGCTGTTCCCGTATTTGTAACGTACGTTCCTCCACCAGATTTTCAAGATGTAGTTTTTCCTGTAGTAATTTGCGGGTTCTCCATTTGAAGAATAAGAGGATTAGCAATACCAAGACTCCTGTATAAACCAGCAGGCTGTACCATTTCAGGTAGAATGGCTTCTGAATTGTAAACGAAAAACTCTTTACTTCACTTGTCCGCCCGAAAGCATCCATCATTTGGACATGGAAAGTATATGAACCGAAAGAAAGGTTGGTGTATTCTTTTACGGAAGAACCCACCCAAGGTCCCCAGTCGCTGTCTAATCCTTCCAGATAACAGGCGTATAAAACGTCATTAACTTTATCATTTGCTACTGATGAAAAAATAAATTTAAAATTTTTAATATGACTGCTGAAATGAGGGGATGGAAGAATACCTGCCCGCTCAATGCTGGTATTGTTTCCTCCGAAATAAACAGAATCATTTCCCAGACGGATACAACGGATAGATACTTCCGGTTTCCGGTTAAAAGCTGCATCCGGTTGTCTTTTATCAAATTTGATTAATCCGAAATCGCCGCCAAGCCATACAACTCCGTCTTCTTCCGGATAAAGGGTCCGTATTGTGTAATCTTTAGTAGCATGTAGTGTCCGGCTTCTTTCTTTATCTATTTTCCCATTGGTAAATGTGATAATGCTTTTCCCGTCGCCACCTGTAATCCACGATTGTTTTCCGGTGGAAGTTTCCGCATATAACCCCGGCCACCATGTATTGGCTGTTATCAAAGAATCTAATGGCGAAGCCTGTTTTATAAATCGTTGCCGGTTCTCATCCCAATGCAGGAAACCATATTGGGAAAATACATAGATAGCTTGGTTTATAACATACATTTTGTTTCCACCCGAGGCTTTTAATCCTTGCGTTGAATCCTGTAAAAGAGGAGAAGAGAAATCGGTATTGAACCGGTAAATTTCACCATATAAAGTTTCTGCCCAAAGCCGGTTGTAGGCAAACTCCAGTTTCATTACTTTTTCAATATTGGCTATTTTCTTTTTCTTTTTTTCTTTGAGGAAATATATTCCGTCGATTTCTCCGGTGTAAATAATTTGCGGATCGGAGGGGGTGAATTGTAAGCTGAATGTATTGTTATCACTTACAATTTCGGCTTTGTGTCCGTTAATTCGGAATAATCCGTTGCTGGTGGCAGCATATAGTGTACCGGAAGGGCTTTCTTTCAGTTGCCAGCACGATTGGGTAATGGAAGATAGCGGATCGAAGCGGGAATGTTCTTTATTATAAATAAATAGTCCGTGTAATGTTCCGGCATAAAAGTCTTTTTTGTGGCGGAACAGGGTGGTGACTTCTCCCCTTAGGCCTTCACCCGAAGTGAAATGGGTATAAAAGGACGGGGTGTTGATTCGGAATATTCCATTATCCGTAGCTCCCCACAATGAGCCCTGGTTATCTGTGGCTATCCGGTTTATAGTGTTACTGCATAGACCGTTTGCCTCACTCATTGAAAAAAGTTTTTTACCATCTTTATCGAGGAAGGAAAGCCCGGCAGTTCCGTTTATAATAACCTGAAGTTGTTTTGACAGTTGTAAAGGCCTGTCACTTATTGTTTTTATGTTTTTAATCGAAAAATTTTCTATGGAAGAAATGGAATCATCCCGGATACTGATTTTGTATTGTTGTGTATAGAATAGAAGGGAGTCTCCTTTCTCCGTAATACGAATCACCTCACCGATCCGGATGTTATTTTTGCCTTTTATGTCGTCGGATATAAAGGTTTCGAGAACAGGACTTCCGTTGGTAGATGCGGTTATTTTACCGATATAATTATGTCCCCCTGCCCAAATATGGTTATTGCTGTCTGCATGCAGGCGGGTTATGCGTGAGATTCCGGGAGTCAATATTTTATTCCATTCGGCACCGTTAAAATAAATAATTCCTTCAAAGTTGGCGAAATAGGCTATGCCTGAAGAATCGCAGACTACATCGAAATTCCGGTTATGCGCCAAATAGTCCTGAGACGTAAAATTCTGGAAGAAAGGAAGCCCCATCTGGGCAAACACCGGAGAGTATGTTCCTGCCCAGACTATCAGTAGAATGATGATAGACCTATATTCCCGTATGTTATTTGTACGTTTCATATTCATTTAGTTCGCCTATATAATATAGCCATTCTTCCCGGGTGAAATTCCGTTTGAGTGCTTCTTTGATATGTTCTGCCATCTGTTTGGGGGAGATGGATACTGTGCTCAGGTTTCCTTTTTCGTCTCCTACGAAAATACGTTTGCTGTCCCTGGCAATGGTGAATACATGTATCCATTCGGAGGGTTGGTATACAATGGCTGATTCTACTTTGTCTTTGTCGTTGATTTTATTCCAGAGGCGGACTGAACCGTCATAGCTGCTGCTTAAGAGCTTGTTGTTGATATATTTTATCCGGGTGATGGATGAGATGTGCCCGATCAGTTCCTTAAAATTATTCTCTTTGGGATTACGGTAAAGGATAAGCCCGTTTTTATATCCGATAGCTTGAACTCCTTCTTGCCGGTTTGATAAGACGTAAGTAACAGTTTGTTCTACTTTATTCCAAATAAGCGAGATTTTTCCCTGTTCATCCAATAAGTATACGCCTCCCCGGTTGTCTCCCAATATCATTCCGTCTTCTGTTATATCGAAAAAGGTGATAGGATGGGGATGAGTATAGATGGATTGGAAATTCCATCTGCCCGGCTTGGTAACTTGAATATCTCCTTTTTTAGAGGCAATGTATACTTTATTGTTGTTAAATAGCATTCCTATTGGGGCTGTCAGATTAAGAGGTATCTCTTCCTGCTTTTTATTTTTATCGATATGGAGTAAAGTACCTCTATAAGATAGTGCGTAGATATTTTCTTTGTAGACTACTACTTTGCGAAAATCAAAAGCCGGGTTACTGAATATTATTTCCTGTTGTATCTCATTATTCTTATTTGCTTTCCATAAGAATAATTCTCCGTATTGGCTGGCTGTGAGGAGATATTCTCCTTGTTGGTCGGAAAAAGGGACAATGTCCCGTATCGCTCCTTTGTGGTTTCCCCAATGGCTGGATAACTGGCTGGTTTGCGACAGTGTATTAAAAATAGCCGGTTGGTAGACATCCCCGTTATACTGGGATGTAAATTTCCAGGCAGAGTAACTTAGTAAGGCAGCCAAATCTTTATTTCCGGTAGCATATTGGGTCGATGCCTGGGAGCCGAGCGAACGTCCCAACGCAAGGAATGCTAATGTGTCTGCTTTCAACTGGGCTTTTATAGCTTCTTCTCGACGGACTTCCGCCAGTTTCTTCTGCTCCTCCATCTGGTCGTAAGCATCAAGGGCGGCTTGTTGAGCGGAGAGAGCTTTTTCCCGTTCCAATTCCGCATGTGCACGCATCAGGTCGGCTATTTCTGTTTGATGGATTGCTTCTTGTTTTTGTTTGTCGGATATTTCCTTTTGCTGATAGGCGATTTCTTCCAGTTGCTTACTGATACGCCGGGTGATAATTGCTTCTTTTTGTGCTTCTGTTGCCTGGCGGAGTTGTTCCGCAAGCATTTTTTGTTCTTCTTTTTGATGCAGGTTCTCTTTCCAAAGCCACAGGATGGATGTAAGTGCTCCTCCCAGTAAAAGAGAGAGAAAGAGTATCCATCCGGTATGTCGTTTAAGAAAGGCTGGCATGGGCTTAGTTCTTTATTCGTTTGTTATTTTATTTCGTAGAGTAGTTTCTTTTGCAAAAATACATTTAATTTAGATATAACGTTTATAGTGAGACGATTTTAATAATTAAAGGAGTTTCAAAGTATGAAACTCCCGGTTTTATCACAGGCTTTCTGATAAGGCTATGATTTTGCCGCTTAACCGGTATGGGAAGGATAAAAAAGCTAAACTTCTGCCGTTTCTCGTGATTTTTAACTAAGTTTGCAATCCATTGGATTGAAATCTTAGAACCAATAATTACATATAAATTCTAAACATATGGCAACACCTCCTTTCAAGTATCAGCCGATGTTTCCGTTAGGACCGGACACGACTGAGTATTATTTGCTTACTAAAGATTATGTTTCCGTTTCGGAATTTGAAGGTCATCCTATTCTGAAAATCGAAAAGGAAGGTCTTACAGCTATGGCTAATGCGGCTTTCCGCGATGTGTCTTTTATGCTTCGCCGTTCGCACAACGAGCAGGTTGCTAAAATTCTGAGCGACCCGGAAGCAAGTGATAACGACAAATATGTGGCTCTTACTTTCCTGCGTAATGCGGAAGTTGCTGCAAAAGGTGTACTTCCTTTCTGTCAGGATACCGGTACAGCTATTATTCATGGTGAAAAGGGACAGCAGGTATGGACCGGATACTGTGATGAAGAGGCTCTGTCTGAAGGTGTATATAAAACGTATACGGAAGAAAACCTGCGTTATTCACAGAATGCTCCTCTTACTATGTATGAGGAAGTGAATACGAAGTGTAATCTGCCTGCACAGATTGATATCGAAGCTACCGAAGGTATGGAATATGAATTCCTGTGTGTTACTAAAGGTGGAGGTTCTGCAAATAAAACTTATCTGTATCAGGAAACAAAAGCAATACTGAATCCGGGTACACTGGTGCCTTTCCTGATTGAAAAGATTAAGACATTAGGTACGGCAGCGTGCCCTCCTTATCATATTGCAATTGTAATCGGCGGTACTTCTGCCGAAAAGAATTTGCTGACAGTTAAATTGGCTTCTACTCATTATTATGATAACCTGCCGACTACAGGCAATGAATACGGACGTGCTTTCCGTGATATAGAACTTGAGAAAGAAGTATTGGCTGAAGTTCATAAGATTGGTTTAGGTGCACAGTTCGGTGGCAAATATCTGGCTCACGATATTCGTATCGTCCGCCTGCCTCGTCACGGCGCTTCTTGTCCGGTAGGTTTGGGCGTTAGCTGCTCTGCCGACCGCAATGTTAAATGTAAGATAAATAAGGAAGGTATCTGGATTGAGAAACTGGATAGTAATCCTGGAGAATTGATTCCTGGAGAATTGCGTCAGGCAGGCGAAGGTGATGCTGTAAAGATTAACCTGAACCAACCGATGGCTGACATTTTGAAAGAATTGGATAAGTATCCTGTTGCAACTCGTTTGTCACTGAATGGAACTATCATAGTTGGCCGTGATATCGCTCACGCTAAACTGAAAGAACGCATAGACCGTGGCGAAGACCTGCCTCAGTATATCAAAGACCATCCTATTTACTATGCAGGACCAGCAAAGACTCCTAAGGGAATGGCTTGTGGTTCTATGGGACCGACTACTGCCGGCCGTATGGACTCTTATGTTGATTTGTTCCAGAGCCACGGTGGTAGCTTGATTATGCTTGCCAAAGGTAACCGTAGCCAGCAGGTAACGGATGCTTGCCATAAACATGGCGGTTTTTATCTGGGTAGTATCGGTGGACCGGCTGCAATCCTTGCACAGAACAATATTAAAAGTATTGAATGTGTGGAATATCCGGAATTGGGAATGGAAGCTATCTGGAAAATTGAAGTGGAGAACTTCCCTGCATTTATTCTGGTAGATAATAAGGGAAATGACTTCTTCAAGCAGATTAAACCGAGAACTTGTTGCGGTAAATAGGAACTATACTTTATTATATAAGGCGGCATTTGGTACGAAAGTATCGGATGCCGCTTTTTTATTGTGGCAGTTGGCTGTTGTTTACTCTCGGGACGATGACTATTTATCGGGACTATGATTTCTTCTTATTAAGGAATAGGGTATAAAAAGGCCGGACTCAAATAATTATGAGTCCGGCCTATATGTATCGTATTGTTATAAATCCGATTTATTCACGGTCGTGACGGGGACCACGATCTCCACGATCCTGGCGAGGGCCACGGCCATTTCCGTTACCATTAGGTCTCGGAGCTCTTTCCGGTCTTGGAGGACGTTCTTCGTAACCTTCCGGTTTCGGTAATAAAACTTTGTGTGAAAGTTTGAACTTACCTGTTTTGGAATCGATGTCGACCAGTTTTACAGAGATTGTATCGCCTTCTTTCAAACCTGCCTGTTCAACAGTTTCAAGGCGTTTCCAATCTATTTCGGAGATGTGCAGCAAGCCGTCTTTTCCCGGCATGAATTCGACAAAGGCACCGTAAGGCATAATAGATGAAATCTTACCTTCGTATACTTCGCCGATTTCAGGAATAGCTACGATTTCTTTGATAGAACGAATGGCAGCATCAATAGTTGCTTTATTAGTTCCTGAGATTTCAATTCTGCCTGCACCGTCAATTTCTTCAATAGTGATAACAGCACCTGTTTTTTCCTGGATACCCTGGATAATTTTTCCGCCCGGGCCGATTACTGCGCCGATGAATTCTTTTCCGATAGTCATAGCTTCGATTCTCGGAGCATGAGGTTTCAGGTCGGAACGGGTTTCAGGTTGTGCTTCCATAATCTTTCCTAAAATGTGCATACGACCTTCTCTTGCCTGGGCCAATGCATTTTCAAGGATTTCATATGATAAGCCGTCAACTTTGATATCCATCTGAGTTGCAGTGATACCGTCTTTAGTTCCGGTTACCTTGAAGTCCATATCGCCTAAGTGGTCTTCGTCACCTAAGATATCTGAAAGGATAGCGTAATTCTGTCCTTTATTTTCTGAGATTAATCCCATTGCGATACCGGATACCGGTTTCTTCATCGGAACACCTGCATCTCTTAATGCCAGTGTACCTGCACAAACTGTTGCCATAGAAGAAGAACCGTTAGATTCCAGAATGTCGGAGATAACACGCACTACATAAGGATAATCTTCCGGAATCATCCGTTTCAATGCACGGTGTGCAAGGTTACCGTGACCGATTTCACGACGACCTACGCCACGGGAAGCTTTTGCTTCACCGGTAGAGAAAGGAGGGAAGTTATAATGCAGAAGAAAACGTTCTTTTCCGTGGTTCAAAACATCATCTATCATTTTCTCGTCGGCTTTTGTACCTAACGTAACTGTAGATAGCGACTGTGTTTCACCACGTGTGAAAACTGCAGAACCGTGAGGCCCGGGCAGGCAATCTGTTTCAATCCAGATAGGACGGATTTCTGTAGTCTTACGACCATCCAGGCGTTTGCCTTCATCCAGAATAGCACGACGCATTGCTTCTTTTTCCACATCATGGTAGTAACGGGCTATCATCTCTGCTTTTTCGTCAGTCAGTTCTTCTTCGGAGAACTGAGCCTTGTATTCTTCAACAACAGCTTCGAATGCTTCGGAACGCTGGTGTTTGTCTGTACCGGATGTTGCTACGGCATATGCTTTTGCAAAACATTTTTCGTGTACATCTTTGCGTAATTCGTCATCGTTTACTTCGTGGCAATATTCGCGTTTTACCAGTTTGCCGCAAGCCTCGGATAATTCGAGCTGTGCCTGGCACTGTACTTTGATTGCTTCATGGGCAACTTTGATTGCTTCAAGCATTTCGGATTCCTGAACTTCGTTCATTTCACCTTCAACCATCATGATGTTATCAAGCGTTGCACCTACCATAATATCGATATCTGCTTTTTCCAATTCAGAGAAAGTAGGATTTACAACGAACTTTCCATCAACGCGGGCAACACGGACTTCAGAAATCGGACCATTGAAAGGTATATCGGAAACTGCCAGTGCGGAAGAGGCTGCTAATCCGGCAAGTGCATCCGGCATGTCTTCGCCATCTGCAGAGAACAGGATGATATTTACATAAACCTCTGCATGGTAATTGTCCGGGAAAAGTGGACGAAGTGCGCGGTCAACCAAACGGGAAGTAAGGATTTCGTAGTCGGAAGCTTTTCCTTCTCTTTTTGTAAAACCACCGGGGAAACGGCCAAATGCCGAAAATTTTTCTTTGTACTCGACTTGCAACGGCATGAAATCAGTACCGGGAACTGCATCTTTGGCGGCGCAAACAGTTGCCAGCAATACGGTGTTACCCATACGTACGGTAACAGATCCGTCTGCTTGTTTGGCCAATTTCCCGGTTTCGATGGTGATGGTTCTTCCATCAGCCAATTCGATCGTCTTGTTAATTGGATTAAGCATAATCTTCTTCTTATTTTTCTATCTGTAAAAATTGGTGCAAATGTAATGAAAGTTTACCTGTAAATGCATGAAAATGAAAATAAAATACGTAATAGGAACTCTTTTTTTATGAAAAATGGGTAAGATTTGATGAATAATAGTGCTACAATTGTAAATTAATGTATATTTGCAGCGGATTATTAAATAAGAAGTAAAGAAATGATGAAACAAAAATCCACACGTTTACTGACAGTGTTAGGCTTATGTATATTTCTGTTGTCAGCTTGCCATAACTCATCGGAATTCAAGGTAGAAGGAGTTATTGCAGGGGCTGAAGGACAGACTATGTATATCGAAAATGTAGGCCTGTCAACTGTAACGAAGCTTGATTCTGTAAAATTATCTGCCGGTGGCAAATTCAAGTTTACTGAAAAGCGTCCGGAGTATCCGGATTTCTACCGTTTACGTCTTAATAATCAGTTTATTAATTTTTCTGTGGATTCTACGGAAACCGTTACGTTTATGGCTGATGCAGGAACGTTTGCTACTTCTTATACGGTGGAAGGTTCGGAGAATAGTAAAGCGATTAAAGCGATAACTTTAGCTCAGTTGGATGCCAATCAGGTAATCAGCCGTTTGAGAAAAGATTATGAAGATAAAATGATTTCGGATACAACCTATCGCAATAAAGTGTTGGAAGCCGCCAATGCTTATAAAGAGGTTGCTCGTAAATATATATATTCGGCTCCGATGTCCACTCCGGCTTATTTTGCATTATTCCAGCAGATAGACGGACTATTGTTCTTTGATTTGTATGATAAGAATGATGTGCGGGCTTATGGTGCTGTGGCGACCAGTTTTGACCATTATTATCCGGAGAGCCCCCGTACAAAGCATTTGTATAACCTGACTCTCCAATCGATGAAAGTTCTTCGTGCTCAGCGTCCGGTAGACCTGTCGAAGGTGGAGCAGAAAGAAGTGAGTTTTCTTGATATAGAGCTTCCGGATGTATATGGAAAGGTTGTTAAGTTATCGGATATAGCTAAAGACAAAGTGGTGCTGATTAACTTTACCGCTTACCAGAGCGAATGGTCGCCTGCATTGAATATGACATTGGGTGGTTTATATACCAGCTATCATAAAGATGGGTTGGAGATATACCAAATATCACTGGATTCTGATTTCCATTTCTGGCGGAATGGTGCTGCAAACCTTCCTTGGGTTTGTGTGCGTGATCCGGAATCCGTTTATTCGCAGGTGGCAGGTTTGTACAATGTGAAACGTTTGCCGGCTCTCTTTATTCTGGATCGTAAAGGTAATCTGGTTAAGCGGGTGGAAGATGTGGATAAATTGGAAGCTGATGTGAAAGCTGTGCTTTAGTGAATGAAAGCTAACATTCAGATTTATATGTTGTAAAGCACTTTGAGCCTGTTTGCAAGTATTGAAATAATTACTATCTTTGCATAGTCTTAAAATAGAAGAAAAAGGAGTTCCGACCAGATTGTTGGCCGGGATTCTTTTTTTTATTGCTCAGTAAATAAATAATAATTTAAATAAAGAAGGAGGATTTAATATGGCAGCTGTTAGTTATATGACCGAAAGCGGTTATAATAAAATTCTGGCAGAGATAAACGATTTAGAGAATAACAAGCGTCCGGAAGTGATCAGGCAGATTGCTGAAGCCCGCGATAAAGGAGATTTGTCTGAAAATGCGGAATATGATGCGGCTAAAGAGGCTCAGGGTCTTCTGGAAAGTAAAATCGCTCAATTGAAAGGGCTGATTGCAAATGCCCGTTTGATTGACGAGTCGCGCGTGTCTACCGATGTTGTCCAGATCTTGAATAAGGTAAGGATTAAAAATACAAAGAATAACATGGAAATGACTTATACACTGGTATCGGATACGGAAGCAAACCTGAAAGAAAACAAGATAGCGATTAGTACTCCTATTGCTAAAGGCTTGCTTGGTAAAAAGGTGGGAGAGATCGCTGAAATTAAAGTTCCTTCCGGTGTTATGAGTTTTGAAATCATGGAAATATCGCTTTAAAATAAAATAGTTATGGCATCTATATTCAGTAGAATTGTGGGAAGGAAAAATCCCCAGCCATAAAATTGCGGAAGACGATGAATTTTTTGCCTTCCTGGATATTAATCCGGTTGCGGTGGGACATACATTGGTAATTCCCAAAAAAGAAGTAGATTATATATTTGATATAGACGATACAATGCTCGGTCGTATGATGGCGTTTGCCAAACGTGTGGCTCGAGCACAAGAAACCGCTATTGAATGCAAACGTGTAGGTATCGCAGTTATGGGGTTGGAAGTGCCTCATGCGCATATTCATTTGATTCCTATTACAAAGGAATCTGATATGTATTTCGGAGGAAAAAAACTGGAGATGACTCACGAAGCGCTTGAAGATGTGGCTGTACGCGTTAGAAACGCTTTTAAGTAAATATTGAAAAAATATTTTTTTTCAAGAAACTTTACGTATATTTGCAACTGTTTCTTTCTATTTAGAGATTGATACTCGTTGCAGAAAGTTACATTGTAAAAATGATTCATTAGTGGTTTTTACTCATAAATTTGTTAGCCTTAGAAGAAAGGCCCTCCCGGGACGGGACGGCCTTCTTTATTTATACACACAATGAAATAGAAATCACGGATAATTTATTCTACTTTGGAAATGGAACCGCTTCCGGCTATCTTTTGTTTTATAACATCTGCATTCCCTTTATAACGGACATTGCCGCTTCCGGCTATTTTAACGGAAATTTCTTTGTTTACTGTGATTTCGATGTTGTTGCTACCCGCCATTTTTGCATTTAATGATTCCGTTTGCAGGTCAAATGCTTTTAGTTTGCAACTTCCAGCCATTTCGGCATCCGTATGATTACTTTTACCATACAGGATAATATCACCGCTTCCTGCTATTTCGCAGTTTAACTTATCGACAAGAAGCGAATCAACTGTTATGGTTCCGCTGCCTGCCAATTCAAGTTTCATTTCATCTCCTTGTATGGAACCCGTTAGATGGCTATTCCCGCTGCCTGCCATTTTGAACTCTTTCAATGCGGATGAATTTGTTGTTATAACGAAGCGGGTAGGAGCTATCTGTTCCTGTCTGTTTTTAGGACGGATAATTAACTCTCCGTCTATGACTTCAGTGCGCAATGCCTCCAGAATATTCTGGTCGCATTCTATTTTCAAGGATGGGGCATCGTTCGATTGTGTATAATTCAGATCGATATTGCTTCCTTGTATTTGTATTTCATTGTAGCTGCTGATAGAAATATCGCGGCTGACAACGTTTCCGTCTCCCCTTAATGTCCGTATGTTGCATGATGTTGTTGCTACAATCAATAGAAACAAGAACGGGGTGATCCATAATTTTGATTTTTTCATGATGTCTGCTGTTATTTGTGTTGTTTAAATGGTAAATAAATTCTCCCAGGGACTCCAGCCGTTGATTCCTGTTTGGTAAAAATATACGGTACATAAAATCAGCGAAATTATCCATAACACCAGTAATGTCCATCTGGCGGATGTCGGCATAGATTTCAGTTTGAATAATTGTCCGCATACAGCGTACAACAAAGAGAATACCGGGATGCCAATCAGTAGGATAGTTCCGATACAGCCCATAATTGTTAACCATACAGGAGCTCCGGAGTACAGGTTCATTCCGAATGGGGATAAATGATAGAGTACGCCTGTTCCTCCGACTAACAGAGCAAAAGCAACTGCAACTAAAACGAAAACGATTAGCAGCAAAACCGGCATTAATATGATAGCAAACAGTATTGCAAGGAATTTCAAGATAAAGCCGATTGCCATTACGAATAAATCGGCCAATTTTTGCAGAAAGCTGCGTGGTTGCTCCGAATGAATGAATTCGTTTGTTTTGCTGGATACCTTTTCGAAACCGTCGGTAACCGTCTTTCCTATATTTTCAAGAGTGACACTTTTACCTCTCATAATTAATTTGTCAGCGGCTGTACGTGCCAGTGGCATCACTAACCATAAGATGACATAAATGGTTACAGTAGGAAAAACAGGAGCGACGGGTATTAGTAATAATAGAATCATTGCTAAGCGAATTGCTGTTACGTCCCATCCCATATAAGCAGCAATACCTCCGGCAACACCTCCTAAGATACGGTTATCCGGATCTCTCATCAACCGCTTCTTGCCGGTTTGCCCTTCATTCTCCTGAAAGGTGGTATGTGTTTTCGGTTCTTCCTTGTCTTCTTCTTCGTGATCGAAAATCTCTTCCGGTTTCCCCATTCGCTTAATCACATTCTCTACATGTTCGATGGTGATGACTTCGTATCCCAACCGTGTCCGTTCGTTGAATAACTCCGAGATACGCATTTCAAAATCGTTCATGATTTCCTCCGAGCCTTCTTCTTTGCGGAAGTGAATGCGGAGGTTGGAAAGATATTTATCTAATAACTGATATGCATCTTCATCAATGTGGAAAACGGTCCCTCCCAAATTAACTGTCAATGTCTTTTTCATTGTCTTTTGTTTTAATTGTTTCTGATGTGGTTTATTGTATCATTCAGTTCCTGCCAGGATGTTTCCAGTTCTCCGAGAAACTCTTCTCCTTTGGGGGTAAGCTGGTAATATTTTCTGGGCGGACCTTGTGTAGATTCTATCCATTGATAGCTTAACAATTCGCTGTTTTTCAAGCGGGTTAAGAGAGGATATAGGGTACCTTCCACTACAATCAGTTTGGCTTCTTGTAACTTCTGGATGATGTCAGAGGTATACGCCGGCTCTTTGCGCAGGAGCAATAGAATGCAATATTCCAGTGTCCCTTTTCTCATTTGTGATTTTACGTTCTCTGCATTCATTATTATTATTGCAATTTGAATTATGTTACAAATATATGTATTGCCTATGTACTATGCAATACATACTACTATATTTATCTTATTTTAACGTGTAAATTGCACAAATTGCGTGATTATGTGTAAAAAATGAGCTAATATCATGTCTGTTAGAGCAGAAAAGAGTACATTTGCCGCATCAATTCAAAAGAAAGAATCATGATTTATTACCACTATGCCGAGTTAATTCATCGTCAGGCGGAGAAATATGGATCACGTACGGCGTTAAAGCAACGTGACAATGAAAGCGGAAAATGGTCCAAAATCTCCTGGAGAGAATTTTCCGACAAAGTTATGCTGACTGCCAAGGCGATGGCAGAGTTTGGAATAGAAGTTCAAGAGAATATCGGTATTTATTCTCAGAACATGCCACAGTGTTTGTACACGGATTTCGGAGCGTATGGAAACCGTGCCGTTTCAATTCCAATGTATGCAACCAGTTCTCCCGGACAAATAGAGTATATTATTAATGATGCCGGCATCCGTACCTTGTTTGTGGGCGAACAATTGCAATATAATAATGCATTTAAGGTACAGAAGACTTCAAAGGTCCTTAGCCGTATTGTTGTGTTTGATTCTGCCGTAAAGCTGAATCCGGAAGATAAGACATCGATTTATTTTGATGATTTTCTGCGTTTGGGAGATAATAACCAGGCAGAGACAATTGTAAAAGTAAGAATGAAAGAAGCCGTTCCGGAGGATCTGGCTACTATTATATATACATCCGGTACCACAGGGGAGTCGAAAGGGGTGATGCTGCATCATTCCAACTATCTGGAAGCTATGCGTATCCATGACGTGCGTTTGCCGATGGTGACGGATAAGGATTTATCAATGAGCTTTCTTCCTCTCACCCATATTTTTGAGAAAGCATGGACTTATTACTGCTTACATAAAGGAGTAAAGGTGGCTATCAACCAGGACCCGAAAAAGATACAGCAAACATTGCCGGAAGTACATCCTACATTAATGTGTAATGTCCCTCGTTTTTGGGAAAAAGTGTATGCAGGGGTGCATGAAAAAATTAATTCGGCATCTCCTACAATGAGAAAGATATTTCTGGATGCTATAGAAACAGGAAGACGTTATAATCTGGAATATAAAAATAAGGGCTTGACCCCTCCATGCGGGTTGAGCATGAAGTTTAAGTTCTATAATAATACGGTGTTTACTTTGTTGAAAAAAGTATTGGGTATAGAACGCGGACGCTTTTTTCCTGTGGCAGGAGCTCCGTTGTCAGATACGGTTAATGAGTTTTTGCAGTCTGTTAATATCCCTATCATTTATGGATATGGCTTGAGTGAAACGACTGCGACCGTTTGTTTTTATCCTGAAATAGGTTTCCAGTTCGGTTCTATCGGAACCATTATGCCTGGTGTGGAAGTAAGGATAGATGAAAGCAATAGTGAGATATTGGTGAAAGGTAAGACCGTAACGAGTGGTTATTATAATAAACCTGCCGAAAATAAAAGGGCATTTACTGAAGATGGCTTTTTCAGGACAGGGGATGCAGGCCGCTTGGAAGGTGATACTTTGTTCTTTACTGAACGTATAAAGGATTTGTATAAGACATCAAACGGAAAATATATTGCACCTCAGGCTATCGAGATGCTGATGAGTGGTGATTCCTATATAGAGCAAATTGCAGTGATAGGCGACCAGCGTAAGTTTGTCAGCGCATTGATCGTCCCGGCTTACCCTTTGCTTGAACAGTATGCGAAGGAGCGAGGTCTATCTTTCGAAAGCCGTGAAGAACTGGTGAAGAACAGAGATATTATTCGTTTTATTGAGGCTCGTGTGGAAGAGCACCAGAAAAATCTGGCATCTTTTGAGAAAATCAAGCGTTTTGTTTTGCTTGCAGAGCCCTTTAGTATGGAAACAGGTGAGCTGACGGATACATTGAAGTTGCGTCGACCTGTAGTGCTCCGTAGATATGCGGACCTGATAGAGGAAATGTATGTAGAGTAAGCCGGCTGTTGTCTGCTGTCAACTATTTGTCTATCTTTGCCGCAAGTTTAATGAAATAAGATTTATATTATGATAACATCAGACCAACTACAGAACGTGTTGGAGCGCGAGCAAGCGCTGAGGGGGTATCTTTGACATAGATGGTAAGACCATCCAGTTGGAAGAAGAAGAATTACGTACACATGACCCCGGTTTTTGGGAGGATGCCAAACGGGCAGAGGTCCAGATGAAAAAGGTGAAAGAACTGAAGAAGTGGATAGAACTTTACAATGAGGTTCATGATGCGGCCGAGGAGTTGCAGTTGGCCTATGAATATGTAAAGGAGGAAATTATCACCGAAGAGGAGGTTGATGTTGCATATAATAAAGCCCTTCAATTGATTGAAAACCTGGAGTTCCGCAATATGCTCCGTCAGGAAGCGGACCAGATGGGTTGCGTTCTCAAAATCAATTCGGGCGCCGGAGGTACTGAAAGTCAGGACTGGGCTTCCATGTTACTGAGAATGTATACCCGTTATGCGGAAGCGAATGGGTACAAGATTTCAGTAGCGAACTATCAGGAAGGTGATGAGGCCGGAATTAAAACGGCAACGCTAAATATAGAAGGCGATTATGCATATGGTTATTTAAAGAGTGAGAATGGCGTGCATCGTTTGGTACGTGTCTCCCCTTATAATGCCCAAGGTAAACGTATGACATCTTTTGCTTCTGTGTTTGTGACTCCTTTGGTGGATGATACGATTGAAGTAAAAATAGACCAGGCTGCCATATCATGGGATACTTTCCGTTCGGGTGGTGCCGGTGGTCAGAATGTAAACAAGGTTGAATCCGGTGTTCGTTTGCGTTATCAATATAAAGACCCGTATACCGGAGAAGAGGAAGAAATCCTAATTGAAAATACGGAAACGCGCGACCAGCCCAAGAACCGTGAGAATGCCTTGCGGCAATTACGTTCCATCCTTTATGATAAGGAACTGAAGCACCGTATGGAAGAGCAGGCTAAAATCGAGGCAGGCAAGAAGAAAATCGAATGGGGGTCTCAGATTCGTAGTTATGTATTTGACGACCGCCGGGTAAAAGACCATCGTACCAATTATCAGACATCGGATGTTAATGGGGTGATGGACGGTAAAATAGATGACTTTATTAAGGCTTATTTAATGGAATTTTCTGCAGAAGATGCAGCCGAAAAATAAGTTTTTTCATCTTAATGCTTGCATATTTCGATAATAAGTCGTAATATTGCACCCGATTTCAGAGCAAGCCTCTGAATAGGTCCCATAGCTCAGTTGGTTAGAGCACCTGACTCATAATCAGGGAGTCCTTGGTTCAAGCCCAAGTGGGACCACAAAAGGAAATCAAGCAGTTACAAGTAAAATTGTAGCTGCTTTTTTGTTGTGTCTAATTTCTCAGAAAAATCTGCAAAATATTTTATTTAGTTCTGTTTTTTTCATTCTCTTTTCAATATATTTGTATCGGACTGTTAAAGGAGTTCGATGAGTCCCAAAGGAATTTATGTTGTTACTGGTTTATTGCTCGTAATGGAGCTGCAGTTGTGTATAGAAAATTAATTAAATAGAAGTTCGTGTTTTTTAATTCATAAAATCTAATTGATATGAAAGACAAATCTAAATTATTTACATGTGTTTTATTGTGTATGCTGCTTGCCGGCTGTAAAGCAGAGAAAGAGAAACCATTGGTTGATTATGTCTATCAGTACATCGGGACAGTCAATCCTAAAACTTCCGGAGCCAGTCCGGTAACTAAAGTACCGAATGGAAATCTATCCGTTTTCCCTCAATTTAATCCGAGATTTATTGATAAATATTTTTCGGATAAGATATTCGGATTCCCGCTGGGAGTAGCAGATTTAATGGTTAATACGGGAAGTGTGAAGATTGGAGCGGAACAGAATGCATCGGCTTTTGACCATGACCTTGAAACGGCAACGCCTTATTACTATCAGGTACTTCTTGAAGATCCGGATATTAATACGGAGTTCACTTTGACAAAGAATACGGTTTTGTTCCGTTTCACATTGCCTCAAAATGAAACCTCAAACATTCTTTTGGCTTTAAAAAATAAAGCGAGTGTTTCTGTAAAAGAGAATAATGTCATAGAAGGCGAAGCGTTATTGAGAGACAGAAATTCCAATTCAACCAAGCGTTATTTTTATGCCAAGTTAAATAAGCCGTTGGTTTCTTGCGGTACATGGGAAGGACAGACTATTTCTCCTGAAACTAAAACAAAGGCCGGGGAAGATATAGGCTTGTATTTAAGTTATGCGACAAAAGCGCAGAAAGAAACCGTAGAGATGAACATCGGTATATCTTCTAACAGTGTGGAAGAGGCTCGCGGATTTGTTGAAAATGAAATCGGTAATCTATCTTTTGACCAGGTAAAAGATAAGGGACGTGATTTATGGAATGAAGAACTTTCTCTTATTAAAGTAAAAGGAGGAACTGAAAAACAACGTTCATTATTCTATACCACATTGCATCGTGCCCGTGCTTTAAGAATGGGTAATGTTTGGGATACATACAGATGTGCCTATCCTCTTCAGGTGTTAATAAGTCCTGAACTTACAGATGCTGTGATAAACGGATGGTTGGAGACTTATGATAAAACCGGTTGGTTGCCAAGTTCAGGAGCAATGATTGGCCATCACTCCACTCCTGTTATTGTAGACGCTTATATGAAAGGTGTGCGTGGCTATGATGTGGAAAAGGCATATCAGGCAATGCGTAAGAATGCAATGGAAGCAACGATGATACCTTGGAAAGACGGAGCTCTTCCCGGAAAGGCCAATGGTATTACAAAGTTGGAACAGCATTATTTTGACAAAGGCTATTATCCTGCATTGAATGTGCGTAAAGATATAAATCCGGCAACGTATATGCAGGACAAATTCTATAACAGAGGGGGTAACAATGGCAAAATAAATTATAATAAAATGCCGTATCAACGTCCCTGGTTAGATGAAGTCGGTGTGGAAGAAGATGTTCCGGAAGTTGATAAATGGCACAGAAGGCAGTCGGTTGCTGTGACATTGGAACATTGCTATGATGACTGGTGTCTGGCTCAAATGGCGAAAGCATTAGGTAAAACGGATGATTATGAACTTTTCATGAAACGGGCTCATAATTATCAGAATGTTTATAACCCCAAATTCGGTTTGATGGCTCCAAAGTCGGAAGATGGTACTTGGGTTGAACCGTATGACCCGATGTTCTCGGGAGGTTTTGCCGGTGAAGCTTATTTTGCAGAAGGCAATTCATGGATGTACACCTGGCATGTGCAGCACGACGTACAAGGATTGATCAATCTTATGGGTGGACGGGATATTTTCAACAGAAGATTAGATTCCCTGTTTACAATCGATTATAGCCGGATTGTCGATAAATTGCAGTTCCAGGCACAATATCCTGATATGTCGGGGCTTGTAGGTATGTATTCGCATGGAAACGAACCGGATTTCCATATTACTTATCTTTATAATTATTCCGGACAACCTTGGAAGACCCAATACAGGGTAAGACAACAAATGGAGATGTGGTATGATACGACTCCGTTCGGCTTGAGCGGCGACGAAGATGGCGGTGCAATGTCCAGCTGGTATGTATGGAGTGCAATGGGTCTGTATCCGCAATGTCCGGGACAACCTACTATCAATATCGGAAGCCCGATTTTTGAGGAAGCTGTAATCAATGTAGGCAATGGAAAAACATTCACTGTTGAAGCTAAAAACGTATCAGCCCAGAATAAATATATTCAGTCTGCAACACTGAATGGCCAGCCGTGGAATAAGCCATGGATACACCATGATGATATGAAAAAAGGCGGCAAACTTGTACTGCAAATGGGACCTCGTCCGAATAAGAGTTGGGGTAGTGCACCACAGGATGCGCCTCCTTCAATGTCCGGAGCATTATAAGTATAAATCCGATTAAGTATTGCCCAGGTATACAGCCTCCTAAGTATATCTGGGCAAACTTTTTATAAAAGCAATGGGTTTTGTGGTTTTCTGAAGAATCTTTGAATAAAAACACTTGTGTATCAGAAAAAAACATTACCTTTGCCCCGATTTTTGAGAGATGACAACATAATGTCTAACTTACTAATTAAAACAAACTTAAGTATTAACAATTTAGAGAATGGAAAATTTAAAGAACATTCAGCCCATCGATAACTTCGATTGGGATGCTCTGGAAAAGGGCGAAACTTATGGTTCTGTAAGCAAGGATGATCTTGTACAGACGTATGACAACACTTTGAACACAGTTAAGGACAAAGAAGTTGTTATGGGAACTGTAACTGCAATGAACAAACGTGAAGTTGTGGTTAATATCGGTTTCAAATCAGACGGCGTTGTTCCGATGTCTGAATTCCGTTACAATCCGGATCTGAAAATTGGTGACGAAGTAGAAGTTTACATCGAAAACCAGGAAGACAAAAAAGGACAGTTGATCCTGTCTCACAAGAAAGCACGCGCTACACGCTCTTGGGATCGTGTTAACGAAGCTCTTGAAAAAGACGAAATCATCAAAGGTTACATTAAATGTCGTACGAAGGGCGGTATGATCGTTGACGTATTCGGTATCGAAGCATTCTTGCCGGGTTCTCAGATC
>UQLN01000001.1 GCA_900541965.1 uncultured Parabacteroides sp. | reverse complement strand
CACCTGTCACCTGTCACCTGTCACCTGTCACCTGTCACCTGTCACCTGTCACCTGTCACCTGAATCAGTGATTTGTTCCTTCAAATAAATCATGATTTTCCGTACTTTGTTTTCCCTTAATTTTGAAGTTATTGAATGTGTAACTCAATGTCAGAGTTATTAAAGGATAATTCGGCCGGATATGGGTGATGGATTGTAAGTCCGAAGTCGTAATATTACTTACGTACCTTGCCGAATTAAAGACATCACGGAAGGCAAGTGTAGCTGTGAGTTTTCGCTTCATTAATTGTTGCCGGACGGCAAGGTTTGCATACCAAAATGCGTCCGTACGTCCCTGGGTGGTTACGGAAGGACCTACAAAATTGCCATCCAGTTGTATACGTGTATTTTTACCGATGTCAAACGAGTTATTCCAAACAATGTCGTAGTTGGTACTCTTTTCGTTTTTACCATCCAGTTTATATTGGTTCTCTACTTTATAATGATAAAGGCTTCCGTTCAAATTGATATTCCACCAACGCGTTACCTGCACTTGCCCGCTTAATTCTAATCCGGTAGAGTAGTCGTGTCCCACATTCGCCATAGAGTCTAGTGTGACGCCAGCTTGAAAAGGAACGCGTAAACGTTCAATCTTATCTTTCCTGCTACGGTGGAAAAGTGTTGCAGATAATGTATGTTCGCCAATGTTCTTTTTATAATTCAGTTCAAAGGAGTTGATATATTCGGAACGAATGTCCGGGTTTCCGATTTCAGCAGAGTAGAAGTCACGGTAAGTTATATATGGCTCCATGAAAAATAGTTCAGGACGTGTGATACGGCGTGAATAAGAGAACAACAACTTATGCTCTTTGGGGAAGTTGTATCCTAAATGGAAAGAAGGGAAAAACTCAAATTTGTTGTAAGTCCTGTCTTTCCCTTTTATAGAACTGCGTAGTACACGGTGGGTATGCTCTCCACGAACACCAACTTGGAAATCGAACGCTTTGTAACTGTCTCCGATAATAGCATAGATAGAATTAATACCATGTTGGAAGTAGAAAGTATTATAAATGTCATCTCTCCAATAGAATTCTTTTTTCTCCGGATTCCAAAATTGCATACTGTAGTCGCCGTCTTCCAGATAGGAGAAGTATTGGTAGCCAGTCTCTATATGTCCGGTTTTACTATAGGGATAGATGTAATCCAGATTTCCCCGGACAGTCCAACGATGTTCATCTTCCCACGCGCGGTGGCCTTGCTCACGCTCATTGTTCTTATTATACAAGTCACTCTGGAAATATTCAAGCGCGTTGCCTCCGTATTTCAAATAGAAACTTGCTGATAATTCATGCCCCTTGTCATTAAACTTATGATTGGCACCGATAGTACCTTGGAAATAGGTCTCATGTAAATCATAATCATCCCGGCTATAATAATCCCCGTTTCCTGTGATATTATTATGGGTGGAGCGGACTTCCGTATAATCGAGGTCTCCTTTTCGGGTACGTCCTCCGTAACCACCTTGCAGGTCTGCATTTAATGTTGTGTGGGGAAGGGTATAGCTCCATCCTGCTTTTAATGAATAGTCGAAATTATTACTCTCACGGGGACCATTGGAGTGTGAGGTTGTGGCAGTATCGGAAACAATCGTGGTTTTCTCCTGGTCGAAATGGCTTTTCCTCAGGCGGTCGCTCCAGTTTCCTCCGATATACCAGCGGGAAGCTTTGTTTTGTTGTGCCAGTAGAAAGTCCACACCTCGGGATAGGAAAGTGCTTCCGGTTACGTTTACCATACCACTGAGGCCGTGTTGACTATGTTTCTTTGTTATAATATTGATAATACCCACATCTCCCCCTGTATCATGGCGGGCAGATGGTGTGGTGATGATTTCTATATTTTCAATATGGCTGGATGGTATTTGCTCCAGTGCCTGTGTACCGCTGAAAACACTCGGTTTTCCGTCTACATAAACCATAAAACCACTGCTGCCGCGGAAAGTGACTTCCCCTTCGGCATTTACACGGATAGAGGGCGTGTTTTCTAAAATATCAACAGCAGAACCGCCTCCAGCCAGTAGATTAGATGAGGCACTGATTACTTTTTTGTCCAGTTTGTAAATGACTTGCTTTTTCTGGGCTACAATTTCAACTTCTGCTAATCCTACTTCAAGAGGTTTTAGAGATATAATTCCCAAATCTATTGTTTGCCGTGAAGGAATGATTTCTATATCGGTTTTTGAATACAGGTCGTAACCGACCAAGCGAATTAACAAGCTGTATGTTCCGTCTTTGATGTCTGGAATATTGAAACTTCCATCCATTTCAGGTAGGGCCTGATATATAGGATTGGCATTTCCTTGCCGGAAAAGGAATACATCTGCTGCATCTATGGGATTGTTATTACTTGCATCCACAATTTTTCCTTTAATACGGGAGATTGGGGTGGCTAAGACAAAACAAGAAAAAGACAATAAGGTCAAGATGAGGTAAAAACACTTTTTCATTTTTTCATAACTTATTAACAAAGGCGTGAAGATAGTTCTTTTTGCTTTATTAGTAAACTGTATAGGTTTTATTAACGAAAAGGAATGCTTATTCTTTAAGTAGTTACCTCTTTTGGCATGTATTTAAAATAGAAAAGGAGTATTTTATCGTTTTACTTAAATCTTAAAAAAACTATGCGCAAAATTATTATTCTATTAGGTTTTTTCGTGGGATTAGTTACGTCATGTACAGATTTTACGGAACAATTAGAAAAGGGAAAGGTGACAAGTGAAGTTTTGGCCACAAAATCTTTAATCTCTGAAGTTAAGGAAAATGAATGGATCGGACTTTATCCTGATAGCAGCAGATTAGCAAATTTAGTTCTTTTTGGTTCCCATGATGCCGGGACTTTCAAAAGTTCTTCCGGATGTGTCAAATGTCAGGATTTAAATATAGAGGAGCAATTATCATGGGGGGTACGTGTATTTGATTGCCGTTTGAGTGAAAACATGAACTTTTTTCATGGTTCTTTTTATTGTGAAATGAATTTTTATGATTTTGCAAAGCCATGTATTTCATTCTTACAATCCAATCCGAGAGAATTTATTGTCGTAATGGCAAAAGCTGAAAATGCTGAAGGTCCGGGACATATCTATAATGAAAATTTTCAGAAAAATGTGGATGAACTTGGAAGGGAACATTTTTTGTTTGAGAAAGATTTGTTGAATCAACCAATTTCTAAATTAAGAGGAAAAATGGTGGTGGTAACCCGTGGATATAATAAAGGGGAATTAGGATATATAGAAGGTGCTCCACAGATAAACTGGCCTGATGATACAACGCAAAATCCTACATCTGAAGCAAATGGATGTCTTCGTGTAGCAATAAGTGACCGCTATAAAGCTTATCCGGAAACAAAAGTCCTGGTTGTTAAAGGAGTTTTTCCTGAAATATTGCCAACTTTAAAAAAAGATCCTACCCGATGGTTTATATTTTTTACTTCAGGATATGATTATTCAGGAAGCTTGAATATACCGTATCCGGAAGGATATACGATTCGATTCCGCAAAGAAGGACTGGGTGTCTTAAAAGAAAATGCAATTTATTTGCAAAGGGGAGGAACATTGATGATGGATTTTGCCGGATATTGGAGTGATTTGAGAAATTATATTCTAAAGAATGTAATTCTTTCTTCTTCAGAAGATTTGGACCGTACTATGTAGTACCTTATTCCATTAATAGAAATATAGATGCGGATATATGGACTGTTCTGTTTCAAAGGGCCGTATATCCGCGTCAGGTTTATAGGATACAGATAGATTTAAAAGTCTTTCTTACGGAGGATGAAGTCTTTACCCAGATACTTTTCACGTACGATTTCGTTTTCAGCAAGCTGTTCAGCTGTACCCTGGAACAATACTTTACCTTCAAACAGCAAGTAGGCACGGTCGCAGATACTTAACGTTTCATATACGTTATGGTCCGTAATCAGAATACCGATATTTTTGTGTTTTAGTTTTGCTACAATACTTTGAATATCCTGTACGGCAATAGGGTCGACCCCGGCAAAAGGTTCGTCCAACATGATAAATTTAGGGTCTATGGCAAGACAACGGGCAATTTCGGCACGACGGCGTTCACCTCCGGACAACTGGTCCCCTAAATTCTTGCGTACTTTGTTCAAACCGAATTCGGAAATCAGGCTTTCCAGTTTTTCTTTTTGGTATTCAGTGGTTGTTTCCGTCATTTCCAATACGGAACGGATATTATCTTCAACTGTCATTTTACGGAAGATAGAAGCTTCCTGAGCCAAATATCCAATGCCATTCCGGGCCCGTTTATATACGGGGTACTTGGTAATTTCCATATCATTCAGGAATATCTTGCCTTCATTGGGGGTTACGAGACCGACAGTCATATAGAAAGTTGTAGTTTTACCTGCCCCGTTAGGTCCAAGCAATCCCACAATTTCCCCTTGTTTCACATTGATGGAAACGTGGTTAACTACGGTTCGTGTCTTATATTTTTTTACCAAATCCTCTGTACGGAGGACCATTTGCTCTTCATCTGCCATATCTAAAAAATCTTTGCACAAAGAAACGGAATTAATTTCTTCTGTACAAATGCGTGTACAGCGAAAATAGGATAAGTGCCGTTGTGAGTTATTTACTATTCAAAAGTAATCAGGGTCTGTATCACTACAAACCCTGACCTTCTAATAAATGTGTCTAAAAATTAGATATTGGGATATCCCATATTGTTAAGAACTCCAGCTTAATGAAAACCGCTGAAGTTTTTTCAGCATTGCACTTACAACGGATTCTGCTCCATCAACGGATTAGCATCCATTTCCTGTTTCGGAATTAAGAACAGAAGTTCTTTTGACCCTGCTTCAAAATAGCCGGCATTAGCCCAGAACGTTTCGTTATGGCCTTTGTTATGTCTATCCATAGCAATATTCAAGCGTTTGATGTCAAACAACCGGAATCCGTCTCCCCACAGATCGCAACGGCGTTCCATCAAAATGTGCTGGATCAGGGCATCACCTGTCACAGTCGGCTTTTGAGCTTCCGGGTCGCGATTCTTCGTAAGTTCGAAAATAACATCTTGTGCTTCTGCATTTTTGCCCTGGCGAGCTAAGGCTTCCGCTTCGATCAGGTACATTTCCCCGGATTTCATATAGATATAATCATTTGTCCACTCTCCGAAACCGGTAAACTTATAACCGATGCGATCTTTATCAAACAATTGTTTACGTTGGTCGCTGTCTGCCATATAATCAATAATTTCCGTGCTGCCTAATTTGAAGCTTCCCATTGAAGCATATCCCCCGAAATTCGGGTCCACATGCGAAAAGAAAGAAGCGTAGCTGGTTTGTTGTTCGTCAATCAAAACAGCTCCCCATATCCATTCGCTATCATTCGAATCATTCCAACCATTTTTGTAATTACTGGTCAGATTATAACCTTGGCGGGCTTGATGTGCCATATCGGCAGCAGTGCCCCAATCACCGGTCGTCAAGGCAAAACGGGCTTTAAAACCTTGAGCGACATTCAAATTAATATGCGATTTATTCGGGCGGTCCACATCCGATTCGGCCAGCAGCGTGATTGCCTGGTCGATATCGCTGAAAATCTGTTTGTATACCGCTTCGACTGTGGCGCGGGGTTTAGCTTCTCCGCTATTGTCCAAGACTAAAGGAACCCCCGGTTGAGTGTTATTCCCATTATAATCGTAGCGATAAGCAAACATCTGCACTAACTGCCAATAAGAATAAGCCCGGTAAGCATACGCCTGTCCTTTTATATTTTTCACTTTGTTTTCGTTCAAAGCCGCATCGGTGGCCTTATCGATATTTTCAAGGAGCAGATTCGCATTGTCGATAATATCGTAATAATACGACCAGGCATATTCCAAATTATCGGAATTGATATTCCGGCTATCCAAGTATTGATACCAGCTTACGAACCAACCGTAACCACGTTCCAGTTGTAAGAAATCGTCTGCCATGAAATCAATAATAATATCAATGGACTTTTGCCCGAACCGGTCATGGGAATCATAAAATGCATAGGTGGAACGATGAATTCCGTTAATAGCCGTTTCTGCACCTTCTACCGTAGAGAACAGACTTTCGTCCGTAACGCTGTTAGTCGGAACTCTCTCCAGATAATCTTCACCACACCCCGGAGCAATCAGCAGGGATGTGCCTAATATGATGGATGAAATTATTTTTTTCATTACTTGATTCATGTTTTAGAATGTTACGTTAATACCTAAACTTACTACACGATTCGGCACATATGTATAATCCGACGTACCGTTAAAATTCTGTTGCGGGTCCATACCTTTCCGCTTGCATAACAAAAACAGGTTATCACCGGTTAAGAAGACCTTACATCCCTTCATATCCAATTTGTTCTGGATAAATTTCGGTAAGGTGTAAGAAAGTGTCACGTTCTTCAGTGCCAGATAGCTGGCATTAACCAACCAGCGTGAAGAAGCTGCACTGGCTGCCGGGTAGCTATTCTGCAAACGAGGGACATCGGTGATATCTCCCGGTTTTTGCCAACGATTCTTAATATCCGTAGACCAATGCGTACCGAATGTACCCGGATGCATCAAACCGGCGTAATTAGAATCGTACATCTTGCCACCGATCTGATAACTGAAGAAAATGGACAAATCGAAACCTTTATAACTGAAGTTATTCGTAAAACCACCATACAAATCGGGAATAGCGTCACCCATATAATAATAGCCGGCAGCATTCTGATCTTTAGTCGTTTCCCGCCCGGTTACATTTCCATTCCCATCTTCGATATCTTTGTAAAACAAAGCGCTACCATCTTCAGGATCGACACCGGCATATTCCCGCAACCAGAATTCATAAATTGAATGGCCTTCGGATAGCTTCTTGGTTCCGTTAATGATTTCCTGCGGTTTGCCATCGGAGTCTTTCGGCATTTTTGTAATCTTGTTCCTAAAGAATGTGGCATTCAGGTCCAAGCTCCAACGGAAATCGGACTTTTTGAAAATATCGAATCCCAACATGACTTCCAATCCTGTGTTACGCATCGTTCCGATATTTTGCCACATATATTCAATACCGGTCGATTGCGGTTTCGGGGCTTTGAATAACAGGTTGCTGGATACGCGGTTGAATACGTCTATCTCACCACGGAGGAAATTGAACATGGAAAATTCAACCCCCACATTCAGATTAGAGTTCTTTTCCCATTCCAGCTTTTTGTTTAAGAGTTGGCTATGGACAGCTCCGTTCAGGTTCCCATTATTTTTGTCATCGAATGAATACAAACTTTGCCAACCGAAATAAATAGGGTCCCCCCATTCATCCAGGATATTATCGTTCCCTTGTTGCCCATAAGAAGCTTTCAGTTTCAAATTGTCGATCCATGTATAATCCTTGATGAAATCTTCTTCACTCAAACGCCAGGATGCTCCCAACGACCAGAATGCTCCCCAGCGGGCATCCTTGTAGAAACGGGATGTCCCATCATAACGGAACGAACCGGACAAATAGTACTTATTGGCATAATCGTAATTAGCCTGGAACAGATAGCCTTCCAAACTGTATTCATTCGTATAGGAAGTCGAACCTTCGGCAACGGAACCGGCAACGATCTCTGTCGTTGGGATGGTAAAACCTGTACGGGTAGCCTCCAGATAACGATAGGTGTACATATAGTTTTCATGTCCGGCCAATAGTGCCAGGTTATGGTTGCCGAACGATTTGTTCCAGGTTAAAATCTGGTTGAACGTATATGAATTCTTTTTGATATAATTCTTGGTAGAACGACCGGATACACCTTCTGCATCACCATACATATTGTTCTGGTAGGTGGTCTTGTAGTCGTTGCTGATATCTGTATTACCGGAGATTTTCAATGTAAAATCTTTCAGGAATTTGATTTCAGCCGAAACACGTGCCGAAAGCGTATTGCGTTCCGTTGAACGGTCATCAAGGGGCAATGTTACCATCAGGTTTGAATTAGGCGCATATTGACGGGTATGGCCAGCCCATGCATAAGGCGAAGTACCGCCTCCCATATCGTACATCGGATCCCCATTGCCATCTTTTATAATTTGGCCATTGCCGTCATATTGATAAATGGGATAAATGGGGGCCATCATACGCCCGTAATAGAATGGGTTGGTCGTATAAAGACCTTCGGCCAGAAAGCCGCTTTGATTGGAAGTCGCACCAGATAAGCCGGCATCCACTTTCAACCAGGAATTGATCTGGCTCGTTAATCCGACACGGCCGGTGAAGCGTTCGAAATCAGACCATTTCACCATTCCTTCTTCATTCGTATAGGAAGCAGAGGCAAAGAATGTCGTATTCTGTGTCCCCCCATTTACCGAAACATTATATTCCTGGCGCAAAGCAGTACGTGCCAGAGCCTTATTCCAATCGTCGTTATACAGCAAACGTGCATTCGGATTCAGCTTGCCATCCGTACCAATCAGTTGGTCGTTCGCAACATTATAGCTGTTATATCCCCCCAGTTTACCTACGATACCGTTTGGTCCTCCTCCACTGGCTGTGGCAGCAGCTTGTTCGGGCGTGTAACCACTGTTGTTTATCAACGCATTACGCCAGCCTTCCCACATCAATTCATAGTATTCGCCTGTACTTACACGGTTATATTCAGGAATGGCACGTGAAACGACACCCAGATTGACTTTCGCATTCAGTTGCACTTTGCCGGACGTACCTTTTTTTGTCGTGATCATAATCACACCGTTTGCACCACGGGCTCCGTACAAGGCAGCAGATGTGGCATCTTTCAAAACGGTAATACTGGCAATGTCTTCCGTATTGATCGTACTGATGTCACCATCAAAAGGAGCACCGTCAACAACATACAACGGATCGTTCGAGGCATTCACCGAACCAATGCCGCGGATTTGGATTTTTGCATTATCTCCCGGCATACCGGTACTTCCTGTTACTTGAATACCGGGAGCCGCTCCTTCCAATGCTTTTGTTAATGAGGCCGCTTGAAGGTTTTCCAGTTTTTCCGACTTAATATTGGCTGCAGAACCCGTAAACGATGATTTTTTAACAGTCCCGTAAGCTACGACCATTACTTCATCCAACTCCGTTAAAGCTGTATTTAAGACTACGCGCATCACGTTTTGAACCGGAACATCCTTTCCTACCATTCCGACAAAAGAGAATGTCAATACTTTTGTTGCATTGGGCACTTCCAAAGAGAAAGCTCCATTTACATCCGTTACCGTACCGATGGTTGTACCTTTCACCATTACAGAAGCACCAATAATCGGCTCATTGTCTTCTGCGGAAATAACAGTACCTGTCACTTCCTTCGTCTGGGCAATCACCATACCGATCCCGACTAAAAGGAATAGCATTACTAATGTTAACTTTTTCATCATAGACACCTTTTTTTGTTAATAAAATATGTTTTTTATAATAGTTTCAGCAGGACTATGAAAATTGTGAAAATGACCGCATTGTTACTTCCTTTCAGCCTGACGCAAGTTATAGCATCCGATGTACAAACGGTCCCCACAGGAGTTTCAGCAAATCGCACAATGCTGGGACAAGTATCAGAACAAACGCCGTCATCCCCTGTGCCTCAACAAGCGACACGCCAAATAACAGGGACTATTTTAGATGAGACAGGCGAACCCATCATCGGTGCTAATGTTGTTCAAAAAGGCACAACAAATGGCACTATGACAGACTTAGACGGAGCATTCAGCTTAAATGTTCCAAACAATGCAACACTTGTTATTTCTTTTATCGGTTATAACAGCATGGAAGTAAATGTTGCCGGTAAATCTAAAATCACAGTTACGCTAAAAGAAGACACTCAAAAACTGGAAGAAGTCGTTGTGGTTGGTTACGGAACACAAAAGAAAGTAACTGTTACAGGTGCTGTTACAGCTATTGGTGCCGACGAAATCACACAGGCTCCGGTTGCGAATATCAGTAATGCCTTGGTAGGACGCCTTCCCGGTGTACGTGTCCAAAACACAGGTGGTATGCCGGGACAAGAATCCTCTGTAGATATTCGTGGTTTCGGTAAACCATTAATTCTGGTAGACGGTATTGAGCAACCGGGATTTCAGGTTGACCCGAACGAAATCGAAAGTATTTCCGTATTGAAAGATGCTGCTGCTGCAATTTATGGCGTGAAGGCTGGTAATGGTGTTGTATTAATCACCACTAAAAAAGGTTCCGCAGGAAAAGCAAAAATTACCTACAATGGTTCTGTAGGCTTTCAGAGCTTTACAAATTATCCTGACGTTGTAAATGCTGCCCAATATGCAGAACTAGTAGATGAAGATGCTATTAATCATGGCAACAGTCCTATTTACGGACCGGAAAAACTGGCACTTTTCCGTGAAGGCACACAAGATGGTTACCGAAGTTATAACTGGAAAGACATCCTGACTCGCAAAAATGCTCCTCAGACTCAACACAACATCAATATCAATGGTGGTAGTGAAGACATCAAATATTTCGCATCTGTCGGATATCTTGATCAGGAAGGTATTTATTCTACAAAAGACCTGAACTTCAGCCGCTATAACTTCCGTTCCAATATTTCTGCAAAAATTGCAAAATACTTAACTGCAGACGTACAATTAGGCGGGCACGTTGAAAATAAAATGTCACCATTCGACGAAGATACCTATATCATACATGGTATCACTCGTATGCTTCCGACATTTTCTCCATATGCAAATGATGAAGAAGGAGAGCATTATGGTTTGACTAACTTCCAAAATCCATTGGCACGTGCAGATGCAGACGTATCCGGATACCGGAAAGAAAAGAAAAAATTATTTAACGGATCATTCTCTTTGAAATACGATATGCCGTTTGTACCCGGTCTATCCGCCAAAGTAATGTTTTCTTATCTGACTAAAGTTGAAGAATATAAAAACTTCGCAAAAGAGTTTTATTTGTATTCGTATGATCAACCCAATAACAAATACGAAAAAGTCTTTACAGGAAATTCACCATCCAATTTGTATCGCAAAGACTACACAAGCGAACAAAACTTACTTCAGTTCTCCTTGAACTCAGTCAACAAAAGTACAAAATAATATGATTCGAAGAGGGAGAATATAAATCCCCCCTCTCAAAAACAAATCAAGGGATTGTTACTTCAATTACTTTACTGTAATTATAATAGTTTCCCGGATTATTACCTAAAGCGCCTACTCTGAAATACAAAGTACTCCCACTCTTTAATTCAGTAAATTCAGCCTGTAATGTTGATGCAATAATCTGCTCATCAGTCATTCCAGACAAATCAATTTCCTCCTTTTTATCATTTGTATTCTTATCTACATAGGGTGTTTTTCCACAGTAGAATTCAACTGCTTTAATCGCATGTTTACCTGCTGATTGTGCAATATTTGCAGTCATTTTCACAGATGTTCCCGTAGCAGTTGCATTTGCTGAAATACGAAGGAAAGGAATAACTTTTAATTCCAATGCAGTTGCACCGGAAATCTCCACTTCCACTTTATCCAGTGTCTCAAACGGTCCTTCTGCTACAATCTGATATTTACCGGGGAAGATAGCATTATTAGTAAACGTACCATCCTGCTTCGTGTAAAAATCATTCGGTTGATTTGACCATTGTCCATTATAAAATTCATAGATACGGATTCTGGAACCATTTTGATATTGGCAAGGCATATTCTCATTTGTTTCCGAATCCACTAAAGCCCCTGTTAAAGAGGCGGACGGTTTATCATAATTATCCAAACTACAAGCCTGGAATCCCACCAGTCCGCAAAGGGCAACGGCTAAAAATAATATTTTTCGCATATATTTCTTTTTAAACAATTAGAAACCTGGGTTTTGAATCAATAAGTCGTTCTTGTTAACCTCCGGTATCGGTTGATAATAGTTTTTATCAAGGAATGTTTTCGGCAATTGCAATGTATTTGGACCTTTATCAAAAGTATATTTCTTAGTCTTATAGTCCAGCCAGGGAATCAAAGCCGAGAAAGTAGTGTTATTCATTACTTTGGTTGCAGTTCTCCAACGTATCAGGTCCCAGAACCTCAAATTTTCAAATGCTAGCTCAACCTGGCGTTCATGCCGCACATCCTCAAGTGTAACAGCCGATTTTTGCTTGATTCCGGCACGTTTACGAACATCATTTATTTTAGGCAAAGCTAAATCTGCTTTCCCTAATTCGATAGCTGCCTCTGCATAATTCAACAAGGTTTCAGCATAGCGGAACACCATAAAATTCGTTTCCGAGCGATCTTGTTCAACACGATTTGCCGGGTCCATAAATTTTTTAATATAGAATCCGGTACGGCTACAGTCTCCCTGCATAACCAAACCATCTTTGCCACTGGTAGTCAGAGTTGGATCCTCCGGAAACTTATCTGCAAATGCCGTAGCTTCGATTTTCTTTCCCTCACTGTTAATTATACCACGTCTGATTTCAACAACACTATTCTGCCATGGGCAATTCGGATATAAAACAGAAGCAAAGAAACGCGGGTCTTTATTTTTAAAGATATCGTCTGCATTATCATAATAAATAGCTTTACCATTATTTTCTGTTTTCAACGTACCAGGAGTTCCGTCTACATATTCGTAAGCTTCTACCAACTCCAATGTCGGACTTGTGTTAGTACCCCAGTCTATCTTGAAAGAAGGAGCAGCCATAGCATAATCAAAATTATGTCCTTTATCCGGTACGGAATATGCTTTTACATAAATAGCCTCTTCATGTAATGTTTTATCAAGGAACAAGTTTTGATAATTCGCAGCTTTGTCGTCATTTTTTTCATATAAATCAAACTTCTTTGAGCCGATAATAATTTCCGATGCCGCAAATGATTTTTCAAAGAAATCATCAGCTTTATCTGCAGAAATACCCACTAAACCATTCAACTGGACACTACCATATTTGCTGATAGAACCGGCATACAACATGGCACGTGATTTCAGTGCGGCAGCAGCATATTTTGTTGCACGAAACTGATCGGTAGCCGGGTAGCTCTCCGGTAGATCTTTCATCGCTAAATCACATTCGTCACCGATAAAATTCCAGGTTTCTTCTTCTGTATTTCTCGGAATTTTCAGCTCTTCAATATTACCACCGGAATATTCCTGAACTTCTTTTAACAAAGGAACACCTCCGAAACGTTTAGCCAGACCGAAATAATAAAAAGCACGAATAAAATGAGCTTCCGCTTCATAACGCTTTTTTAAATCTTCCGATACACTGGAAGTCGGTAGTTTCTGGAAAAATTCATTTACAATGCGTATGTTTTTATAACTGGTTGACCAAAAATCTCCGGAGCCATCAAAATCACTCATAAAACTATCCGGAAAAGTTGGAGTATAAGGATGCCCCCATGAATAACTACGCATAGATTCATCTGTATAATGACCTAAAGTACCCCAGTTTAGCAACCATCCATGAGGTTCCACAAACATTTTTTCATACATCCCTGCCATATAAGCCTGGATGGCACTTTCATTTGCCCACACATCATCATCGGATATAACATCCAATGGCTTTCTATCCAGAAAATCGTTGATGCAGGACGAAAAAGCTAATAATCCGCTAACAGCTATTATTATTAAAGATTTTAAACCTTTCATATTCAATCAATTAAAAAGAAACATTAACACCTATATTCCAGATTCTCAACTGCGGATAGAGGATACGGTCACTACTTGGAGCTTCCGGATCGCCAAAAGGCAGATTATCGAAAGTCAGCAAGTTATTACCAGATACATATAACCGTAAGTTGCTGATGCCTACTTTACTCATCCATTTATTAGGGAACGTGTATCCAAATTCCAAGTTCTTTACACGCAAGTAGTAAGAACTAATACTATTGAACGAGGACATTCTGTTATTAGAAGTTTTCCCAGAGTTATAAGTTGATGGATATTTTCCTGGAATCCACTCAGAATCAGGATTGTAAGGGTCCGAACGATGCCATCTGTCCATAAAGCATTCCAAAGCACTGGAACCATTAAACAAAGCAGCTCCCATAATACCTGTCATATACGTATTGTAATTGGCTGCACCTTGCATTAAGACAGACAGGTCAAAGCCTTTCCATGAAGCAGACAGATCCAATCCAAAATAAATTTCCGGAGTATTACTACGGCTAATCGGCTGAAGGTCATATTCATTGATAACACCATCTCCATTGAAATCATCATACATCAAATCGCCAGGCATAAGTGTTGTGTTACCGGCTCCATCCTGAACAGCCCAAGTATTGATTTCATTTTGATTCTGGAACTGACCGACGCATTTATAGCCGAATTCCATATTCTGCCATCTATCAGTTTTATTATTTCTCCAATTCGTATAAGAATTAATAGGATCAGCCTGCTCCACATGACGGTCTTTTACACGAGTGAACGACATGTTTCCTTTTACGGAATAAGTCCAGTCTCCGACTTTATTAGTATGCCCTAATACCAACTCAAAACCGCGATAATCATCGCTATTCAAGTTTTCCTGTGGAAAAGAAGCTCCAAAAGTATTAGGTAAAGAACCTGAACGATAAGCAATCAACCCATCTCTTTTACGATAAAATACATCAAAGTTGACTTCCAACATACGGTTCCATAACGAAGCATCAATACCCACATTCACAATTTTAGAAGTAAGCCAGGTATAATCCAGGTTTGCCAACCCTTTAGTAATCACACTGTTTATAACATCACTCCCAAAAATATAATTGGTTCCTCCCGGATAATTATATCCTGTAAGATACTGGAAAGGCTTAACTGTCGGATTGCCATCTTTATCCAAAGCCTGGTCGTCCCCCATCACACCATATGATGCACGCAACTTCAAATTATCGAATATGGAAGTATTGTTTTTTACAAAAGCTTCTTCTGAAATACGCCAACCAACAGATACACTCGGGAAGAATCCCCAACGGTTATTTTTATAAAACTTGGCTGAACCGTCTTCCCTGAATGCAAACTCAAACAAATATTTACTCATGTAGTCGTAATTGATACGTCCGACGAAAGAAACATTCGCAAGTTCACTTTCCACCCCGTTATTTGTCTTGTTCTTGTCCATACCGGCATTAATCTGGTCCAAAGCATCAATCGCAAATTGACGGTAAGCTGAAATGTAATCATCCAGGTCCTCGCGCTGTTCATACAGGAACAAAGCCGAGATATTATGTTTATCCAAGAATGAACGGTTATAGTTCAAGGAGAACTCAGTCATCACAATTTACCAGATAAACACAATGAACAGAATAAAAACTCTATACTGGTTACTATTCAGCTTATTACTTCCTTTTGTTCTCTTACTTCTCATCGAAGCAGGGCTACGTTATATACATTACGGTACTAATCTGGATGATATTTTCTTAACAACACCAGATGGAAAGTATCTCTATATGAACAAAAATATAAGCAAGCGTTATTTCACAAGCTCTCAAGCAACCACCGGCAACATAGAGTTTTTCAAAAAGAAAAAAGACATAAATACAATTCGCATGTTTGTATTGGGAGAATCTGCCGCGCTCGGTTTTCCCTATCCGAACAATATCTCTTTTCAACGAATGCTGAAATATGAATTGCAAAAAAACAATCCACAGAAAAATATAGAAATAATAAACTTATCCTTAACAGCCATCAACTCATACACCTTCTACGATTTTGGGAAAGGACTGGCAGCATACGAACCGGATGCAATCCTCATTTACGGAGGACACAATGAATATTATGGAGCCCTGGGCGTCAGTTCAACCAACACATTTGGGAAAAATACAGCGATAGTACGTACAATTATTCGCTTACGGCAGACTAAACTCGTACAATTATTGGAAAACTTGAGTAATACCTTCAAAAAATCAGCGGATAATAAGACGGATAATTTAATGAAATATGTGGTAAAAGACCAACTCATAAAATACCAAAGTTCTACCTTCTATAAAGGCATTTATCAATTTGAGAGAAACATGCAAGACCTGTTAACTATCTTAAAAAAAAATAACATCCCCGTCTTCTGGTCTACGGTTGCAACCAACCTGAAAGACCAATATCCATTCAGAAGTTTGTTATCAGAAAAAACAGATTCTCTTTCTTTTTATAAACAGCTGGAGCTTGCCAGTACCAAACTGAGTTCCGGACAAACAAAAACAGCCGACTCAATCTTAGCTGGTCTTTATGACCAAGATCCGGCTAACGCCGATTGTGCCTATTTATGGGGAAAAGTAAAACTGGCGTTGGGAGAAAAAGAACAAGCTCTAACCCGTTTTAACGAGGCCAAACAAAAGGACGGATTAAGGTTTCGGGCTCCTGATGAAATCAATGAAGTAGTGGAATCATTATCCCGGCAGTTCAATAATGTCTATCAGGTAAATTCGGAAACTGATTTCCAGCATGCATCAACAGACGGTATTCCCGGATATAAGTTACTATTGGAACATGTACATCCAACAATAGAAGGACATCGGTTAATCGCTAAAAGCTTTTTAAAAGAAATGGAAGTATCAGGTTTTTTCCGTTCTGGAAATATGAATAGCTACACTATATCGGATAGTAGTTTAACCTCCTTCCCCGCTTTAGCATTCGATTCATTGGTCGGAGTTTATTCTTGTGCCCGTTTAAAACAAGGATTTCCCTTTTATGAGAAAGGAATAGATACGTTTAAAATTGAAACACCTGTTGAAAAACTGTCTATGCAGTATGCTAAAGAAAAAAACTGGTATAAATCGATGGATGCTCTTTATCAATATGCTCTATCTGTCAAAAATTATCCATTAGCCCTGGACATAATGAAAGTTCGCATGTTAGATAATGAATATGACACACAGTTTCAAACCTCAGCCGGCGATCTATGCACAATCATGCATAAATACGAAGACGCATTAGCCTATTATCAGAAAAGTTTCTTCCTGCAGAAAAGTTTCTCCGGAGCTAAAGAAATTATATCCACAGCTCTCCGTCTCGACAAACCGGAAATAGCCCTGCAATACATGGAATATGCTATTTCTCATAATGAAACAACGATGAACTTCAGAAAACTACAAGCATATTGCTCTGCAATTATCCAATATAAAAAGCAATTGAAAGAGATGCCATCTGCGGATATCTACCGGAAAATCGAACAGATTTACACGCGAATCGGCAACACGGAAGCAGCAGAACTATATCGAAACAAAATATTGCAAGAAGTAAGACAATCATAAGGAAACAAGATGTTTATATTAGGGATATCAGCATATTACCACGATTCGGCTGCCGCTTTGATAAAAAACGGAACAATCATAGCAGCAGCACAAGAAGAGCGTTTTTCCAGAAAGAAAAATGACGCATCTTTTCCTTGCCAAGCAATTCGTTATTGTTTGGAAGCGGCTTCCATTCCGCTATCATCCATTGATATTATTGTATTTTACGACAAACCATTCCTTAAGTTTGAACGTATATTGGAAACCTTCTACCGGCATGCACCAAAAGGCGTCCTGCCCTTCTTGAAAGGTATCCCTGTCTGGATTAAAGAAAAAATGTTTTTCAAGAGGATGTTAAGGAAAGAATTGCATAAGCTGGGAGATTACAATGAACAACAGACCAGACTGCTTTTTACGGAACATCATTTAGCACATGCTGCGTCCGCTTTTTTTGCATCTCCATACAAAGAAGCGGCTATCCTGACAATTGACGGTGTTGGAGAATGGGCTACTTTATCTCTTGCCGCCGGATATGAAAATACAATCCGGATTATTAAAGAAATGCATTTCCCTGACTCTGTCGGCCTGTTCTACTCTGCTTTTACCTATTATCTCGGATTCCGGGTAAACTCCGGAGAATATAAATTAATGGGGTTAGCTCCTTACGGAGACCGGCAGTCAGAAACGACACTCCATTTTGTCCGGTTGATAAAAGACCGATTACTTTCCATTCATCCGGATGGTTCCATTACCCTGAATCTGAAATTTTTCAATTATCAGAAAGGGTTGACAATGGTGCAAAATAAAAAATGGGAAAAATTGTTCGGTTTTCCACGCCGGAAACCAGAAACAGCTTTAGGAGCGAACCATTGCAGCCTGGCATGTGCAGTTCAGATGATAACGGAAGAAATCCTGTTAAAACTAACAGCTGAAGCCCGCAAACAAACCCCATATTCATCCCTGTGCCTCGCCGGTGGAGTTGCCCTGAACTGTGTTGCTAATAGCAAAATAGTCAAATCCGGATTATTCGACAACCTATTTATCCAACCGGCCGCGGGCGATGCCGGAGGGGCTTTAGGGGCAGCCTTAGCCGCTTATTATATTTATGCAGGGAACGAACGAAAAAATCCGGCATTCGACTCTATGCAAGGAGCCCTTTTAGGACCGGAATACACAGACGAAGAAGTACACCGGATAGCAAAAGATAAAAATATACCGTTCCAGACCTTCGAAAATAGTGAACTGCTCTGTCACTATACAGCTAAAAGACTATCAGAAGGAAACTGTATCGGTTGGTTTCAGGGGAGAATGGAATTTGGTCCGAGAGCTTTAGGAAACCGCAGTATATTAGCAGACCCACGTTATCCAGAGATGCAGCAACAAGTGAATGTAAAGATTAAATTCAGGGAAAGTTTTCGGCCTTTTGCCCCAGCCATATGTAAAGAAGATGCGGCATTGTATTTCGATAGTCCTACGGAATCGGATTATATGCTGCTCACTACGGATATTAAAGGCAATTATAAAAAAACACTTCCGGACAACTATACCCAATTATCCGTTATGGAAAAACTTAGTGTTCCCAAATCGGATTTTCCATCGATTACACACGTTGATTTTTCTTCACGTTTACAGACCGTCGACCGTAAAACGAATCCGTTATTCTGGTCTCTTCTGACAACGTTTAAACAACAAACAGGATGTCCCATGCTAATCAATACCAGCTTCAATGTAAGAGGAGAACCGATAGTCTGTACCCCTGAAGATGCGCTCGATTGCTTCATCGCGACAGATATGAATTATTTAGTAATAGGTAATACGATTTTCGATAAAACACAATACAAAAGATAATATGGAATTTATAAAAGACTTATTCATGTTTTTCCGGGAAAGAAAAAAATGGTGGCTAATGCCATTGATTATTTTTCTATTGCTAATAGGTATGTTACTACTGGCTACCGGTAATACGGTTCTGGCTCCTTTCATTTATGCGTTATTTTAAAACGAACAAATATGCCTGTTATCCGACAAATAGCTCAACAGATCCTTTCCATATGGAGTAAATTCGGAATGTTACTAAACCGGATTTGCTCACCACTCATATTAGGCACGGTCTATTTCCTGCTCCTAACCCCTGTGGCATTACTATACCGTTTGTTTACAGCCGGCAGGAAAAAAGACAACGCCACATCATTCACAGAACGTAATAAACGGTTTACTGCAAAAGACTTCGAGAATCCATGGTAAACAAAAGACATCCTATACAATCAGTATTCCTGAAATACGGATATGCAGCATTCTTCCTGTATATTGCTATTTTCCTCTGCTTTTTTTATAACTACCATCTGTTATACACCGAGCAATTACAAATATTCCAGTTTACAAACTTTTATTTCCTCACTCTGATAGAAAGACCGGGGGGACTGGCCAACTACATTGGTTCCTTTATTACACAGTTTTATATATTCAACCATGCGGCAGGTTTAATCATCTCCTCTTTGCTATTTCTTTTATTCTTTCTTCAGAAAAAGATAGAGATAGCATGGCACATAAAAAACGGAACTGCATTTAGCTTGATTCTACCTGCACTCTTCACACTGTTTTTTATGGATATAAATGCACAGGCCGGAGGGTTACTTGCCACAATAATAGCCATGTTATTTGTTTGGTTGACGGCCTTATTGCCGGATAAATGGTATAAGTACCTGATAACATTGTTTTTTATGCCAATCCTGTACGCCATTACCGGTGGAGGATTGATAACCTATACTCTCCTACTATTGGCGGGTCATTTGCTACAAGAAAAGAAAAACATTCCATATATATCCGTGCTTCTCCTTTTTTCTCTCGTGCTTCCATTGGTTGTCCGACAGTATTTCATCCCATTACCCTGGAATCATACATGGATTGGTACAGCTTTTTATAAAGGGAATACGATTCCGGACTTACTTTGGTGGCTCCTTTTCACTCCTGCAATACTCCTTTTATTAACTAAAAGTACCGGAAAACTCCTTTCCGGTATAAAATACCCGGAAAAGACCGGAAGCCTTCTCTTTATTGGTATTTTCATCGGCACAATCGTCGCTTTACAATATAATAAAAACCAGCGGGAAGAAACCATCTACAGGCTGGACCATCTTCTGAAAAAGCAAGATTGGCAACAAATAGTACAAATAGCAGAAAAACAACCGTTCCATAATCAGGTATTTGTATCTTATGTAAATATAGCTTTACTAAACCAAGGATTATTACCGGACAAAATGATGAACTTCTCCCAACGTCCGGAAGTCAACGAATTTTGGACATCCAGTTATCTCCCGATGTTCCTTACCGGTGAATCCTACTACCATTTAGACATGTATAACGCCGCACGCGCTTATCTGTTTATGGCAAATACACAATCCCCATTATCTGCCTCTCCTTTCATCTACCTGCGACTGGCTGAATTGGAAACTGTCCGTGGAAATGCCAAGGCCGGCATGAAATATGTACAAGTTTTGAAACAGACCTTATTTTATAGGGAACAAGCTGAAAAAATGGAACAGGCGATACAGGGCAGCAACTATCGGCAAGAGATACAATCAAAAATTGACCGGTATACGGAAAATAATTCTTTCCTTGCCAAAGAAATGCTTTATAATGTAACTTGCAAACATAAGGAAGACCCTTACAACCGGAAAGTCCTTGATTTTTTATTAGCCAAATATATATTGGCCAATGACTATAAAAATTTCCTGCATTGCATAGCCGGATTACCATATAGCATTGGCAATGATATTCCCCGTTTATATCAGGAGTTTTTACTAATGTATGCCTATATGCTCGACGACAACACATTAATAAAAAAGTGGGGGATACAGCAGGCCGTAGTAACAGACTTCTACAAATATCTGCAAATCAACCAATCCGGACAATCCGAACAAAAAATAAAGGAAGAACTGAAAAAGACTTTCGGACATTCCTACTGGTTCTATATGCAACATAAAAATGACTTCTAACAAATAATAATAGAATGAGACACATCATACATACTGGCAAATGGATTTTAATACTGTTTTTAGGAGCTATTCTATCCAGCGGATGCAACCAGACACCTTCCGGAGCTATCCAGCAAAATGAATTACCCTCCATCTACCCCGATTATATGGAAGCGACTATCCCTGTCAATATTGCTCCCCTTAATTTCCGGATACTGCCGGAAGGAAACAACCATGTTGTATTCTCGACCAAAGGCTATCAATTCACAATATCCGGATCTGATTATATCGATATACCTGAAAAAAAATGGAAACAGCTCTTGGGAGCTGCAAAAGGAGACTCTATTACCGTATCTGTTTATAACCGGGAAAATGGCCATTGGCTAAAATACAAATCCTTCCATTGGTATGTCCCAACTGACTCTATCGACAATTATTTGGTATACCGCCTGATTGAACCGACTTATGCCAACTGGAATCAAATGGGGATTTATCAACGGAACCTGTCTTCCTTTTCTGAAACAGAAATTATCTCTAATGATAAAACAGGGCACAACTGTATGAACTGTCATTCTTTCAACCAAAGAGATCCTCATCAAATGGTCTTGCATATGCGCAAAACAAATCCCGGAACCCTCTTAATCAAAGATGGAAAAATCACAAAGTTGGATACTCAGACCCAATATACCATTTCAAACTTCGTTTATCCATATTGGCATCCGTCTGGAAATGATATCGCATTTTCCACAAATAATACCCAAATGTCTTTTTTTGAAGCAAATGACAAATTAATAGAAGTATACGACTTATATTCGGATATCGTTTTATACAACATCGATAAGAACGAAGTTTATACCAGTCCTTTGCTATCAGCCAAAGACCAGTTGGAAAATTTCCCGGTCTTCTCACCCGATGGAAAAACACTCTATTTTTGTTCATGTCCGCGCGTAGATAGTTTACCCCAAAACTTCGAACAAGTAAAATATCAATTGTGCAGTATAGGTTTTGATGCTGACAACCGGACTTTTTCCCCACAAGTTGACACACTCGTCAATCTGACACAAAAAGGGAAAGGAGTATCATTACCCAGCATATCCCCTAACGGGCAATATATCCTTTGCAGTGTGGCTTCCAGTGGTTGCTTCCTGAGTTGGGATAAAAATTCCGACCTTTTCTTATATGATACTCATTCAAAGGAGTTGCGTTCGGCAGAAGCATTAAATACGGATCAATCCGAAAGTTATACCAGTTGGTCCTCCAACAGCCGATGGATTATATTCAGCAGCCGCAGGCTGGATGGTGTATATAACCGCCCTTATATCGCCTATATCAATGAAAAGGGAGAAATAGGTAAACCTTTTATTCTCCCTCAAAAGCATCCGGACTTTTATCAATATTTATTTAAGGCCTATAACCTGCCTCAATTAATATCAGGAAAAGTAACCATCAATCCGCACGAAATTGCAGAAACGGTAAAATCTCCCAACAGCCAATCCGTTAAATTTCGCCAAGGGGAACATCAACCCGCCGTTACGGAAAAAACAGCCGCAAAAAGCGAAGTAAATTAATAAGGACGGATATACATCGTTTGTTTTCCGTTGCCTGTTTCTACCAATTTACCGTCCTTCACTAATTCCTGAAGGTCTTTCAAGGCAAGATAACGGCTGCAACTGTTTAACTTCATGCAAATTGTGCTATTGATACTTAAATGCTTACGGACATACTCCTTGATATTCTTTTTCCGGGCCGGCAGGTCCGGTACTTCTTTCTTTTTCCGTTTGACAACTTCAAGGTCAGCCTCCCTTACTTGTTTTTTCAAAGATGTAGCACATCTGAATGCCACCCCGTCGACACGTGCTTCCAATTTTTCTTTACCTTTATCATCTTGCACAACTGTCGTTTTCAACGTTGGAGAAAAATGCCCCAGCCCTTCCAGGTCGACAATTCTCCCTTCCGCCAACTGAAGTCCCACCCAAAAATTTAAAGCTTCCAAAATACCCTTCACATCCGCAGACGAGAAACTGCTGGATGAAGATATGAACTTGCACATCATCTCCATATTTACCGTTCCTTGCGGAACCAAACGCGCGTGCAACAAGCCTTTATCTTCCTTTCCATCCGGAACAGGAGTTTTATACCAACTGATTTTTATACTCATGCCTATCTTTTTTAAATTCAACCCTTATTTTCCGGGAAAAGTACCCTATGAAATATTCTTTTGATAATTATAAAAAGAAAATATAATAGATGTCATTAATAAATTCAACAATCATCATTTTTATTTTCAACATCTGTCAAAAGAATATTTCATAGAATGCAAATATATAAAAGATGCCGCTGAAATATACATTTAAAGCCGTATTTTTTTAAAATCCATCCATTTTGTAAAATTAGGGAAGATTTATAGCCCTTAAAGTTATAAATGTGTTCTATTTATGCATTATCTGAAAAATTAAAAACTTAGAGCCCGTTTAAATTTTGCTCGAGCCTGTCACAAGAGCAAAATCGACCTTTACATGTTAAAAAAACATGTTTAGAAGAAAATAACGGCTTACAATTTCCTATATCCCAAAATATATAAGTCTCTTTGCATAACTAAAAATATAGTGCATGTATATATAACCAAGGTATATGGGCACTCTAAAACGAAGAAAGGGAGAGCATTCTTGTAGTGTTCTCCCGTTTTATTATAAAACATTGGAAAATTGCTATGGAAATAAAATTAGCAACGACAACTGAAGAACAGATCCAGAGACTGAAAGATAGAGATTTCACGTGTACTATTACCAAGGGCATAAAGACCGATGCTGCTTGATTGCCTTGTTCTTAATACTTTCAAAATCAAATTCTTCACTCATAAAAAAACGGTGTTAGCAAAGCTAATACTTTATTTGTTTTCTTTGCTGACACAGTTCAAATTACAGCCTCATCCTTTGCTATAATGAATTAAGGCTTCAGATAATTGATTGAAGCAACATATACGCCATCTTCTCTTTGATAGGCTCCACCAACAGCAGTGAGCACCATCAAGAAGGATGGTGACTTTTCATCACTTTTCTCTTCTATCTTAGCTTTCAAGGTTTTAAGAGATGTAGCACCGGCTTCAATAAGTTCATCACCACCCAGTTTTATCTCAATTGCTCCCCATCTACCATCTTCCAAATGAACAACAGCGTCACATTCCAATCCGGCATTGTCTCTATAGTGCAAAACCTCTCCTCCCAATGTGCTAGCATATATCTTCAAATCACGCACGGCCATATCCTCAAAGAAGAGGCCAAAACACTCAAGGTCTCGTAGTAAATCATCAGGCATGATATTTAATGCACGGCAAGCGATGGATGTATCTACAAAATGCCTTGTTGGTGTAGAACGGATTGAAGTTTTCGAACGTATATTGGGGTTCCAAGCCTGCATGTCTTCTATTAGATATAAATCTTTCAGAGCCTCCATATAATCATCAAAAGTCTTCGGATCCATAGTTCTTTCGTTACTTTGACGCACATCGGCAATTATAGTAGAAATAGCAGCCTCTGTAGAGATATGTCGGGCATAACTTTTCACTATCATCTTCAAGACCTCAGGCTTCTTATTGCGGAAACGCTCGTTTTCACAATCCTCAAACACGAATAGTCCATTCCAGTAGTTCCTAGTAATCTCAATGGCAATCTCCTTTTGAGCCAAGACTGAAATAGGCCAACCACCTCGACAAAGTAAGTGGGCAACATTCTCCAACGTAAAGTCATGATCAACTTCCCATGGATAATCCCCTGTACCATCAAACAAGTTTTGTAGAGAAACTGTACCTTTGGATTCTTTTGATTCAAACAAACTCATTGGACGCATCTGCAAAGGTGTAATTCTACCTGCACCACTATGATGTACCTCAGTCTTATCGGCTGGAGTTGAACTACCAGTAAGAATGAATTTGCCAAACTCATAATTGAAGTCCAAGTCATCTTTCACCTGATTCCAAATATCCGGAGCTTTCTGCCACTCATCAATAAGCCTGGGTGTTTCACCCTTTAAAATAGCCTTAGGATTCATTCGCGCCATTGCAATGACCTGTTTCGTATTTAGTTTGATGAAACTCTTTTGATAAAGCATACAAGTAGTAGTTTTACCACAAAATTTTGGTCCGGCCACAAGGACTGCACCCGATGTTTTCAATTTGAGTTCAATCTCTTTTTCAAGTAATCTATTGTAATACATACGTCTCTAATTTTTACTTTCGATGGCAAAGATAAATAATTCCCATTATTTTCAATACTATATTCCCATTATTTTCAATCACAAACTCCAATAATTTTCAGTTATTCCTTTCTAATGAGATAATTTATTTAGCTCAACAGTTTATAATTCAATGATAAAATATTACGCATACTATTCATGTGGAGGATAAAGCCGTGTTTTTTTAAAATCCATCCATTTTGTAAAATTAGGGAAGATTTATAGCCCTTAAAGTTATAAATGTGTTCTATTTATGCATTATCTGAAAAATTAAAAACTTAATACAAGAAAATAGCGTATGAAGAAAAACGGATTTACGGTATGTGCAAATAACTATATTGAAGATTTGCGAAAAGAAGGGCGTTTCGCCACAGCACATGTTTATAAAAATGCCCTCCGCTCCTTTACCATATTCTGCGGGACTCCGGGAGTATCATTCAAACAAGTCACCCGTGAGAATCTAAAACGTTATAACGATTATCTCGTGACTTGCCGGCTAAAGTTAAATACAGTTTCAACCTATATGCGCATGTTACGCTGTATTTATAACCGGGGTGTAGACGCTGGTCAAGCTCCTTATATATACCGACTGTTCCATGACGTCTTTACAGGCGTCGACACCCGCCAGAAAAAAGCGCTCCCCGTCAGCGAACTGCATACATTATTATATAAGGACCCCCAATCCGATAAATTACGCCGTACACAGGCAATCGCCAATCTATTGTTTCAATTTTGCGGCATGCCTTTTACGGACCTTGTCCATCTGGAAAAATCGAACCTGGAACAGGGGCTTCTTAAATACAACCGTATCAAAACAGGAACACCTATGAGTTTGGAGATATTAGACACTGCAACCGGCATTATATCCAGTCTGCGCAATAATCATCCACAAATCCATCCCGATTACCCTGATTATCTTTTTCATATATTAAGCGGAAAAAATAAACGGAAAGAAGAAGGTTCCTACATAGAATACCAATCAGCCCTGCGCCGGTTCAACAATCAATTAAAAAGTTTGAGTAAACGGTTAAAACTACGCTCGCCTGTTACCTCCTATTCACTCCGGCATTCCTGGGCAACGATAGCGAAATACAGGAATGTCCCGATAGAAATGATTAGCGAATCATTAGGGCATAAATCAATCAAAACAACACAGATTTACCTAAAAAGCTTTGATTTGGAAAAACGAACAAAAGTGAATAAGTTGAATTTCTCTTATGTAAAGAATTACGGAGAAAATAAAGCACAAACATCTTTATAACTAAAGAATTACCATTACTGTTACTTCTTAGGTAACGGATGATAAATCGCTGCGAAGATAGACAAAAAATTCAACAATAAAAAAGAAAATTCACTTTTGTAGCTACAATACAAAATATAAGAGTGGCCGAGCATGAAAAATGCTTATTTCATGCTCTATATTTTTTATTCTCTATTAACAAAAAAACTTTTATTCTAAATGCCAGACGAAATTATTAGAATACAATATTTCCAGACACTTACCTCCTTTTCTTCTTTATAAGTCCATAAAAACATAACTTCCGTTACCTAAGAAGTAACAGTAATTTGTGGAATAACAAACTTATGATTTTACAGCGAAGTGAATCAACAAATGCCGGGACCGATTACGGGACAGGGGAAGGCGTAGCACACCCTAAACGCTGGTATGTCGCATTTGTCAAAATGCACCATGAGAAAAAAGTTTCCGGATATCTGGCCAAAATGGGAATCGAGTGCTTTGTTCCCATCCAACAGCAAATACATCAATGGAGCGACCGGAAAAAGCGGGTAGATTGTGTGCTGCTCCCCATGATGGTATTTATCCATGCAACCCCCAAAGAACGTATGGAAGCCTTAACTCTTTCCTCCATATGCCGCTATATGGTTCTGCGCGGAGAAAATACCCCGGCAATCATTCCTGATGAACAAATGGATCGCTTTCGTTTTATGCTCGATTACTCGGAAGAGACTGTCAGCATAAACAGCTATCCCTTGATACGGGGTGAACAGGTTCGTGTCATCAAAGGCCCATTAACCGGACTTACGGGTGACCTTGTCACCATGGACGGAAAAAGCAAAATTGCTGTCCGGCTAAATATCTTGGGATGTGCCTGTGTAGATATGCCTGCGGGATATGTAGAACCGATTAACGAAAAACTCTGATTTACTGAAACTTTGTGCTTCTGGTTCATAAAAACAACTTGATTATATGACTTTCCCAATTAGAAAATTAGTAATAAGTATTATTTTGTTGTGTGTGTATTCTGTTTTCATTAATGCACAAATATCCCAGGATTTACTTGATAAAGCAAAATCTTTAGGGCTTAGTGATTCTGATATACAACAAGGTGTCAGTAAGTTACAAGGGCAGAGTAGTGTTGTTTCTAATTCTGATATAGAGCAGGATGATGTTGTTGAAGATGAACTATCTAAAAATTCAGAGACGGTTTCATCAGGTGTACATTCTAAAATATCAAATGCTCAATGGCAATATCTGTTAATGTTGCGTGAGGATTCTATAAAGAAAAATCTGGACAAAATAGTATTTGGACGTGAAATATTTTTGAGCAAGAAACTAACATTTGCTCCTTCTCTTAATATTCCGACGCCTAAAGATTACATTCTTTCTGCAGGTGATGAAGTTCGAATTAATGTATGGGGAAATTCTCAATTAAATTTGAAACTAAAAATATCTCCGGATGGAACTGTTATTATTCCCAATTTAGGTCCTGTGTTATTAAGCGGGCACACAATTGAGTCTGCAGAGTCCTCTCTCCAGCAGGAGTTAGGACGGATTATTTCTGATTTATCGGATGGTAGTGGTGAAGGTAATACATTTTTGTCTCTTAGCTTAAATAAAGTTCGAAGTATAAAAGTAAATATATTAGGTGAAGCAGATACTCCGGGAACTTACACCTTACCAGCCTATGCAACTCTGTTCAATGCTTTGTATGCTGCAGGAGGTGTTAATGATATTGGTTCTTTACGTTCCATAAAAGTTTTCCGTAACAGCAAAGAAGTTGCTGATTTAGATGTGTATGACTTTTTATTGCATGGAAAGACAGATAATAATATTCGGCTGGAAGAAAATGATATGATTATTGTAGGTCCATATGAAGGACTGGCTGCCGCTAAAGGTAAGGTAAAACGGAACCGCATTTTTGAAATGAAGAAAGGTGAGACATTGAAGAATCTTCTTCATATGGCGGGTGGTTTTACAGGGGATGCATATACACAGGATGTACAGATAAAACGGAAATTTGGACGTCGTTATCAAATAGCAACAGTAACCGAAAATGATTTTGCAACGTTTGTTATGCAGGATGGAGACACATTAAGTGTAGATTCGGTAATTCCGTTTTATGAAAACAGATTGGTTGTGACTGGTTCTGTATGGCGTCCGGGGGAATATGAATTAAGTTCAAATTTACATACTGTTAAACAGTTGATTTCTCAGGCTGGAGGATTGAAAGGGGATGAATTTACAGGTCGTGCCCAATTGACTCGTTTAAATCCGGATTTTACAACAACAATATTAGCGATCGACGTTCGTGGTATTTTAAACGGTACAAGTGAAGATATAGAATTGCAAGAAGAAGATAAATTACATTTTCCTTCTATTTTTGATTTGCGTGAGCCTTATACGATTAAAGTTTGTGGAGCTGTGAATCTGGGCGATACAGTACTTCCTTATCATCATAATATGACTGTTGAAGATGCGATTGTTTTAGCTGGTGGGCTTAAAGAAGCTGCAGCCACTATAAATGTAGAAGTTGCACGAAGAATGAAAGATCCTGATATGACAACCAATAATCCGACTCAAATAGCTAAGCAATTTAATTTTACGTTGTCTGAAGGTTTGCAGGTTTTGTCCGGAGATACAGTATTTACCTTAGAACCGTTTGATGAAGTATTTGTCCGTTACTCTCCAGGTTACGAAGCTCAACAAGTAGTAAAAGTTGATGGGGAGATCATGTTTCAAGGGGACTATGTATTATCAAAAAAGAATCTCCGTTTAAGTGATTTGATAACTAAAGCCGGTGGCATGAAACCAGGAGCTTATGTAAAAGGTGCAAGCCTGAAACGAACATTGACAGAAGATGAAAAGAGAAGGGTGGAGACTCTTCTTAAAATGAGCCAGAATAAAGGTAGTGCGGAAGCAATGGAAGGTATGAATCTGAATATTAAAGAATATCCTGTTGGTATTGATTTAGTGAAGGCTTTGGCCAATCCGGGTAGTGCTGATGACGTGATTTTAAGGGATGGCGATAAATTGTTTATTCCCCAGCAGCAAAGTACTGTAAATATCAGTGGTGCTGTGATGTATGAAAATAGTATTACTTATAATAAAGGGGTTTCCGTTAAGGAATATATTATGCAAGCAGGTGGATATCAGGATATCGCTCGCAAGTATCCGATTGTAGTTTACATGAATGGAAAAGTGCAAACAACGAAACGGACATTTATTTTCTTTAAGAAGTACCCAAAGGTTGAACCGGGATGTGAAATATTGGTACCTGCAAAGACTGCACGTGACCGCAGGATGAGTTTACCTGAAATTATAGGTATTGCTAATTCTACAACATCTATGGCAGCAATGATCACTTCTATTATGAATTCTTTAAAGTAAAAGGATGGATTATGGATGCAAAACAAGTGAAAGAGCAGAATTATAATTCTTCCCAGGAAATAGATTTGATCGAGCTACTTCAAAAACTCTGGGAAAAGAGATATTTTTTACTGAAATGTGGTGGCATTGCAGCTATTATAGGATTTATTATTGCTTTTAGTATACCTAAGGAGTACGAAACAAAAGCCAAGCTTGCCCCTGAAAGTTCTGATCTCAGTAAAGGGATGGGGAGTTTAGGAGGGTTAGCTGCTATAGCAGGAATTAATCTTAAACAAGGTACAGGTACAGATGCAATTTCCCCGGATTTATATCCGGACGTTGTAAAAAGTACTCCATTTTTATTGGAACTATTTCCAATACAAGTAACGACAAAAGATAAAAAGCTAACAATACCTCTATATGATTATATTTCGTTTCACCAGCGTCAAGCATGGTGGAGACATATTATAGGAGCTCCTTTAAAAATGACAGAATGGGTTATGGGATTATTTTCTGAAAAATCAGAAAATAGAAGTAATGTAATAGATGCTTATCATTTAACACCGGAACAATCTGGAGTGATTGCGAAATTACAACGGCTTCTTATTGTAAAAATAGATAAGAAGACTTCAACCTTAGAGGTTTCTGTTCGTATGCAAGATCCATTAATTTCAGCCGACATAGCTTGTATTGTTGTAGAAAAGTTGCAGCAATACATGACTGACTACCGTATACATAAGGTAAAGCAGGATATGGAATATACCCGGAAAGTTTATGGCGAAGCACAAGAGGCATATTATAAAGCTCAAAAAGCTTATGCAGCCTTTGAAGATGCCAATAAGAACATTATTTCTGCAAGCTACCGTACAGAGCAGGAACGCTTGAAGAATGAAATGACATTAACTTTTAATGTTTATAATTCACTTGCTCAAAAATTAGAACAAGATAAGCTTCGAGTACAAGAGGAAACACCAGTTTATACAATCATTGAACCGCCTACGGTACCATTAAGAGCTGCATCACCCAATAAACCTTTGATATTAGTAGCTTGTGTATTTTTAGCAATTCTTGGAGATTGTGGTTATATTCTGATTAAAGATTTTTCCCTCCTAAGAAAGTAACAGATTTTCCGGAAGAATCCTAAAGATACATAGTTATATACTCCAAATCATCATTCAATCATTCAATCAATCATTCAGAACATAGTAAAAAAATATTTGGAACAACCTAAAAAATAAACTAAGAAGCAAATGTCCCAAGAGAAAGAATATAGGAAAGTAGTTAAAAACACAGTGACACTTGGAGGGGCACAATTAGTACAAATGATGGTCACTCTCATTCGTGCTAAAGTTGTAGCTATTTTACTTGGGACCACAGGAGTTGGGATTAATTCTTTAATTCTCTCAGCCTTATCAGTCATGCAACAAGTATCATCCGTAGGAATTTACCAAAGCGGAGTTCGTGAAATGTCCGTTATTGCAGGAGAATATCAAGATAAAACCCGTCTCATTAAATTTAGAAAAATATTTTTATCGCTATCATTAATATGTGGATTAGGAGGTGCACTTTTAATGATACTATTATCTCCAATTTTTAGTTTGTTGCTATTTAACAGTTACAAGCATACGGTATGGCTAATTATTGCTTCACTTACACTTGTCTTTATGGCACTACATAGTGGATACGGAGTTATAATGCAGGCAACACAGAATGTAGGACTCATAGCTAAAGCATCAATGGTTGGAGGAGTAAGTGGTCTGATATTAGCAATTTTACTATTCTATTTTTTCAGAATAGAAGCAATTATACCTGCTATCATATTAAACTATGCTACATTTTATTTGTCATTCCGATATTTTGAACATAAGATAGGTTTGAACACAGTTTCCAAATACACAAGAAATGAATTCTTAGTTTGTAGCAAACCGGTTCTAAAACTCGGAGTTATATTGATGGCAAGCATGATCGTTGCTACTTTATTTTCCTTTATCCTCAATTTATTTATCAATCACTATGGTTCTTTGGAAGAAGTTGGATTATATCAATCAGCAGCCTCAATTATGACCCAAGGCATGCTAATCGTAAATGTAATTTTAGCTTCAGACTTTTTCCCCCGCATTTCTATCGTTCATTCGAATAATATTGAGATGAAAAAATTAATAAAACAACAAACAAACATAATACTATTTATTATTGCTCCAATTTCCGTTTTAATAATTTCATTAGCACCAATAATCGTCTGGCTTTTATTAAGTTCTCAATTCAAACCTGTCATAGGTTTAATACGCATAATGGGAATTGCATTAATATTTAAATCGATATGGATGATGATGAGTTATATCATACTTGCAAAAGGAGACAAAAAAAGTTTTTTTCTATTCGATGCTCTATTGGGTAACGGTATAAATGTCATACTATCTATTATCGGATTTTATTACGGAGGATTAAAAGGTCTGGCATTTGCATATTTAGCAGGTGCTATTTTTATGGTTACATTATTATTCTCAATAACGAAAAAAAGATATAGATATAGTTTAGATATCGATGATTTATTAAAAATAGCAGCACTATCACTATATATAATCATCACCTACCTAATAGCCACAAAAGTACAAAACACAACAGGATATTGTATTCTATCAGCAGTATGTATTTTGATAATGTGTTATTCATTGATACAATTAAATAAAAAAATGGATATTATAGAATTAATAAAAAACAGATTCATACGATGAATTACAAATGTCCTAAACCTATTGCTATACTATTAGCTGTATACAATGGAGAAAAATACTTGCGTGTACAAATCGATTCAATCATAGAACAAACAAATAAAGATTGGGTACTTTATATTCGAGATGACGCTTCAACAGATTCCACTCGTGAAATTATTGCGGAATATTGTAAAAACTATGATAACATTATCACAATCGAGGATGATCTGGGAAACTTGGGATGCTATGAGAATTTCAAACAGCTATTAAGGGTTGTTGAAGCTAAATACTATATGTTTTCAGATGCTGACGATTATTGGCTGCCAAATAAAACACAAGCCAGTTATGATTTCATTCGAGAAAAAGAACAGCTTTATTCTAATATTCCAATAATGGTACATACAGATAAAAAAGACGGAGACAAAGATCTAAATATAAAAACCGAATCATCATGGAAAGCTTTAAAAATAGATCCTGATGCAATTTCTAATTTCAAGTATATACCTATACATATAGCGGGTGGAGCTTGTGCAATATTCAACCATTTAGTAAAGCCGCATTTATATGAAACAGCGCCATTTCACATATCTCACGATGGATGGTTAGCTTTACAAACTGCTCGTTATGGCAAAATATTTGCTTTAAAAATCCCTCTCTTAATATATCGAAGACATGAGAATAATACAACACATAAAGACAAGAGCCATCCCACCATTAAAAACTACATAAAAAGAATTATTGACTTCCCTAACACAATTAGATATCATTGGAAGTTTTCTTCTCAAATGCAAACATTAGGATATGGTGGTAAGGCTAAATATTTTTATTACAGAATAGTTCTTATGTTAAAAATACTATGGGGAAAGTTTACCATTTAAATCATGGAATATAACAAAATCATACTTATAAACACTTTTGCGAGTCTTCATACTCATGAAATGTTCGATTATTGCTGGGTAAAAATGTGTTCTATGATTACTAAAAACACAGAATTATATTTTTTAAAAGACCACATCAAAGCTCTTGAGAAAATCGAACAAGGCAAAATAAATAATGTGACTTACAAACCCATTTGTACCATTGAAAAAGTATCAAGAGTAAGAGTTGCTCTTCGTTTTTTATTAGGACCTATATATGACACATTCCTGCTATTTAAAACACAAAAAGAAGACATCGTAATTTTTCCTTTTAACAACGTCCTAAGTCTTTATGCAATAAACTTTCTCAACAAATCATTAAAACGCAAAATAATAATATGTTGTCATGGAGAACTGGAAACATTAATATCACAACAAAAAGTGGAGCACCTATTAGGTTCTATTTTACATAACATTTGCCGACATTTTTTTTTATCAACAAACAACACACTCTCTGACAGTCTTTATTTTTCAGTTATAGGTGAATCAATTAAAAAAAACTTAGAAACTATTGTAACCCCACATTTCTTTAAACACATTATAGCTATAGACCATCCTTATATATTCGAAAAGACTCAGAATTACACCAAGCAAAACAAAAATCACAAATATTTAAGAATAGGAACTATTGGAGGACTTGATCAGACTAAAGGAGTAAACGAATACCTAAAATTAATCAAAGCTGTTATATCTAAAAATATTAACATAAAATTCTCACACACAGGATTCTCTATAACCAACAAAGAAGAGTTTTTAAAATTAGGAGTCGATATCCCCCAATATGACAGTGTATTAAGCAGGAAAGAATATGAACAAAGAATAAATGAACTTGATTGTATTTTATTTTTCTATCCAAAACAAAGTTATAAAATTACAGCAAGTGGTGCTATTATGGATGCCATCAAATTTGAAAAACCTATAGTAGCCTTAAAAAATGACTATTTCAATTATATATTTGACAAGTTTGGAAATTTCGGATATCTGTGTGATAGTATTGAAGAAATGACTGAAGTTATCATATCTAAAAAATATGATTCACCCATTGATTTTCAAATCATAAAACGCAAAATGTCCATTAATTATCAAACATTACAAGTTAAAAATGAATTAAATAATTTATTCTATTAAATGATTATCTATTTTATCATTTTTTCTTTTTTATTTTTAATGTCACTTTTTGATTTTGTAGTTAGAAAAGATCAACTCTACAATTATATATATATTGGATTTGCAATTTTCATTTTTTTCATTGCAGCTTTTCGAGGAATGGGTAATGACTATGATGGTTATCGTGAGATATTCGATTCAATTCAGGACATAGACTTCATTAGCATTTTCGATCCCTCACAAGTCTATGTCGAACCGGGATTTGCCATACTAAATTTTATTATAGGATATTTTTTACCATACCAAACCATATTGATTATAATGGCAGCAGCTAATATTTCTATTTTATTTCCATTTTTCAGAAAATACTCTCCTTATCCTTATGCAACACTACTATTTTTTGCAGGTATGTTTATGTATTCCGGTATGATGGGACTAATACGGCAAGCATTAGCAATATCAATATGCTTATGGGCAATGGCAGAGTCAGATAAGCGTCGATTCTGGTGGCTTGTATTACTCGCCACTACATTTCACTATTCTGCAATATTGGTTATTATTGCTCGATTTATCAAAGACAAATTCTATACTCTTAAAACCTATTTGGTTATATTAGGGATAGCTATCACTTCAAATCTGTTATTTTATGGCATATTTAAACTAATGGTAGCTTTTTTACCACAAGTAATCTCTTGGAAACTACAAATATATTTAGGTACAGAAGAAGGGATACACTTCGGGTTCAATGCAGCAGTCGCCATACGGCTATTTACTTTTAGCCTGGCATATCTATACCGAGATAAAATTATAGAATATTTCCCAAAACATGGTCCATTATTCGTTAATCTCTATTTCTTAGCTATTGTGATTTATACAGGTTTCGGTTTTCTACCGCAAATGGCGGCACGTGGTGCTGTCTATTTCCACTATATGGAACTACTTGTTGTTCCTATCATTCTATATTGTGCCAGTAACTTGAATCGAACATGGATTTTCACACTCTATACTCTTTTTTCATTATGGCGGCACATTGAAATGGTAACAACTTATGCAGACGCATATGTACCTTATAAAAATATACTATTCTAATAATACATATTCTATGCAGAAAATACCTAAAATTATACATCTATGCTGGCTCAGCGGTGAACCATACCCTGAAGTTATTGGGAAATGTATAAAAACATGGCAGGAAGTAATGCCCGATTATCAAATCATTCTTTGGAATAAAGAACGATTTGATAATGAAATCAAGAACACTTTTGCCCGACAAGCTTTAGAAAAACGCAAATGGGCTTTTGTAGCCGATTACATACGACTTTATGCACTCTACACCTATGGTGGTATATACATGGACTCTGATGTACGAGTTTACAAACGCTTCGACACTTTTTTAGAACATAGTTTCTTTTCATGTATTGAGTATTTTGAACCCACAAACTATGTAGCTATTGAAGCTGCAATTATGGGAGCTGAAAAAGAAAATGAATTCATAAAGGAATGTCTTGAATTGTACCATAATATTCCATTCATACAGCCTGATGGAACATTGGATCAGACTCCCATCACCGTTAAGATTGCAAATATTGCAGCACAAAACTGGGGATTTAAATATATTCCTCAAGCACAAATACTAAGAGGAGATATGCATCTATACCCTCCGGTAACCTTTACTAACCCCTCCGGTGAATTTTCAACAACTCAAACATATGCTATTCATTTATGCAACGGAAGCTGGGTGGACAAAAGAAATAATTTTATCGAGCGTATAATATTTTTCATCAAAAACTATTACAACCACCCACATATAGCAATAGTAAATATTTACAAAAAACTGAAATCTAAAATTCTTCGCTAATTACGATGGATACTATCGTTGTAAATGCTACAGCTCTTGATACGGCTGGTGCTTTAACCATATTAAGACAATTTATTGAAGCTATACCACAAGATGAAAATATTAAATATATTATTTTTATTAGTCCATTTATACAGTTACAAAACAAATACTCCAATATACAATTAGTGCCCATCTATGGTGTAAAATCATTAATATGTCGTTTTTTGTGGGATGCTTTTGGCATACGGAAGTGGTTAAGAAAAAATAATATAATACCTACGATTTCATTATCACTTCAAAACACAAATTTTCGTACAGGATACAAAATTCCAAACTATGTCTATTATCATCAGTCAATACCTTTTTTCAAACGACATTGGTCATTCTTCAATACTCAAGAACGTCCAATGTGGTTTTATAAGAATATATATCCATTTTTTGTACGCATATTCCTTAATAAACGCACTGAAATATTTGTCCAACTTGAATTTATAAGAAATGGGTTTACTCACAAATTTGGTAAAGACATCCATAAAATACATGTCATTAGTCCCAAAATCACAACTTTAATCAGTGAGTTACCTACTGAAAAATATTCTCTTGATTTAACATGTATCAATCTCTTTTATCCTGCAACTCCGTTTTTTTATAAAAATCATAAGATGTTGATAGATGCCATTAATCGATTAAAAAATAAATCTATAGCATTGTATCTCACTTGCAATAAGACAGATATAGACTATGAGGTTCCCGACAATGTACATTTTATGGGCAGCATTTCGTTCAGTCTGGTAATGTCGATGTACCGGATGTGCGATGCAATGGTCTTTCCAAGCTACATTGAAACCTATGGTCTACCTTTGATTGAAGCGGCTTCAAACGGAAGCCTAATCATCGCAGCAGATCTCCCATATGCCCGAGAAGTTCTTACAAATTATTCCGGTGCTGTATTTATACCCTACGATAAACCTGATTTATGGGCCAAGGCTATAGAAAATGTAAAAAAAGGAACAAAGTATCCACCTATGAAACAAAACAATCTAAAATCTTGGAATGAGCTATTTAAAATAATAACTAAAAAATAAAATAACAATGTTCAAAGACAAAGTACTTCTAATTACCGGTGGAACAGGTTCTTTCGGTAATGCTGTTTTACGTAGATTTCTTGATTCTGATATTAAAGAAATACGTATTTTTTCCCGGGATGAGAAAAAACAGGATGATATGCGACATGCTCTGCAAAATCCTAAAGTAAAGTATTATATAGGTAATGTTCGCGATAAGGCTTCTGTAGATATTGCTATGTCCGGGGTCGACTATGTATTTAGTGCTGCGGCACTAAAGCAGGTTCCTTCCTGTGAATTTTTTCCTTTGGAAGCTGTACGTACAAATGTTGAAGGGACCGAAAATGTGTTACGTTCCGCTATTGAACACGAAGTTAAAAGTGTAGTCGTACTTTCTACAGATAAAGCAGCCTACCCGATTAATGCAATGGGGATGAGCAAAGCGTTAATGGAAAAAGTTGCAGTCGCTAAAGGACGTGAATTAGGGGAAAATGCAAAAACAACCATTTGCTGTACACGCTACGGGAATGTAATGGCCAGCCGTGGTTCTGTGATTCCTCTATGGGTAGAACAGATGGTAGAAGGTAAACCTATAACAATCACAGATCCTAATATGACTCGCTTCATGATGACTTTGGATGATGCTGTAGATTTAGTTGTATATGCTTTTACACATGCCCATAACGGAGACCTTTTTGTACAAAAAGCACCGGCTGCTACTTTAGCAACATTAGCACAGGCTCTAAAAGAAATATATCACAGTAGTAGTGAAATAAAAATCATAGGAACACGTCATGGAGAAAAACTATATGAAACATTAGTGACTCGCGAAGAGATGGTTCGTGCTATTGATTTAGGCAATTATTATCGTATACCTTGCGATACTCGCGATTTGAATTATGACAAATATTTCACAAAAGGGAACGAAGAGGTCTCAAAAATAGAAGACTACCATAGCCATAACACCCGCAGGTTAGATATTGAAGGCATGAAGGAGTTGTTAATGAAGTTACGCTTTATACGGGAAGATTTGGGATTGGAAATGAAGGCTAAAGCCAGCATAATCAGAAGTGAATAAATAAACAAAGTGCAGTCATGTTAAAAGTAATGACAATTGTCGGAACCCGTCCGGAAATTATAAAATTGAGTCGGGTTATGGCTGAGTTAGATAAGTACACTGAACATATTATCGTCCACACCGGTCAAAATTTTGATTACGAGCTGAATGAAATATTCTTTCAAGAGCTTCATATCCGTAAACCTGATTATTTTTTGAATGCAGCAGGAAAGAATACAGCGGAGACCATTACGAATGTGATCCTTAAATCCGATCAATTAATGGAACAGATAAAACCTGACGCATTGTTACTTTACGGAGACACAAACAGTTGCCTTTCTGTCATTTCTGCAAAAAAGAGAAAAATTCCCATTTTCCATATGGAGGCCGGTAACCGTTGCTTCGACCAAAGAGTTCCGGAAGAAATCAATCGCAAAATCGTAGATCACTTGAGTGATATTAACATGCCTCTTTCAGAACATGCACGCCGGTATTTGATTGCAGAAGGATTGCGACCGGAAACCGTAATAAAAACAGGTTCACCTATGACAGAAGTACTGCTATACCATTTACCCGAAATCGATAAAAATAATATTCTTGAAAAAGAAGGATTGAAAAAAGGTGAATACTTTATAGTAAGTACCCATCGGGAAGAAAATGTAGATTCAGAACAGAATTTTTCGGATTTACTAAATTCTCTGCAAGCTGTTGTAGATAAATATCAGAAGAAAGTTATTGTATCCACTCATCCCCGTACCCGTAAAAAATTAGAAACAATTGGTTTTGTAAACGAAAATCCAATGATCGAATTTATGAAGCCGTTCGGATTTCCGGAATATATAAAACTACAGCAAAATGCTTTTTGTGTAATTTCCGACAGTGGTACCATTACCGAAGAATCGTCTATTCTCCATTTTCCTGCAATCACAATTCGCCAAGCTCATGAACGGCCGGAAGGAATGGACGAAGGGACACTAATTATGACCGGATTAAATAGCGAACGGATAGTAGACTCTATTGAAATTGTTACATCCCAACATACAGAAAAAGGAAACAGCATCCATTCTATCCCTGATTATGCTGCCGACAATGTTTCAAAAAAAGTAGTTCGAATCATTCTTTCCTACACAGATTACATCAATCGGACAGTCTGGCACAAAAAAATCTAATATTTTATTTTCATTTTATGGTTAAGAAAAAAATTTTATTGTTCGGTGCTACAGGTATGGCCGGACATACTGCCTATTATTACCTGCAATCTACGGGTAAATATGACATCGTGAATGTGACTTATCGTACGAAGCTAACTAATGATAGCATTATCGTAGACGTATCAGATAAAGATTCCGTACAACAACTAATACAAAATATCAGGCCTGACCTTATACTCAATTGTATTGGTGTTTTAATTAATGGTTCCAAAAACCATCCGGATAACGCAATTTTAATTAATGCCTATTTCCCTCATCTACTAAAAAAAATATCAGACGAGGTTGATGCGAAATTAATTCATATAAGCACAGACTGCGTATTTTCCGGTAAAAAAGGGAATTATACAGAAACGGATTTTCGGGATGCAGATGACATTTACGGCCGTAGTAAAGCTCTCGGGGAAATCATAAATGATAAAGATTTAACAATCCGGACCTCTATTATCGGACCTGAACTGAAGATAGAGGGGGAAGGCTTATTCCATTGGTTCATGCAACAAAAAGGGACAATCAATGGCTTCAAGACTGCTATTTGGGGAGGTGTCACAACCTTAGAACTTGCAAAAGCTATTGACTATGCCATAACGCAAAACCAAACGGGATTAATCCAATTAAGTAATGGCATAGGAATTACAAAGTATGATTTACTTCACCTATTTAAAAGAATATGGAATCGGAAAGATATTAAAATTCAACCATTTGACGGTAATGGAGTAGATAAATCCATTGCTAAATCTGAAAGATTTGACTACAGAGTACCCAAATATGAAGATATGTTGATAGAACAATTTGAATGGATGGATAATAAGAAAGAACTGTATCCCCAATATTTTAATTTCTGATGAAACAAAAGAAAGCTTTAGTTATCGGTGAAGCCTTTTATCCTGAGGACTTCCTCATTAACGATTTAGTAAAAGAATGGGAGAAAGATAATTTTTGTTTTGAAGTTCTCACAAGAGCTCCTTCTTATCCATTTGGGAAGGTGTATAAAGGATATAAAAATAAAATATACCAAACAACTTATTTTAATTCCATAAAAATACATCGTTTTCCCGTCATACAAGGATATGAAAAAAGTACATTAATTAAAATTTTAAACTATCTTTCCTTTGTTTTTTGGAGTTGCTGGATAGTTTTGTTTATTGGACACAGGTTTGATAAAGTTTTCATTTACCAGACAGGTCCACTAACTTTAGCGACAGCAGGCATTCTTCTAAAAAAGTTTTACAAAGCCAAAGTTACAATATGGACTCAAGATTTATGGCCGGAAACAGTATATGCTTATGGCTTTAAACAAACCCGTCTCCTTTGTTTTTTCTTAGATTGTTTTGTAAAATGGATATATGAGAATTGTGACCAAATCATGGTTTCATGTGAAGGATTCATTAATAGGATTCACAAATATGTACCTGAGGCTACCATTGAGTTCGTACCGAACTGGCCATTAGTGGAGTACCATCCTCTTCAAAAAAAACAGTTACCGGGGCGTTTCAATTTCACTTTCGCAGGCAATATCGGCAAAGTACAAAATCTGGAGAATATCATACGAGGGTTTTCTGTTTTTGTAAAAGACAACCCTGAGGTTTATTTGAATATCATTGGAGATGGTTCTTTCTTACCGGAATTAAAAGAGCTGGTTTTAAAAGAAGGTATCAGCAATATCAATTTTACAGGGCGGATACCATTAAACGAAATAGCAGACTATTACGAGGCCAGTGACGTTTTGGTTCTTTCTTTGAAGGATACCCCTCTGTATGAAATAACCATTCCGTCTAAATTCCAAACTTATCTTTCCACACAAAAACCTATCTATGCGGTTTTCAAAGGAGAAGTCAAGAATTTAGTTGAAAAATATCATATTGGATTTGTAGCTCCTCCTTCGGATCTGAATGAAATTGCAAAAGGTTTTAATACATTCCTCAATTTGTCCGAAGAAAAAATGAAAGATATATCCACAAACTCATCCTTACTTTTACAATCAGTATTCAACAGAAATTCAATTATTAATAAAATAAATTCTATTTTTTGGGAATAAATAGTATAAACAACACCAGATGAAACAAAGTCCAAATACATAAGACATAAGAAGATTTACGCTTGATAGAACGTCTCTTCCTGCCACTGGAAAAGCGATTCAAGAAACCGTAACAGTGGCATTCCGGGCGTGAGGGATAAATTTTCCCCCTCCCGGAATTTTTATGAAAGAACAACTGATTGCACTGTTTGACGGACACAAACCTTCTGTCAAGAAGTATCATGAATTTTTAAAACGTATGCCTCTCGAACAAAGAGGCATTTTTTGTAAGCAGACGTATGGAATTGCTCTGGCTGAATGGAATGAGTTGGAACCGGCATACCAACTATTTTTAATCCGCCTGATAAAAAAAGAGCGGCAACAATTTGTTGATTACATACGGAAGGAGACGCTACTCGGCAAGTTTCTATATGAAATAGATGAATTAAATCTGTTGCTGAAAGTGCTTAATTTATGGATGCAACCGCATAAAAATATTAAACCCTCTTATACGGATATTTCTTTTTCTTTATCACTCACCTTCAACACCAACTTATCAATCAAATACTTAGCAGATAAAATCCGATATTCACGAATGGATTCATTCGATTTTGCCGAGCTTTTGGAAAAAAGCAATGAGATGGAATAAAAGAATTGCACCTTCCACGGTTCCTTTTTAACTGATAATAGAACCACTGAAGGTGCAATTATTCAACTCTTGCCTATTTTGTTGCTTCTTCTTGATGCCATTTAGAGTACGGAGATACACCTGTGTTTATAATATTTGTTTTAATAGTATTTCTCAATCCCTCCAAATCCTGTTATCTTTTTATTTTCTTTCGTTTTTCTGATGAAGTGGTTTAACCGCTTCTCAAATTCTTCAAGGCGTATCCTCGCTGCTTCAATGTATGCAATTCGGATGCGTTTATATGATTCGGAAAAATGTTGATAGTTATTCCATACTGTTTTATCTTCTTTCAATTTGTCAATAATATCGTTTGGAAAAATAAAAGGTTCAGACAAAACAGTTTGTATCTTATCCTCAAATTTTGGATGTATCATTTTATTTTCCAATAGCCACTTAAGCCTTTCCTTATTGGCTTGCGAGTAAGTACTTTTAGGGTTTCTGGGGGTGAAGCGCTGAATTTTATGTTCGTTATCAAGTGATTTTATCGTACTGTCAATCCAATCGAAACAAAGGGCTTCTTCAACCGCATCATTGTATAAAATGCATTTCTTACCTGATGACTTATTAGAGAATACAAACCAAATTTCATTGGCAGTATCGAAGTTGTCAGTCAACCACTTTCGCCAATCTTCCCGATTTTCAAAATACTTTATTTTACTTTCTTTTGTCATAACAAGTCATTCAAACTAATTAAGGATATACAATAAATATCTCTACCCAAATACTTGAGAAGAGGTATGCAATGTTTTACTACAAACATAGTAAAAAAGGCTAATCCAATAAACTGGTTTAAGAAGTTCCACCTATTTAATCCGCCTGATAAAAAAGAGCAACAACAATTTGTTGATTATAGACAAAAAAATACAATAAGACAGTATAAGAGAGAGACATTTCTTACTGGAAGAGAGTCCACCTCACTGCTTTTTTAACAGTTTTCTTCCACTATACATTTGCGCTGTTCCCAATAACGGGGATGCAACTTAAAAACAATTTAAATTATGGCACAAGGGTATGTATTGGTGCTCCGTCCGTCGGAGCCGGGAAACAAAGATTCGGAAAAGAAGTATTATGCGTTGTCGAAAAGTACAGGAGTAGTCAACCTTAAATATTTAGGGAAACTGATTGCTGCACGAAGTGCTATCTCAACAGCAGATGTGAAAGCGGTACTGGATAACTTGAGCTTCTTTATGGATTTGGAATTACAGGAAGGGAAAATCGTACAATGGGACGAATTCGGTAGTTTCCGTTTTACGGTAGGAAGTGAAGGGGTTACGGATAAAACAAAATTCAACGCGAGCATGGTTTGGCCGTCACGCCTGGTTTTTACTCCCGGTACAGATTTAAAAGGGACAAAAAAACTGCTGACATTCTCACATTTGGGAAATACTGTAGAGAAATCCAATGATGGCGAAAGTGACGGAGATAAACCGTCCGAACTTTAATGAACCGGATACGGATGATTGAAAACCGTTCCTGCATGAGAAAAGTAACGATTCAATTGACAATGGCAATCCTGCTCGTACTGAGCGGGATTGTCCTGATTTTCTCCGGTTTCTGGATTGCACCGGCCGGAGAAATCCATAACAGTGTATTAGTGGCATTCGGAGAAGTCAGCACATTTGCCGGAGCATTATTCGGTGTGGACTACTCATACAAACTGAAAATTGATAATAGAAATTTAAAAACGAAAGAAGATGAAAGAGATAATCAGTGAGCATTTTAATATGGAAGAATTTATTTACAGCACAATAGCGATAGAACAAGGTATTGACAATACACCTCCGATTGAAGCGCAGGTTGCCATCCGTAATTTGGTAAACCGGTTACTGGAGCCTTTACGGGTTTATATAAATAATCCGCTTATCATTTCCAGCGGTTACCGGTCAGAAGAACTTAACCGGTTGGTAAGAGGCGTACCTTGTTCACAACATCGCAAGGGAGAAGCGGTAGATATTTACACATTCAATAATCCACACTTATTGGAATATTTACTCGATAGCGGATTGGATTTCGACCAGGCAATCTGGTATCAAAAGAGAAAGTTCATCCATTTGTCTCTGAAATATAATGGAATAAACCGCCACCAGGTATTAATGCGATGAAAAACCACATTTATCTTATAGCGATTATTTGCGGATTCTCCGGCTGCATATCCCATAAAAAGGAGATGGAATATAAGTACCGTTTTACAACTGATTCCATTTCTCATATACGGTTGGACAATTCTTTGCAAATAAATCAGCGATGGACGCGAGGACTGGGTACTGAAACAATCAGGGAACTTACGTTTTCCATACCGAATGATAGCGGAAAACAATATTTAGAAAAAGTAATCTACTCCAAACGAAAATGGTGCATGGAAGACTCCATCCGGACTAACATAGAGAAAACGGTTACCGATTCAATAGCCATAAAGCAACAGAATACGACTGGAACATACAAAGAAAAAGAACAGAAGAAACGACAAGGGAACAATAGATGGAAATGGCTCACAACGGTACTTATCCTATTTTCACTGTACGCGTATTTGTACAGAAGAAATTAATAAGGACGAATAAAACCTTTTGTCCGTTCCCATACCTTCGTTTACCGATACCCAGCCTTTCAAGCATAAAACATAAGTTTAATTACTATAAATATAACATATATTTTTCTAAATAGAACAAAGACGTGAAAAATACAGATATAGTGACAGATACAGACAAACAGTGGCAGAAGCTTTTTATCTGCACCCACTATTATACAGATTGTATTACAAAGGATATAAAGAATAATTATTGATGTTATAGATAATATGGTATTTTATAAACGAGACCGCGTTAATTCATACCTAAGATAGATGTTTCACTATAGTTTCAGCAGGACTATGTCTTTTTAGATTTTTCAATAATTGTTTTTACCGAATGTTTTACCCTTAGCAGGCTTAATATTAACACTTTATCATCCGAACCAAAAAACAATCTCCCAAAGAACTATATTATCGGCAACATGCACATCTTATGCCAAAATGCCTCTTCATCCGGTTTCACCTTTGGGAACGGGCGCAATTTAAATAAAAATATCGAAAATCCAACTTATATTCATAAAAATAAAAGATAATACATTAAATCTTTTACCAGAATAGACATTTATGCATACATAAATTCACAATAAGGATTTGGACCAAAAAACATAGTCCTGCTGAAACTATAATTCGGGACTATTAACTGTTTCTCCATACATTAATAAATTACTAGATTACACACTGCGTCCTCTTTTTAGAGAACAATTTAAATACTGAAAGGAAATTAGGAGGAAAAGATACTTTTCACTCACTCGCTTTTTTCAACTACTGTCCATGGCTTGTCTTAAAGTTAACAAATAAATTACTCTCTTTTTGTGATATTGTGTGATTTGTTTAAAAATATCTTTGCAAAAATAAAAATATTTAGCAATATTGACAAATAAAATGCAAATAATTAAAAAATAAAATCCTCTGATATGAATTTAACTTAATTGATTTGGCCTACTACCGTAAAAGAGTGGATAGTTGTTTAATAGGAAGGAAATAGAGATTTCTCTATATATTATTTCATTTCTAACCAGAACTATCAAAGAATAAATGAACACTTGTTCCCGGATTTGCGTTATATTTGCAAGCTGTAATTTGAATAGTAATATATAAATAATGAATAAAGCATTACACAGTTTTGGAGAGTACGTCATGCTGATGGGAAAATGCATCACTGTTCCTAACCGTTGGAGCATGTTCTTTAAGCAGTTGATAAAAGAGATCTATAAGCTGGGGGTAGACTCGCTTTGGATTGTGGTCATAATCTCTGTTTTTATTGGTACTGTTATTGCCATCCAGATCTCTTTGAATATCAGTTCTCCTTTGATTCCCAAATTCACAATCGGATATACTACGCGTGAAATTATTTTGTTGGAATTTTCATCTTCTATCATGTGTTTAATCCTTGCTGGAAAAGTAGGAAGTAACATTGCTTCCGAGATAGGTACGATGCGGGTAACGGAGCAGATAGATGCAATGGAGATTATGGGGGTTAACTCTGCTAACTTCCTGATTTTGCCTAAAATGGTAGGTCTGATGGTTTTTATTCCGGTGTTGGTTATTTTCAGTATGTTTACCGGTATATTAGGAGGTATCGGTGCCAGCCATTCTACAGGAACAGGTATGACACCTTATTCATTTGAGTATGGTTTGCAGTTTTATTTTAATGAGTTTTATATCTGGTACTCAATTATCAAATCGGTTGTATACGCATTTATTATTTCTTCGATTGCAGCCTATTTCGGTTATAATGTGAAAGGTGGTGCGTTGGAAGTGGGTAAAGCGAGTACGAATGCAGTCGTGATGAGCAGTATTATGATTCTGCTTGCCGACGTGATTATGACACAGTTAATGCTTACTTAAAAAATGGTAGAAGTAAAACATATAATAAAGTCTTTTGAAGGAAGAACCGTATTGAAGGATATCAGTGCTGTGTTCGAGTCCGGAAAGACAAACCTCATTATCGGGCGAAGCGGCTCGGGTAAAACGGTTTTGATTAAGAATATTATAGGTTTGATGCGTCCGGATTCCGGGGAAATACTGTATGATGGACGGGATTTGACCTCGATGGGGAAGCATGACCTGAATATATTGCGCCGGGAAATGGGTATGTTGTTCCAGGGCTCCGCGTTGTTTGACAGTATGACGGTTCTGGAAAATGTAATGTTTCCATTGGATATGTTTTCTAAAAAAACAACGAAAGAACGTTTGGCGCGTGCCCAGTTTTGCCTGGAACGTGTTAATCTGGCTGAGGCGGGACATTTATTCCCTTCTGAAATCAGTGGAGGTATGATGAAACGTGCAGCAATTGCCCGGGCAATTGCATTGAATCCGAAATATCTTTTCTGTGATGAGCCGAACTCTGGTCTGGACCCTAAAACGTCTCTTCTGATTGATGATTTGATTCATGATATTACAAGAGAGTATAATATGACCACGATTATTAATACACATGATATGAACTCTGTGATTAATATCGGTGAGAATATTATCTTTATCAAAGAGGGTGTAAAGGAATGGCAGGGAACGAAGGATGAGGTCATAACCTCTAATAACCAGGCTCTGAATGACTTTATTTTCGCCTCAGACCTATTCCGTAAGGTAAAAGAAGTTGAGATGGGAGAGATGCATGATAAAAAATAGCATTTTATTTCAGGAATAAAGTGGATATAACAAAAAAGGCAGCCGTTCGGCAGCCTTTTTTGTTATATTATTCAGTAAGTTTTAATATCCGAATATTTCTTCTTTCGTTAGTTTCTGAACAGGGCCGTATTTTTGCAGTCCTTTCAGGTCAAGGTCTTTTTCGTCACCTAATACACAGTATGTATACTTGCGGTCTTTTACCCATTTTTCCTGGAATGCTTTGATTTCAGGGAGAGTCAATGTTTGTGCCTGTTCAAACAATTCTTTCCGGCTATCGGTCGATTGCCCTAAATCCTGAGCATACATATAAGACCAAAGTACGTTTGATTTTGTGATGCGTTCCGTACGCAAACGGGTGATAAGTGCATCTTTTGCCAGATTGAATGCTTTTTCCGATTCCGGCATATTGTTGATGATTTCATCAAACGCTTTCATCGCATCAATCATTTTATCATTTTGAGTTGCTATAAATGTACGGTATACATACGGATATTTCAGCTTGGACGGAGTAATCAGGAATGCTCCGGCTGAATAAGCCAAACCGCGGGCTTCACGCATTTCCTGGAATACGATAGCATTCATACCTCCGCCAAAGTATTCGTTATACATATTCAATGTCGGTTGGATAGCCGGATCGAATTTTTCTCCACGGTTGGATACTGCTGAGAAATAAATTTGTTTTGCATCATATTGAGCAAGCAATACTTTATTTTCTTTGGTTTCCTGTTGTGTAAATTCGATACCTGCCGGAACCGGATTTAATTTTTCAGGTACATTATGATACTTCTGAATGATATCCAGTAAAGCCTGTGGCTTTTCCGGACCGTAATATAAGATTTTGTGTTCGAAGGAATTAATCTTATGAATGCGGTCTACTAACTCTTGTGGGTCCATTTGCTGTAATTCAGCGGTTGTCAATACATTTGTTGCCGGAGATTTAGGTCCCCAGATAGCGTACTGGATTAATTGATTGAAGTTCTGCCCCTGATTTAATTTAGCATCAGACCGTTTTTTCAAGATATCGCCGGCCAGATTCGTATAAGCCTCCTTATTTACCTGTGCATCAGCTAAGATTTCTTCAAACAGCGCCATTGCTTTCGGCATATTTTCTTTCAGGCCTTCCAGCATTACATAGGTGCGGTCTGAGCCGGGGAATACACTGAAATAACAAGCTAAACGGTAGAATTCTTCATTAATTTCTTTCAGGCTCTTTTTCGAAGTACCCAAATATTTCATGTATTCGAATGCGGTTCCCATTGCTTTGTCGTTGTTGTTGCCCATATCGAATACGTACATTAGAGAGAAGATATCATTAGACGTATTTTCCTTGTAAAGAACAGGTATATTTGATTTTGCTGTTAACTTTTGCAAATCTTTATTGTAATCAAGGAATACCGGTTCGATCGGTGCAACTTTTGCCGTCTGTATATCTTTTAAGAATGTACTCGAGCTGTCGCGGTTCATTACGATAGGAGTAATTTGTGGCTTGTCGATTTTCTTTTCGTTCGGGTCTTTACCTTCTCTTTTATAAATAAGAGCATAGTTGTCGCCGAAGTATTTATTGGCAAAATCAACAATCTGTTGTTTTGTAACTTTACTCATACGATCCAGTGATGCAACTTCATCTTTCCAGTCTACACCATCGATGAAAGAAGAAACAAACATATCGGCACGTCCTCCATTTTGGTCCAGGCGGTACATTTGTCTCAGTTTATAGTTGTTGATTGACGCTTCGAGCAGGCCTTCGTCAAAGTCTCCTTTTTTCAATTTTTCTATTTCTGCCAGGAATAAGTCTTTTACTTCATCCAGAGTCTGTCCTTGTTTCGGGCGTCCGCTCATTACAAAAGCATTATAATCGGACATACCATAAGTTCCGGCATAGCAGCTTAATACTTTTTGTTGTTGAACTAAGTCCACATCCAATAAACCGGCTTTTCCATTGTTTACAATTTCTCCGGTCAACTCTAATAAATCTTGTTCCGGTGATGCTGCGCCAGGGAAACGCCAGCCTAATGTGACATTTTCAGCATCCAGTCCTAAAACTTCTTTGACAACCGGCGCTTTGATAGGCGATTCATGTGTAACCGGTAGTTTAGGCAGGTTCGGATTGGGTTTCATACCTCCGAAATACTTATTGATAATTTCGATAGTTTGGTCAGGATCGAAATCTCCGGACATACAAATAGCCATGTTATTAGGTACGTACCAAACATTGTGGTAATTCTTAATATTGGTAATAGACGGGTTTTTCAGGTTCTCCTGAGTCCCTAATACGGTCTGTGTTCCGTAGGGATGATCAGGAAATAAAGAACTTAATACTGCTTCATAAACTTTACGTCCGTCACTGGTTAGTGACATATTTTTTTCTTCATATACCGTTTCCAATTCAGTATGGAAACCACGGATTACGTTATTCTCGAAACGGTCTGCCTGAATCTTAGCCCAGTTTTCCACCTGGTTGGAAGGGATATCCTCAATATATACGGTTTGGTCGAAACCTGTATAGGCATTTGTGCCGGTAGCTCCGATGGCAGACATTAATTTGTCATACTCATTCGGTATAGACAGTTTGGATGCTTCATATGAAACACTATCTATCTGGTGGTAGATTGCTTTTCGCTCAGCTTCATCTGTTGTCTTCCGATAGACCTCAAACAATTGTTCGATTTGATCGAGCATGGGCTTTTCCAATTCATAATTCTGTGTTCCGAACTGTTGGGTTCCTTTAAACATCAAGTGTTCGAAGTAGTGTGCCAGACCGGTGGTTTCTGCGGGGTCGTTTTTACCTCCGACACGAACTGCAATGAAAGTCTGGATGCGAGGCGTTTCTTTGTTTACTGTCATATACACCTTTAAGCCGTTGTCTAATGTGTAGATGCGGGCTTTCAGGGGATCATTCGGGACCGACTCATATTTAAACTGAGAGGTCTTTGCGCAGGCAGTCGCCAGTAATAGAATGACGGCTAACTGGAGAAACTGGGTAATTTTACGCATAAGTTTTAGATTTAGATAAATAATATGTGCCAAATATAGAAAAATAAAGATTGATTCTCTTATTTAAATATAGTTTTATTTCATTGATAGTTAACTAATGGCGATTGGATGCCTTCTTGGTTTTCAGTAGATACGTAAACAGGTAGTGACAAAGAAAGGAGAAGGGCACTACTTCTATTGATAGCGCCCTTCTTAAGGTTATAGTTAGATTAAAAACACATTTTATATTTATTATTACTCATTTGAATTCCAGAATGGAGCTTGAACTAAAGTCGGGTCTTTATCTATCTGATCCTGGAAGATTGGCATCCAATATTGTTTTTTCTGGTAAGAACGTAGCAAGCATTTGGTGCGAACAAAGAAAGAACTACTATTTGTAGCATCATCTGAATATTGGGTACCATTAAAGTTCATACCATAATCGTATCCATTTAGCAATTCTTCTCCTAATTTCCAACGGCGGATATCATGATAACGAATTCCTTCGCAACACAGTTCTACACGGCGTTCTTTCCGGATAAGCTCCCGTACGCTGGCTTGGTCATTTTTGTACGGAATACGTTGAAAACCGTTGTTGTCGGTTCCTGTTCCATATTCAGGAATACCGGCACGTTCGCGTATCTTGTTTAAGTAAGTGATAATGTCGGAATTTCCCGGCTCACATTCGTTTAAAGCTTCTGCATAGTTCAGATATGCTTCTCCTAAACGGAACAAGATTCCCGGACGATAAGGACGTTTTCCGTCTCTGGGGATTGACTCCAAAGAAATTTTTTTCCGATTCAGGTAACCGTTTTGGGGGGCATCATGTGTCGGACCGCCGTCTGCCTGGTTTGACATCATTTCCGTTGCCCGGTTTTCTTGATGGAACCAAGCGCCATTGTATAAAACGGTTAAGTAAAAACGGGGTTCACGGTTACTGTACATATTGAATGTATTCGGAGTTGTGATTTGTCCGGGTTTTACATTCGAAAATTTGCGGCACGGATCCCAGGCCGTTTCACGGATTTCCGGTTCTGTGGAGAATCCTTTTTCCGTATAGCCGGATGCTTCGTTAATAATCGGAGTGCCATCACTGTTATATCCCAGTATGGGAGAGAGACCATTTTTCATGAAAAATGCATCTACTAAACTTTGAGTGACACCATATCCTCCGTTACCTCCGCAACCACGAGGAGTGGAATGCCCTTCCCAGTTTCCATAGTCACAATCCGGACGCGCAAATAATATTTCATTATTACCTTCGGAAGTTTTCTTTAAATGTAAGTTATAGCAAGACATGAACGGGTCAATTTTTCCGTTAATATATTCATAATATAATCCATGCCCTGCTGCATGCGCTTTATCTATTAACAGTTTGCAGGCATCAGCCGCCTTTTTCCATTTGGTTGCGTCATAAGAGGTATTGAACCGCTCTTTACCATCGTAATTGACAATACCTTTATACATCTCATTGCCGTTAACTAATGGACTTGCCGCGAATAATAACATACGGGCACGTACGGCCAAACACGCTATGGATGTAGCACGTCCGAAAAAGGCTTCTTCCCATTTTGCCGGTAATTTATTTGACAGTTCCAGTAATTGCTTATCAAGCATATCTACCATATCATCAAACGCCATCTGACCGACAGTCATCTCTTCCAATGGGGCATTTACATCGACAATGTCTCCAAAATATGGGACAGAACCATAAGCTTCTGTCATAGTCCAATAGTAATAAGCTATCAGGAAACGACATTCATTTCTCATCGTTTCAATGTCTTCTTCCGTAACTTTTTGCAGAGGGTTTGCATGTGCATTGTTTATTAAGATATAAGCTGCACGGATGCGTTGTGGCAGATTAGCCCAGAAACCTGCGTCCCAAGCCGAATTCGTATAAAAATTACCGGTACGGAAATTTAATAAAGAACCGCCCCACCATTGAACCCAGCGCTGTGAAGGAGTCATATCGTCTCCTACGATTTCCCAGCCTATTTTGTTCGCATATCCCCAGTAAGGATCAGGAATGCTGGAATAGATATTAGCCAACCAGTCTTCCGTGCGTGTTTTATCATTAAAGACCATTTCTAGGGTCAATTGGTCGTCCGGCGCGTTATCGATAAAATCGGCACAACCGTTCAATGTCAGGCATACTGCTGAAATTCCTATATATTTCAATAAATTGATTGTTTTCATATGTGTCATTTTATGCTATTAGAAATTAACATCCAGTCCAAAAGAAATAGATTTCATAATCGGATATTTCATACCGTTTCCTGTATCCAGCTCGGGGTCCCACATTTTGAATTTGGAAAAGGTCAATAAATTAGAACCTTTCAGGTACAGGCGGAGTGATTTCACTCCGATTTTTCCCATCCATGTTTTTGGGAAGCGATAACCTACTTCTATATCTTTCACACGTAACATGCTCATATTTCTCAGCCACCAGGTGGAGTTTTTGGAATTGTTTTCATTTTGTCCGTAAGTCAGACGCGGATAGAAAACATCCTGGCTTGGATTATCCGGAGTCCAGCGGTCTTGATAATTATCATAAATATTATACATCGCGCCCATTGAACTGCCAGGCAGGAAACCGGAACCTCCGATAAATCTCCATGTATTACCATTTCCTTGGAAAAATATATTTACATCTACATTCTTATAAGATGCATTCACTCCGAATCCATATACGATTTGAGGATCGACCGTACCGCCCAAAGGAACTTCGTCCATATCTGTTATCGCCCCATCGCCATCGATGTCGATGTACTTGATATCACCCGGACGGACTTTCGAGCTAAAAGTATGAGTTGGAATATCTTTTTTTAAAATGCCTTCTTCTACATTTTCGAAATCGTTTTCCGTAAATAATCCGTCAGCTACCAGACCGAATAATTGTCCAACGGGTAAACCTGTCCTTTGCCGGTTAGTTCCCATAACTCCGGGAGCTTCATCCTGTTCTATAATTTTATTTTTAGCATAAGTCAGTGTACCTCTAAAACCTACATACAAATCTTTATTTATTTGCTTATTGTATGTAAGTGATAAATCAATACCTTGATTGTCTACTTTTCCGAAATTAGACCATGGGGTGTTAACGAAACCTGCAGCCGAAGGGATTGTATTTCTTTTCATAAAAATATCACGGCGATGTTCCTGAAACCAGTCAATCTGGAGATCTAAGGCATTCCATAATCCTAATTCCAAGCCTACATCTATTTTTTCAACAGTTTCCCAAGTCAGGTTAGGAATACCAAAATCTCCTTCAAAACGGCCTGTGCGGTGATAGTCATTGTTTACACCCCATTTGTATTGGTTGTCATCACTACTATTGATGGTCGTAATATAGGCAAACCGACGTCCTTCCAATTGGTCGTTACCGACCAATCCCCACGAACCCCTCAGTTTTATTTTAGAAAATGTGTCTCTAAAATTGTCCATGAAAGGTTCTTCTGATAATAAATAACCTATGGCTACGGAAGGAAAGAAACCGAAACGATACCCTTTAGCAAAGTTTTCAGACCCATTGTATCCGAAATTAAATTCAGCGATATAACGGTTTCCATATGTATAGGAAGCCCTTCCTGCAATACCCATGCGACGGAATGGAACGATGCTGCCATCCTGATAATCCCGCTGGTTATACATGAACATGGCATCTACATTATGTTCGCCGAATTTCTGTGAGTAGCTCAAATTACCTTCCAGATAAGTGGCTTTATTTCCCCACTCTTTTTTTGAATCTGAACCCAGGAACATTTGCCCGTAGTCTGCAATTGTAATATTCAGGTTTCCGTCTTCGTTGCGTTGGGTTGCCGGATAATAATAATCCGGGCTTTTTGAACGGACTACGCCGGATCTCATATAACGGTCGAAAGAAAATATACCTTTCACTTTAAGTCCCGGAAGTAAGAATTTTAAATCTTGTTCCAAAGAGAACATAGATTCTATTTTTGCATTGGAATAGGTACTAAATCCATGCTGGGTAGCTCTGGACCAAGGATTGATACGATTTTTCTCTTTAGGAATTTCTCCTGTGGAATAAATGGTCGGGTGAACAAACGGAGGTGTTTCAAAAGCGGCTCCTAATACATGGTCGGAGGCTCTTGTATCACCATCGTCAACCATACCGTTTGTTTCCTGCAGATAACCACCGATACTAATACGGGCAACAGTTGTTTTTGTGATGTTAACGTCCACATTTGAACGCATATTATATTTGTTCAGCTTTGTAGACGAATCCCATGTCTGGCTTTTATCCCGTTCGAAAATACCGCGTTCGCCATAGTAAGAAGCAACCAATGCGTAGCGTAAAATATCACTACCTCCGGTAATTGTCAAATTTGCCCGTTGGTTTGTGGCATGGTCTCTTGTTATTGCATCCAGCCAATCCACATTCGGATATAATTCCGGATCTGCATTTGTTCGGTATTTTTCAATTAATTCCGGAGAATAAATCTCGGAACCACCACCATCCAAAGATAGCTCGTTCATTAATGACAGATACTCTGTTGAACCAATGAATTTGGGCAGTTTGACCGGTTGGGTAAAACCTTGTTCGTAATGTACGTCAACAGAAGGTTTACCTAATTTCCCTCGTTTGGTATTTACTATAATAACGCCATTAGCACCACGAACTCCGTATACGGCACTGGCGGCCGCATCTTTCAGAACGGAAAAAGATTCGATTTCGGAAGGGTCCATATCGTCTAATGAACGCTCGATACCGTCAACTAATATCAGTGGGCTTCTTCCTGCATTTTGAAAAGAAGAAATACCGCGAATCCAGAAACTGGAGCCGTCTACGCCCGGTTCGCCAGAGCGTTGTACGGCAATTACACCGGCTAATTGACCGGCAAGGTTATTACTTAACGCACGAGTCGGACTTTGTTGTAAATGTCCGGGATCTATTGTTGTGATAGAACCTACAATGGATTCTCTTTTCTGTGAACCGAAACCGACAACAACAACTTCATTTAAGCCAGTGGAAATTTCTTTTAGGTTGACATTGATGTTAATTTGATTTCCTACTTTCACATCCTGAGATTCAAAACCGATGTAACTGAATGTCAGGATGGAAGTTTTGCTGGGTACACTAAGAAAATAGTTACCGTTAATATCGGTAGTCGCACCCATATTGGTAGCCTTGACAACAACGTTCACTCCGGGTAAAGGATTCCCTTGTTCATCCCAAACCGTACCGTTAATGTTAATTCCTTTTTGAGGTTGTTGTTGGCTTGCAACGGTATTAGATAAGATTACCTGCCTGCCTTTTATTTCGTAGTGAATACCTGTTTCTTGTGTAAGCAGTTCCATAATCGTTGATATGTTTTTATTCTCAACTTGGATGGAAACTTTTTTGTCAAGTGTTTTTAACAGGTTTTTAGTGTAGATGAAAATAAACTCACTGTTTTTTTCAATGTAGTTCATTACTTCTTTCACTGTTTTGTTTTCTATTCTGACTGTGAAACTTTTATCTTGCTCATATGTATCATTCTCTGATGCATATAAAGGAATAGTAGAAAAAGATAAAAAAATACTAATTATTAAAAACAAAAAATCTTTTTTCCTTGGTATCCACCAAGGATTAATTTTCTTATTCATAACTTTACTTAGATTTTTGATTAATCACTGAAAATTTTTGATTGAAAAATCTCGACCGGAGGACATGGCAGTGTCTTCCGGTTTTTATATTGAAATGTTGCTATTTTTTATTCATGGTATAATTTTTTAGATTAACAAATTAGGTTATCACTCTCTTTTTAAATGGATTATTCCGTTTTCTTCGCGCGCAGAAATAGGTATCATCGATTTAATGTTGTCTATAATTTCATCCAAATTGTCCCGTAGGTCTAACTTCCCGTATACTTGTTCGTTTGCCAACGATGAGTCACATTTTATGGGGGTTCCATATAGCAAACTCAGGCGCTCGGCAAGTTGCCGGAGGTGGTCTCCGTTTAAAATCATTATTCCGTCAATCCAGGCTCTGTAGTCTTTTGCATTTACCTGTTTTTTGCCGGTAATGTTGTTTTGTTCGAGCGATACGAGTTCATCCGGTTGCATTTGTATTGTTTGATTGTTCCGGTCTTTGATTTCTACTGCTCCGTTTACAAGAACGACCTGGCTGGTTGGCATTTGTTTATAGGCAAATACATCAAAGGAGGTACCCAGCACTTTTACATCGAACCCGTCTGTATTTACGTAAAAAGGGCGGTTTTTGTCATGGGTTACTTCCAGATACACTTCACCTTCTACATAAATTTCTCGTTTCTTTTCATTGAAAATACGCGGATAGATAACTTTCGTTCCGGCGTTGACCCAGACTTTCGTTCCGTCTGATAATAAGAGTTGCGAACGCTTTCCTTTGGGGACAATCAACTGGTTATATAGTTCCTGGATTGTTGTTCCTTTTTGGGGGTGTTCTTTTTCCAGAGAGAGCTTTTCCGAGTTGACAGACACATTTCCTTCGGGGGTATAAGTGATTTGTGCATCTGTAGCTAATTGGTGTTTTTCCATGTCTGACATAACCAGGACTACCTCGTCCGTATCTTCGAATGACGGTAATTCTATTTGGGATATAACATTCCTGATATTATCCTGTTGGGGGGAATGATTGATAAAGTGAATGGCCGCAACTAATATGGCTATGGAAGCGGCAATGGATGTAACTGTTATGTAGAATGTTTTAATGTTTTTTTTCTTTTCAGGTACCAATGGTTGCAGATTCATTTTTCCCTGTATCTTTCTAAGCGTTTGTTCGCGGATAGAATCTGTTATGCCTGATTCAATTTCCGGCGAGCAGTGCTCCCAGAAAAAATCCAGTTTTTTCTGTGTCTCCTTGTCGGCAGGTTGGAAAAGGTCTTTATCTGCTATGTTTTGTTTTTTCTTCATTCAGCCTTTCTATGATGCTACATAAAAAAGACGCATATTAAAGAAAAATATCCTATTCGAAAAGATGATTTTTTTGAAAAAAATTATTTTTCGAGAACTTGTGATATAAGGCTTAGGGCTTTTGCGATATGTATGTTGATGGTTTTCACTGAGATATTTAAAATTTGGGCAATTTCTTTGTAAGGCGTTTTTTCTATTTTTGCCAACATGAAAACTTCTTTGCATTTGGGAGGAAGTGAAGAAATGGCCTGGTTGATTTTTTTTATTTCTTCTTCACTGATTATTGCATGGTCGGGAGATTGGACGAATGGTATATAGTAATCTTCTATTTCATCAAACGAGACGGTAGTGTCCGGATGTTCTTTTCGTAAGTAGGAAATAGCTTTGTTTCTGACAATAATAAGCAGCCATGGTTTTATTTGTTGGATTTGATGAAGATTCCGGCGGTTGTTCCATACTTCCAGAAATACATCGCTGACGATTTCCTCTGCTATTTCCCGGGTATTCACATATCCTAAAGCGAAATGATAGAGGTCTTTTGAGTACATATCCATAAAAGAACGGAAAGCACTCTGGTCTCCTTCTTCTATTTTTTGCACATAAAAACCTTCTTTAGGCATATGGTGATTTTCGATTTGCGTTTACCTTTAGACAACCAATTATAAGGATGAATAAAAAAGGAAGTGGGTTGTCGTCCACACTTCGTAAGGTATCGCCAGAGACCTAAGCACACGCAAACAAACAACCCACTGGATATAGCAGTTGCTTGTGCCTTGTGTGCTGTCAAAACTGGCGATTTTAACGAAGTAAGGCACTTCCAAATATCAATATATTGTCCTATAGGACTGAGCAAATATACAATTTTTTTATTTTGAAATTTTAGTAAAGATAATTATTGTAATTAAAATAAAAAGGTCCCTGTTCTGATAAGGAATCAGACAGGAACCTTTATATATTCGAATTAATTATAAGTTAGTTTCTTATAATCCGAAAACCTTTTTTACTTTATCCACATAGTCCAGTTTTTCCCAAGTGAAAAGTTCTACTTCGCACATGGTTGGTTCCGGATTATAACGGGAAGTAAATGTTTTAGTAACGATCTGAGGAGTACGTCCCATATGGCCGTAAGAAGCTGTTTCCAGATAAATCGGATTACGTAATTTCAAACGTTCTTCAATTGCTTTCGGACGCATATCGAAAATATCCCAGATTTTCTCTGCAATTTCTCCATCTGTCATTTTAACGTTGGAACGGCCATACGTATTTACGAAAATATTCATAGGTTTGGCTACGCCGATAGCGTATGAAACCTGTACGAGCATCTCATCGGCAACACCTGCAGCAACCATATTCTTTGCAATATGGCGGGCTGCATAAGCTGCAGAACGGTCTACTTTGGAAGGATCTTTTCCAGAGAAAGCACCACCGCCATGAGCTCCTTTACCACCATAAGTGTCTACAATAATTTTACGTCCTGTCAGACCTGTATCCCCATGAGGGCCTCCGATAACGAATTTACCGGTCGGGTTTACATGGTAGATAATATTGTCATTGAATAATGCCTGTACGTGAGCCGGATATTGTGCCTTTACACGTGGAACCAGAATATTTTTAACGTCATCTGCAATTTTCTTTTGCATGGCAACGTCAGCTTCTTCCTGTGTGATACCTTTTGCGGTGATGAATTCGTCATGTTGGGTGGAAACAACAATGGTATCGATGCGTAATGGCTTGCCATTATCATCGTATTCGATAGTAACCTGGCTCTTTGCATCCGGACGGAGGTAAGGCATCAGGTCGTTTTCATTCTTGCGGATTTCGGCAAGTTCCCATAATAAACTATGCGAAAGGTCCAGTGCAAGAGGCATGTAGTTCTCGGTTTCATTTGTTGCATAACCGAACATCATACCTTGGTCCCCTGCTCCCTGGTTATACGGATCTTCACGTTCGACACCACGGTTGATGTCGCCACTCTGTTCGTGGATTGACGAGAAAACGCCACAGGATTTAGCTTCAAACTGGTACTCGCTTTTGGTGTAACCAATCTTTTCGATTACGCCGCGAGCAACTTCCTGCACATCTACGTATGCACTTGATTTAACTTCTCCAGCCAAGACAACCTGTCCGGTTGTAACGAGGGTTTCGCAAGCAACTTTCGAGTTCTTGTCGTAAGCAAGGAACTCATCCAGCAAAGCATCCGATATTTGATCGGCTACTTTATCGGGGTGCCCTTCGGACACCGATTCGGAGGTAAATAAATAACTCATTGTTTTTGTTGTTGACAGTTGGCTGTTGACAGTCGACTCTTCGGAAATATAATGCCTAAAAATGGGCTGTCAATTTGCAACTGACGGTTAATAATTAAAATATTGGATTGACGAGGGGAAATTTGCTTGCCGGACGGCCATGAAAGATGAAGCTTGTTTTTAGCATTTTTTCCTGTGGTTGCAAGCAATACAAATCTATCCACATCAATTCGGATGCAAAGTTATAAATTAATTGATAATTAGAAGGTGAAACCGCTAATTATTTCTTTTTTTTAGAGTTGCGCAAGGCTTTTTTATACTTGAAACCTGCTTTGTATTTGGCCGAATCAGAGCCATGAGTCCCTTTAAGAAAATCGGAAAACTTTATTTTACGTTCACCGGTATTTTCATCTTTCGCTTTTTTCTTAAATACCATTCCTCCACCGGTCAAGATTTTTTCTATATCGTTCATATTTCTTCGTTTAGTTCAATAATACGTTTTTTTAATACAGGGTGTGTCACAAAAGGAGCTATCTCAGATAGAGGTTCCATCACAAATTTTCGTTTGTGCATTAAGGGGTGAGGTAATACCAATTCTTCGGATTGCAAAACCAGTCCGTCATACATTAATAGGTCGATGTCGATAACACGGTCGTGGTATGTACCCTTGCTTTTTTCAGTACGCCCAAGTTCTTTTTCAAATTTCTGGGTCAGATGAAGCAATTCGATGGGAGAGAGGGATGTCCTTATTTTAATGGCAGCATTCAGGAATTTATTCGAGGATTCAAATCCCCAGGGTTCTGTTTCGTAAAAGGAGGAAAGGGCGAGAACATCTCCCGCCCTTCTGGCTAACAGCGAAGCGGCTGTTATCATATTTTTCCGTTTGTTACCGATATTTGTCCCTAATCCCAGATATACGATAGCCATAAACTGTTTTTTTAAAGAATCAACATAGCATCACCATAGGCTCCGAAACGGTATTTTTCTTTCAGGGCAACCTCATATGCTTCCATAATCAGGTCATAACCGCCAAAAGAAGCAGTCATCATCAATAGAGTGGAAAGAGGCATATGTAAATTGGTAATCATGCTGGTAGCCACACTGAAATCATAAGGAGGGAAAATAAATTTATTTGTCCATCCCTCAAATTCTTTCAGGTGTCCGTCTGTACTCACGGCTGTTTCAATAGCACGCATTACGGATGTGCCGACTGCACAAATCTGTTGTCCGGCATCTTTACCTTTGTTTACGATATCCACTACATCTGCATTCACAACCATTTGTTCGGAATCCATCTTGTGTTTGGTCAGGTCTTCCACATCTATTTCACGGAAATTACCTAAACCGGAATGAAGTGTCAGAAATGCAAATTTGCAGTCTTTTATTTCCAGACGTTTCATTAATTCACGGCTGAAATGCAGACCGGCTGCCGGAGCAACAACTGCACCTTCTTCTGCTGCGAAGATATTCTGATAACGTTCTTCATCTTCAGGTTCCACCGGGCGATCGATATATTTGGGCAGTGGAGTTTCGCCTAAAGCATACAAAGCTTTTTTAAATTCATCATGGTTCCCGTCATACAGGAAACGTAGCGTACGGCCACGGGAAGTCGTATTATCGATTACTTCAGCTACCATTGAGTCATCTTCCCCAAAATATAATTTGTTGCCAATACGAATTTTACGTGCAGGGTCGACTAATACATCCCATAAACGGAGGTCAGCATTTAATTCGCGCAATAGAAAAACTTCGATGCGTGCACCTGTTTTTTCCTTATTTCCATACAACCGGGCAGGAAATACTTTTGTGTTGTTGAAAATGAATACATCTTTTTCTCCGAAATAGTTCAACAGGTCTTTAAATACTTTATGTTCTATTTCTCCGGTTTTGCGGTTGATAACCATCAATCTGGCTTCGTCTCTGTTCTTTGCCGGCTGAAGAGCTATAAGCTCCTGCGGTAAGTTAAATTTGAATTTAGAAAGCTTCATAATGCAACTTTATTTTATTTTTATCATTATACTAAATAATTACACAGATTGCACATCTGTTTCTACAGAAGGTATTGTCTGGTCTAAAAATGCATCGATATCGTCTGTCGACATACATTGTGCCAATGTGATACCTCCGATACGAGTACGTTCCAAGGCTGTCAAATGGGCTCCGGAATGCAATGCTACGCCAATGTCGCGTGCCAATGCCCGTATATAAGTACCTTTACTGCATACTACGCGTATTTTGATCACAGGCAGGTTACATTCCAGTAATTCCATCTCGTCAATGACCAGCGTCTTGGACTTCAATTCAACTTCTTCCCCTTTACGTGCCAGTTCATAAGCCCGCTTACCTTCCACTTTACATGCCGAGAATACGGGTGGTACTTGCTGAATCGTTCCCACAAACGATTGCAATACTTTTTCAACTTCCTCGCGAGTGATATGTTCTGTCGGATATACTCCGTCTATTTCTTTTTCAAGATCAAAAGAAGGTGTTGTTTCTCCGAGTTTCAATGTGGCAACATATTCTTTTGTCTGATATTGGAATTCATCTATCCTTTTAGTGGCTTTGCCGGTACAGAGAATCATGACTCCTGTTGCAAGCGGGTCTAATGTTCCGGCGTGCCCAACCTTGATTTTTTTAACTTTCAGCTTCCGTGACAGTTTGTAGCGGAATTTGTTTACCAAATCGAAAGAGGTCCACTTCAAAGGTTTATTAAAATATAGTACTTCTCCTGCTATAAAATCCATTCCCGTTATGATTAGGATAGTGCTTCCTTTTTTAATTTAACAATGTGCAGGCTATTGTCACTAATCCTGCAATCGCACAATAAATGGCGAAATAAATAAGTTTGCCTTTTTTTACTATGTTAATCATCCATTTACAAGCGATACAACCGGAAATGAATGCTGCAAAAAATCCGACAACTAAAGAAAGTGCCGGTATATCCCCTGCAATAGCTTCGCCTTTTATTGCTTTCATGATGTCTAACAATGCTTCCCCTAAAATCGGAGGAATTACCATCAGGAAAGAAAACTGAGCTAATTGAGCCTTATTGTTTCCTAATAACAATCCCGTTGCAATGGTTGTTCCCGAGCGGGAAAGTCCCGGCATTACTGCACAAGCCTGGGATAAACCGATGATAAATGCGTCTTTTATCGAAATCTTATCTTTTTGGCGTGGTTTCGCATAGTAAGAAAAGCTGAGTAATGCAGCAGTCAGTAGCAGCATAATACCTACAACCAATAGTCCGGAACCAAAAATTGCCTCAACCTTATCTTTAAAGAAAACTCCGACAATGCCAATAGGTATCATAGAAACCAAGATATTAATGACATACCGGGTTGCATCGTTCATTTCAAATTTGAACAGTCCGCGGAAAATCCATTCGATTTCTTTCCACAAAATAACCAGTGTACTAAACACTGTTGCTACGTGGACAACAATAGTGAAGGCCAGATTTTCTTCTCCGTTTATGCCGAATAGGGCTGAGCCTATAGCTAAATGACCGCTACTGCTGACTGGCAGATATTCCGTGAGTCCCTGTACGATACCCAGTATCAGTGCTTCAAACCAACTCATTCCGTAGCTCCTTTATCTTTGCTGTTTTTTAATATACCAAAAATCATCAGGATAAAACCGAACAATGCAACTGCGGGTGCAATAACGATTCGGCGGGCGCTGAATATTTCCGGATTAAAACCTGTAGGGTCTTGAGAACCGCCACCACTCATCAACATGAAACCAATTGCTATGATTACGATAGAAACGGCAATCAGTATAAAATTCTCTTTTCCAAAAGCAAAATCTCTTTTAGCCATACACATTATATATAATAAAGTTTATCAACACGCATTCTGAGGTATTTATTTACGGCAACGACTGTTGCCAGTATGGACAGGATGATGCCCATAACCAATACTCCCGCATATAGGCAAATCAGCGTTTTAATATCCAGCAGTTGAATAAAACCGGACAATTCATTCTGTAAATAGTATAATGCTCCGGTAAGCAGTAATATTGCCAGGATAGAAGCAAAAATACCACTTACGACATTATACCAGACGAATGGCTTTCTGATGAACCCCGGTGTTGCTCCGACCAGTTTCATTGTATGAATCAGAAAGCGTTTGGAATAAATTAACAATCGTATTGTATTACTGATTAGGACGAATGATATCGCCATGAGTATAACGGCAAGTCCAAGCAGGATTATACTAACACGTTTCATGTTGTCGTTCACCATCTGCATCATATCTTTACGATAGAGCAGGTCCGACACGGTAGTATAATTTTTGATTTTTTTCTCGATTAGCTGTAAACTGTCCGGATTGGCGTATTCGGAGTGCAATTTTACTTCGATGGAAGCTTGAAGCGGATTAAAGCCCAGGAATGTTTCCGGATTCTCGCCCAGTTCTTCTTCCAGTTCTTTAGCGGCCTGTTCCTTTGAAATGTATTCTGTCGATTTGATAAAAGGCATTGTATCAAGCGTTTTTTGCATTTTCTTGATATCCGCCTCTTTTTGGTTGTCTTTTAAAATGATAGAGAATGAAATATTCTCTTTTACATATACAGATAGCTTGTTCCCTAATAATCCCATCAAAAAAATGAGTCCCAAAAGAAAAAGTACCAATGAGATACTAATAATGGAAGTCAAACGAGAATTAAAAAAAGAAACAGCCCCAACCTTATTCTTTTCTGCCATTAGACGTAACCTTGATTATTATTGAATAAATTGACGAGGCTTCCATTAGAGAACATACCTCCCAATTTTTTTGCAAAAGAACGAATATTTTATGTAACGGCGGCTTCTTTATAATTCTTTAACTACCAGAGAGGAGGCCTGATAGATATTTGTTTAAGGTTGCTGAAAAAATCATATCGGATAAGTAACTGTACGATCTGTTACCGGCCTGCGAAATGTTTGTACCTGCTTCAGTCTGAAAATCCTGTACTAACACAATGTAAATAATAGATTCTACTTAGATACCGACTCACATATTCTCCCATCTTAATTAGATTTCAAGATGGTAAAATATGTAAGATCGGTATCTGGGATTGCATATAATTTTTATTCTTCTGCCGGTTCTCCAAAAAGTGTGGCGGAAGAGGCACGGTTGATACGTACTTTTATAAATTGCCCGACATGGTAATTCTTTTTATCGAAAATCACCACTTTGTTTTGGCTGGTACGACCGAATAATTGTTCGCGCGAGCGTTTGGAAAAACCTTCGATTAAAACCTCAAATACTTTGCCGATATCCCGTTTGTTACTTTCTTCGGAAAGCCGGTTTTGCAGGTCTATCATGCCTTGTAGACGGCGAACCTTTTCTTTTTCTGTTACAGTGTCCGGAAGGTGTTTGGCTGCATAGGTTCCCGGCCGTTCCGAGTATTTGAAAAGGAAAGCACTATCGTAACCAACTTCCTGCATCAATGAAAGAGTTTCCTGATAATCTTCTTCTGTTTCGGAATGAAAACCACAGAATAAATCCGTAGAGATCGCACAATCCGGAAGAATACGACGGATTGCTGCAATACGGTCCAGGTACCATTCGCGGGTATACTTACGGTTCATAACTTTCAGTATGCGTGAACTGCCCGATTGGGCCGGCAAATGGATCATTTTGCAAATATTATCGTGAGCAGCAATTACATGGAGGGTATCGTCACTCATGTCTTTAGGGTGAGAAGTCGTAAAACGAATGCGCATTTCCGGAACTTCTTCGGCTACCCGTGCCAGCAAAATTGGAAATGAAATCTTTTCTCCCTCTTTTTCGAATAGATATGAGTTTACATTTTGCCCAAGCAGGGTTATTTCCTTGAAACCTTTGTCGCGCATGTCCCGGATTTCATTTAGGATGCTTTCAATATCACGGCTACGTTCACGTCCGCGGGTGTAGGGTACGATACAATAGGTACAGAAATTATTGCATCCGCGCATAATTGAAACAAAACCGGAAATATGGATACCTCCTATTTTTAAGGGAATTACATCTTTGTAGGTCTCCTGAGTGGAAAGCTCTACATTAATCGCTTTTTCACCATGTTCGACAGCACCGATCAAATTAGGCAAATCCATGTAGGAATCAGGTCCTACAACCAGGTCGACGTGATGCTCGTTGATTAATTCTTCTTTTACACGTTCAGCCATGCATCCTAATACTCCAACTATTAAAGATTTATTTTTTCTTTTTAACGATTGAAAATATTGGAGTCTGCTGTAAATTTTTTGTTCCGCATTATCACGAACAGAGCAAGTATTTACAAAAATAGCATCGGCATTTTCGATTTTATCCGTTATCGAATAGCCATCCATTTGCATGATGGATGCTACAACTTCGCTGTCTGCCACATTCATCTGACAACCGTAAGTTTCAATGAATAGCTTCTTTTCTGTGAGCGCAGATTTTAAGTCCGCGCCATTTTCTTGAATAGTCATCTTATAATAATTAATTATAGTTAAATAAGTATTTTTGTCAAAAATAATCCTTCAAACGTTTGCATAGTTCAAAACCGGCGGTTATATTTGCATACGAAAAACGTAAATTTTTTCATAGTTAAGGTTTTGGTTAAATCGAATAAGGGTGGCTGTGAAGTTACCCTTATTTACTTTTATATCGTTTATATCTTTCCTCTCTTTCACTTCTGAATAATTTTCTCTACATTTGGGTGCAAAAATAATCAAAAGTTATGGATAATGCAGGTGATTGGCTTTATATTGTTTTTCTGGTAGTTGCAGGAATTAGCGGTTTGCTAAGTTCCAAGAAAAAGAAAAAACATCCTACGGAAGTGCTTGGGCAGCCCGGCAGAGAAATTGTAACGGAACATGAAGATACTCCTCAAAAAGGTTTTTGGGAGTTATTGGAAGAAATGCAGCAGGAAAAAACGAAACCTGTACAATCCGTTGTTACCGGTAAAAAGAAGCAGAAAACACCTAAAGCAGCTTCACCCGCATCATTTGAAAAGATAAAGAATGCTTCTAAGGCAACCTCTATTGACCGGCAAAGTATTATGGCCGATAATCCGGTAGATGACAGCTTGTTGGATGATATGGATTTTGATAATGCCGCAGAATTGCGAAAAGCGGTTATTTATAGCGAAATACTAAATCGTAAATATTAATCCGTTTCCTTTTTTTAATACCTTTGTGCCCGTTCTGATTAATGTTGATGTATTAACTTATTTAACAACAATATAATATCATGGCTTTAAAATTTATTACAGCTGAAGAGGCTGCTTCATTCGTACATCACGATGATAATGTAGGCTTTAGTGGATTTACTCCTGCTGGATGTCCTAAAGTTGTATCCGGAGCGATTGCAAGAAAAGCAATTGCAGAGCATGAAAAAGGCAATCCTTTCCAGATTGGTATGTTTACCGGTGCTTCGACAGGTGACAAACTGGACGGGGAACTGGCGCGTGCCAATGCGATCAAATTCCGTACTCCGTACCAGTCAAACAAAGATTTACGTGCTTTGCTGAATGCACATGGCGCTCAGTATTTCGATATGCACCTTTCTGAATTGGCCCAGGATTTGCGTTATGGTTTTCTCGGCAAGGTAGACGTTGCAATCGTTGAAGCTGCCGATGTAACTGAAGACGGTGAAATCGTTCCTACCAGCGGTGTAGGTATCCTTCCTACTATTTGTCGTATGGCAGACCGTATCATTGTAGAATTGAACAGCCGCCATCCGAAAGAAATCCGTGGCATGCATGATATTTACGAACCGGCAGATCCTCCTTACCGTCGTGAAATTCCTATTTATACTCCTTCCGACCGCATCGGTAGCCCGTTTGTGAAAGTGGATCCGGCCAAGATTGTTGGCGTAGTCAGGACAGAAGAACCGAACGAAGGTGGTAAATTTACTCCGCTGGATGATGTAACAATGGCTATCGGACAGAATGTTGCCAACTTCCTGGTTTCTGAAATTCAGGCTGGTCGTCTGCCGAAAGAATTTGTTCCATTGCAGAGTGGGGTAGGTAATGTTGCTAATGCAGTGCTTGGTTGTATGGGCGCCAATAAGGACATTCCTGCTTTCAATGTATATACCGAAGTAATTCAGGATGCTGTTATCAGTTTGATGAAAGAAGGCCGTGTTAAATTTGCAAGCGGTTGCTCTCTGTCGGTCAGCAATGAAGTGATTCGTGAAATCTATGCTAACCTGGACTTCTTTAAGGATAAAATTTTATTGCGTCCGCAGGAAATTTCCAATAACCCGGAAGTGGCACGCCGCTTAGGTTTGATTGCTATCAATACAGCTCTGGAAGCTGATATATTCGGCAATATCAACTCGACTCACGTATCAGGAACCAAGATGATGAATGGTATCGGTGGCTCCGGCGACTTTACCCGTTCCGCTATGTTGTCCATCTTTACAACTCCTTCTACAGCTAAAGATGGTAAGATCAGCGCATTCGTTCCGATGGTTTCTCACCTCGACCACAGTGAACACTCGGTTAAGATCATTATTTCTGAATATGGTGTAGCAGATTTGCGTGGTAAGTCTCCGATACAGCGTGCACGTTGCATCATTGAAAATTGTGTTCATCCGGACTACAGGCCGTTGTTGAATGAATATCTGGAAATGGGCATTAAGGGACATACTCCTCAGAATTTGAAATGTTGCTTTGCATTCCACGAAGAGTTGGCTGCAAGTGGCGATATGCACAATGTGGATTGGAGTAAATATAATAAGTAATAGATACAACTATTAATACGACAAAGGGCTGCTTAATTCATTTTAGGCAGCCCTTTGTCGTGTATTACTGTATGTAGGTATTCGGTGTTGTTTTATGACACTTTGAAAGTATATTCCCTTTATTGCTAACTTAGGCTTTGTGTATAAAAGCCGTTTCAGGTAGAATCAGCCTCTTTTTGACGTTAAACCAGGAGCTTTTTAACATTATCCGGCACCTATTTTCATTTACTTGGAGAGTAATTCCAGTTGTTTCCGCAACTAATTCCAATTATCTGCCGAGCAAAAAACAATAATCTGCGCAGCAAAACACCTGTATTTTGAATTTAAAACATATATGTTTTGAATTCAAAGCATATATGTTTCGTTTTTCGATGTTATTAAGCAGATACGTGGCTCTGGAATGGTCTGTAAAGCTAACATTACGCGGATATTAATTAGCTTACTATCTCCTCAAAAACATAACAATATGATTGGATGCAGATGACGCGAAAAAACGCGGATTAAGAAATGAAAAACTGTATTAATCCGCGTTTTTTGCGTCATTCGCGTCCAATAAATACTATCCGCCTCTTAATTCAATTAGTAAGTATACCAGTCTCAGCGCTAACAAAGCGGAAAAATTAAACCTCTCGAGAGTGGCATATTGGAAAAGCGCCTTGGATTATCCTCGGTATAGGCGAAGCTGGGAACGGTTGTTTTGTCAAATTGACAAAAGTATAGCCGGACATTTTCAGGAGATGCGGCATAACGTAATTCGTAATTTGTTTTCATTGTTCGGAAATTATTCGGTTTTCAGGAAATATGCAGGAGTCTTTCCTGACATGGTGGGATTCAAGGGAAAACTAATCCCTGTAACAAATTTGAAATATGAATGTAACACCTCATTCAATTGCTTGTAACAGCTTCTTAATATCTGTTTCGTTCCTTTGCAACAGAATAAAAATGATAAGCAACGTGAGAAAGTTTTTCGAGAAAATAGTAGAAGGAGGATTACTTATCAGCGGAGGGGTCAGTAGCTTCACCATATTGCTGATTATCTTCTTCCTTTTTAAAGAAGCCGGAGGGTTATTCAATGCTCCTGCTGTAGAAGAGGGATATGTGCTGGCTGTGAACAATGCCAACATGGTAGAGAACCTTTCCCCGGAAAAAATTATGGATGTTTTTGACGGAGAGATTACAAACTGGAACGAAATAGGAGGTACAGACCAGGATATCCTTGTATTTCGTTTTTCTGATTTAACAAATTATTTTTCAGAAGAAGAGTTGGGTGATGAGTTTCAGCATGTTCCTCAAAAGATAAGTGAATTAGTTGCCCGTGAACCGGGAATTATCGCCTTTTTCCCAAAGCAGTATTTGTTGACGGATGATTTTCAGGGCAGGGTACTCCCTGATGAGAATATTACTCCGGGAGAATTTTTCGGGGGGACGAAATGGTATCCGACAGCAACTCCGGCACCGATATTCGGATTGATACCCTTATTGCTCGGAACGTTGCTGGTCAGTATCGGGGCTATTGCTTTATCGCTTCCTTTCGGTTTGGCGGTTTCCATTTATCTGGCGGAGATTGCAAATAAGCGGACCCGCGATATGCTGAAGCCGATTATAGAATTGCTTGCAGGAATCCCTTCTGTTGTTTATGGTTTTTTCGGGTTGGTAGTGATTGTGCCGCTTATCCAAAAAACATTGGATTTACCGGTTGGGGAAACAGCTTTTGCTGGAAGTGTCGTTCTTGCTATCATGGCGCTTCCTACGATTATTACGGTAGCGGAAGATGCTATGCGTACAACGCCGCGTGCTATGAAAGAAGCAAGTCTTGCCTTGGGGGCTACCCAATGGCAGACGATTTATAAAGTAATCATTCCGTATTCTATTTCCGGTATTACTTCGGCGGTTGTGTTAGGTATCGGGCGTGCTATCGGAGAAACGATGGCTGTATTGATGGTAACCGGCAATGCTGCCGTAATACCGACCTCTTTCTTTGAGCCTGTACGTACTATTCCGGCAACAATTGCTGCAGAACTTGGTGAAGCTCCGGCTGGTGGTGCACATTATGAAGCCTTATTCCTTCTGGGAGCGGTTTTGTTCCTTATCACTTTGTTGCTGAGTATCACGGTAGAATATATTTCATCTAAAAGAAAAATCTGATAAAGTTATGGCACCTGTTCAAAAAGTAGGAAACATAGATACGAATAAGCGAATGTCCCAGAAAGTGGCATTTGGCTTCTTTACCTTCCTGAGTTATTTGGTTGTAGTGATTTTGTTTATCATACTGGGTTTCATTATTATAAAAGGCGGAAGCGTTATCAGTTGGGATTTTCTGACTAAAGCGCCGGAAGAAGGGATGACTGCAGGCGGTATTTTCCCCGCAATTGTCGGAACCTTTTATTTGATACTCGGCAGTAGCCTGATTAGTTTCCCGATAGGTATCATGAGTGGTATTTATATGAATGAGTACGCTACAAACGGGAAACTGGTACGTTTCATCCGTATAATGACAAACAACCTGAGCGGGGTACCGTCTGTCGTATTTGGCTTGTTCGGAATGTCTTTGTTTGTGAATGCGTTGGGATGGGGAGACTCCATCATTGCAGGTTCGTTTACATTGGCTCTGATGTCTTTGCCGCTGATTATACGTACAACGGAAGAAGCGTTGAAGAGTATAGATGATTCGTTCCGCCATGGTAGCCTTGCTTTGGGGGCGACTAAATTACAGACAATCCGGCGGGTGGTTTTACCGATGGCATTTCCGAATATCATCACAGGGCTAATCCTGTCTGTAGGGCGTGTGTCGGGAGAAACGGCACCTATCCTGTTTACGGTTGCGGCTTATTTCCTTCCCCAACTGCCGGGAAGTATTTTCGACCAGTGTATGGCATTGCCTTATCATTTGTATGTGATTTCAACCAGTGGAACGGATATCGAAGCTTCGCGTGGTATGGCTTACGGAACGGCTCTTGTGTTGATTGCAATCGTGTTGGTGGTTAATCTGCTTGCTAATGCGCTCCGCAGTTATTTTGCGAAAAAGGTGAAAATGAACTGAAACATCCAGGAACCTAATAAAAACATCATCAAAAAGCCATGAAATTATGATATAAAGCTTATAAAACCGGTATACAGGTAATAGAAAATGGCAAATAAGTGATGACGACCATAGAAAGATAATAATTAGCTAATAAAAACATCATAAAGATAATAACGATAAACAGTATGATAAAGATTGATGCTCAAAATGTAGACTTCTATTATGGAAATTTCCATGCATTGAAAAATATATCCATGGAAATAGAAGCAAACACCTCGGTTGCCTTTATCGGCCCGTCCGGTTGTGGCAAGTCTACATTTCTCCGTTTGTTTAACCGAATGAACGACCTCATCCCGGAAACACGTCTGGAAGGAAAAATCCTGATAGACGGAAGGGATATTTATGGTAAAAGCGAGAAAGTAGACCAGCTTCGTAAAAATGTGGGGATGGTATTCCAGAAGCCGAACCCGTTTCCAAAGACAATTTTTGAAAATGTAGCGTATGGTCTGCGGGTGAATGGCGTGAAAGACAATAGCTTTATTGAAGAAACAGTCGTGAAAACATTGAAGCAGGTAGTTCTTTGGGACGAAGTAAAAGATAAACTGAAAGATTCGGCTTTTGCTTTGTCCGGAGGCCAGCAACAGCGTCTCTGTATTGCACGTGCCCTGGCTATTTCCCCTTCTGTCCTGTTGATGGATGAACCGACTTCGGCACTCGATCCGATTTCAACCGGAAAGATTGAGGACTTAATCCATGAACTGAAAACAGAATATACGATTGTAATCGTTACACATAATATGCAGCAGGCTGCCCGCGTAAGTGATAAAACCGGTTATTTTTATCTGGGAGAATTGATAGAATATGGGAATACCCGTAAAATATTTACGAATCCGGAAAAAGAATCGACTCAAAATTATATAACGGGCCGTTTCGGATAGGAGGTGCATAAGAGTAAATCACATCCGGAGTTATATTTTTTATAAACAGGGAAAGAATAAAAACAGAACAGATATGAAAGTTATAGAACAAGAAATAGTAGCGCTGAAGAATAGTATCAGTGAAATGTGGAGCCTTGTCCACCAACAGTTGTATAATGCGGGCGAGGCGATGCTGACAGGTGATAAGGAACTTGCTTATAAAGTATTGAGCCGTGAACGCCGGGTGAATGCTTTTGAGTTGAAGATTGATAGTGATTGTGAAGACATCATCGCTCTTTATGCTCCCGTGGCAATCGATTTGCGTTTTGTATTGGCAATGTATAAGATTAATACAAACCTGGAACGCTTGGGAGACTTTGCCGAAAGCATAGCCCGTTTTGCCGGAAATATGCCTGAAGGTGAACCTCTGGACCCGGAATTGATACGGACTACCCGTGTGGAAGAAATGCTGAAAGAACTTTTGAGTATGATCGCTCTGACTCAGGAGGCCTTTGAAAAAGAAAGTTCGGAAATAGCTTCCCGTATTTTTCTGAAAGACAACTTAATTGATGATATTAACCATAAATCATTACCTATTATCGCCCAATATATAGAAACTCACCCCGGAAGCGCGCTTTCCGGTTTATATATGGCAGGTGTGATCCGTAAAATGGAACGTTTCGGCGACCATTGTACAAATATTGCAGAAGAATTAATTTTCTATCTGGATGCAAAGGTGATGAAACATATGGGAAAAGCGGAAAATAGTTGACAGTTGACAAGTGACAGTTGACAAGTGACAGTTGACAGTTAAGCTTCGCGCCCGATATACTAATCGGCTGAAAGCCGAAAATAACTGTCAACTGTCACTTGTCAACTGTCAACTGCTTCGCCGGCGAAGCCAGCTCTTCTTTTATTTTTTTTGTACAAAAATAGAGTAGGATTAAGGTAATTACTGCTGCAATCGAGTAGGGCAGTAAGTGCTGTGAAGAAATATCTCCGGTGACAAACTCACTACTTCTGAGTTTTTCATCGGACATACCTATTACTGCAAATGCGTTGTTTACAAAATGGGCGAATACAGGTATCCATATATTCCGGCTCCAATAAAGCAAATAACCGAAATAAGCGCCTAACAACATACGTGGCAGGAATCCGAAAAACTGTAAATGAAAAGCACTGAAAAGGAATGCTGCGCTCCAGATGACAATATGGTGATTCTTTGTCCAACCTTCAATGATTCGCTGTAAAGCTCCTCTGAAAAGAAATTCTTCTGTAATACCTGCCGTTACTGCTATCACAAGCAAATTAAAAAGAACTATAGGCAACCGGTTATCGGAAATTAAAGTAAGTGTCAGTTTTTCGGCAAGGGCTTCCTGTTCTATCATCCATTGTTCCACAGGTGCCAGAAAATCAGGTAATACCATTTGTTTATTCAGAAGTCCTGTCAGGCTGATGGTTGGTGATAGAAGGAATACACAAACAAAAGTCAGTAGCAAAATATTTCCTTTGGGTATTTTTCGGATGGAAAGGTATTCTGACGGATTATGGCTGCACGTATAGGCAATACCTACCGCCGGGAAAAGGAAAGTTCCGATAGCGGACAGAAACTGGACGATCCGCATCATATTGGGGGATTCGTTCAGATTAACAGATGCTCCATGGAAAGCATAGAATAGCCCCAATGAAATGAAAGAAGAAATAATACTTCCTGCCAGAATAAACAGCAGTAAGACCATTAACTGAAATAATGCCGGTTTTCCGGCGTATATACCTTTTATCTGCATACATATCAATATAAAAAACAAGGGTCAAAGATAGACAGAAGTTTTTTATTATTAATTATCCAGGTCTTTCAGTTCGATTAATTTATTTACAATGGCGTATACAGTCAAGCCGCTGGCACTGTGAACCTGTAGTTTCCGGGCAATATTACGGCGGTGGGTAATTACCGTATGAGTCGACAGGTAAAGGTGGTCTGCAATTTCCCGGTTCGTCATACCCTTTACAACACATATGACTATTTCTTTCTCCCTGCTGCTGAGAGTTTGCGAATCATCTTCTCCTTTTTCAATTTCCGGAACTTCATCGGCATTGAGCCGTTCCAGTTTATGTTTTACTTCATCAATGCTGTCGTATACGGATATTAGGTCATCATAGGGACGGAGAAGTATAGGGTCTGTAATTGTATATAAGAGGGCAAAACATTTCATATTAGGACAGCTGCAACTTTCTTTCAGTGTATGCAGGTTAAAAGCTCCGGGTATGGAAGGATTAATGACCAGTATATCCGGTTTATAAATACACAGACTCTCTGCGAGGTTTTCCTTTATGGCTACTTCCGAGATTTGTATGTGGAAACCTGGCAGCCGTTTAAGGAGTGCTTCCAGCCCACAGCGGATGATAAGGGAGGGTTCGGCAATCGTGATTTTAATATTCGTGGACATTGCTGCATTATTTATTATATGTTTTTTCTATTGCTAAAATGGCAGGAACAAAAAGATAGTCTTCTACCTGGTTATGAGAAGCAAGGTCTTGTTCGGTTGCGAAAATATCAAAGAGAACACTGTTTAGCAGGTTACTATCCGGTCCCGGGTAATATTTAAGCAATAAGTTTTTTAATTCCGTGATTTTCATTTCTATCTGGTCGTGCCGCTTACGGAAGATGGATATATTGTATCTGGGGTCTTTTTCTCCTTTCAATAAGTTTTGTACATATGGGAATACGGTTTTTTCTTCATATGACATGTGTTTGCGCACTTCTTCTGCATATTCGTCAAAGAATTGTCGAATGACATAAGCTACATCTTTGGGACAGTTCGCGATTGCATCTGTCAGTTTATGCCGTATATGGGGGAGGCGGAAGTTTAGGAAATAATCGTGTGCGTTATGCAGATAAGTTATTAATGAGATAATGGATATATCTTTCTTTGGTCCAGTTGTATTTTCTCCTTTTATCAAGAAATTTACAACCGTCAGGAACGTTTGTGGATCGATACCGTTCTGGCGGCAAACATCCCCGATGTTTTTTTCTCCAAATCCTAAATCGATTCCAAAGCGGCTCATCACTAAAACCATTGCATAGTTTTCGCAGATCAGGTCGCCCATTTTATCCGTTTCCCTGTATTGTCTGTTTTTCATGAATTATGTTATAATTTTAATTGACGCAAAGGTATGGGGCGTTAAAAGGGCAGGCAATACCTATTTGTGGGGATAATAAATGAAATGATAGCAATAAGTAGGTAGTGGTAAGAAAAATGTGATATTTTGACAGACCAGTTTTTGAAAAAAGAAGATATTTCCCTTTTGGGGAAAGTTAGGATGATGTCGTTGCCATATGTTTTGATTTTTAATGGTTTTAAATGTAAACTCATTTAGGGTAGATAAGTTCGATTTAAATAATTTATTGTAATTTTGCCGCTGTTAAAATGCACCTATGAACGTTAAGCACGCGTTTGTTTATTATTCCTTTAGAAGTATTGTGTTGGTATGTATCCTAATGTCGTCGGGCTACTTATCAGCCAGAGATTCTATTGGTATGGTGCGCTCTGACAGTTTATTGGCAATATTACCTCAATTATCAACACCTCAAACAAAGATTCCGGTATTGAAAGATTTGGCTGATTTATGTTGGCATCGGCCGGAAGAAGTTGTTTATCTGAAAGATATAGTTGCTGTTGCACAGGAAATTGATTCTGTGAATATCATGTATGATGCCATGGTGCGTCTCTGTTTGTATTACTATTATGAAGATAAGAGTGATAGTCTTTCATTTTGGGCTGATAAAATAACAACTTTGGCACTTGCAAGGCAGGAATATCCGAACGCTTTATTTATTGCTAAAAGTTTGATTATCCAGGATTATTTGTGGGACAATAATTATGAGGTGGCAATGAACGAGGCTCTTAAGCTACAGGATTTGGCTGAAAAAGAAAATCATGAGGAAGGCCTGATGTGGGTGAATTATGCATTGGCCCTTGTTTACCAGAAAATCAACAGAAATGAAGAAGCCTTAATTGTTTTTGAAAAATGTTTAAGGTGGCTTGAACAACAGGAGGAGGACGAGTTCATATTACTAAAGTTGGACTTTTATCCGGAAATGATAATGTCTTGTCTTCCTTTGTTGAAATATGAAAAGGCAATTCTATTATTTGAACGGTATGATAGTTTACTTAATAAGATAGAAAAAGAATGTAAGACCACAGGACTGAATTATTCTGTTGATGAGCATCGAATAATCATAAATTCTTATTATGCGGATTTGTGCATGTTGGAAGATAAAATAGAAGAGGCTCGTGTTTATAAGGATAGAGCATCCAGCTATATAAGCGAGAAAAGTACAGAATTTGTCCGGTATATTTATTACATGATGCAGGCTTCCTATTACCAGAAAACAGGAAACTATTACCAAGCTCTTATTTATGTGGATCGGGCTCTTGTTTTGAAGCGTGATTTGAATGCACTCTCTTTGAAGGTCAGTATATTGCGTCTTTATGGAAAAGACAGGGAAGCGATTCCTGTATATAAAGAGTTGTTGGAAGAAACAAATAAGATAAATGAAGAAGCATTTACCCGGCAGATTGCCCAGATTAACGAATTGAATGACTTAAACGACCAGGAGAAACAAGACCGGATTCTGAAAGTTCAAAATGAACGGGTTATTGTCAGGCAGCGTTTATTGGTCCTTTCAGTTATAATATTGATTGTACTGCTCACTCTGTTATATCGTTTATGTGTATATTTTTTGCGTACCCGGAAACTGAAGAATGAATTGTTGGTTGAAAAAAAATCATTGGTGGAATCTGAGCGGCAATTGTGGAAGATGAAAGAAGAAGCAATTCTTGCCAATCAAATGAAAACCGCATTTATTTCCAATATCAGCCATGAGGTACGAACACCTTTGAATGTGATAGTTGGTTTTTCAGAATTGTTGACGGATAAAGATTATAAAGAAGAGGAGAAGAAAGGTTTTGCTTCTACAATCAATACAAATTCGGAATTGTTGATGAATTTGATAAACGATGTACTTGACTTGTCCCGTCTGGAGGCCGGAAATATTATTTTTAATATTCAGCCGGTTGATTTGTTGGATTGTTGTCGGAAATCCATGAGCGGGATGGAGCATCGGCTTGCCCCGGGTGTACATCTTTCTTTTGTTCCGGCATCCGATTCTTTTGTCTTGAATACAGATCCGTACCGGGTTCAGCAATTATTGGTGAATTTATTGATTAATGCAGCCAAGTTTACAAAAGAAGGAGAAATTGTGCTCTCTTTTGAAATCGATAATGAAAAACAGGAAGTATGTTTGGCTGTTACGGATACCGGATGTGGCATTCCGCTTAATAAACAGAACAGTATTTTCGAGCGTTTTGAAAAATTGGATGAGTTTGCCCAGGGGACAGGATTAGGATTACCCATTTGCCGTATTATTGCAGACCGTTTGGGTGGGAGGCTATTCATCGATTCTTCCTACGAAAATGGTGCCCGTTTTGTTTTCATTCATCCGATGAATAGTGAGATAACAAAGAAGCCTTGATTGAAAAATGCCCGGTTATGGATAGGAAAGATGATATACAAACAAGAAGTTGCAAAAGGATTCTGGTAATTCTTTTGGGGGTATGTTTATTTGCCTCAGATGTACCGGCTGTATTATCGCAAAAAAATATGCATGAAATGGATAGTTTGCAGCAAGTGTTATCCCAGTCTGCAGATCCGAAACAAAAGATTTCTATTTTGTCTTTGCTGTCTGATTTATCGCAGGAGTCGCCAATACGTCTTGACTTTTTAAAACAACAATTAAATATAGCATTACAGATAGATTCAATAGAAGCGATTTATGCATCGTTAGGAGGTTTGGTTGAGCATTATTATAATTTGAGCGGTGGCCGTGATAGTATGATCTATTGGATAGGAAAAATAGATTCGTTGATTTTGATACAGAAAGAATATCCGGATGTTTTTTATGAAGCGAAAAGTCTTTTGGCACAATCCTTATTGTGGGATAAGAATTATGAGATGGCATTGGATGAAGCGACTAAACTGTACCGGTTAGTTGAAAAGCACCAATCTCCGTATGGTGTGGCACGCTGTACGGAAACCTTAGGTTTGATTTACCAACGAATACGACATGACGATGAGGCGATTGAAGCGTTTGATGATGCATTGAAACAGATATTGAGTATCGGAAAGAAAGATTATTCTTTGATACGGCTCGCTTCTTATCAGGCAGAAAGTGCAGTTCGTACAACACAATTTGAATGGGCGGAGAAAATATTACAGCGCTATAAATTTTTTATAGATGAACAGGCAAAGTTGAATGAAAAGGTTGGTGATGTTTGCCTTGTCGAACGGGAGTATTGGTTGTTGTATAGTTTTTATACGAGCTTGTATTTAAAGGAAAATAAAATGGATAAGGCTAAAGAAGCGTTGGACATGGCTGCTAAATATAATGGAAATATATTGGTAGAAGGAGATTATGCACTTAATACCTATCTGGCAGTTAAAGCGCGTTATTATGAACAGATAGGAAATCACACGTTGGCACTCCATTATTTGGATGAGGTCTTGAAAACAGAACGTTTGCCTGAAGACCTGAAAATGAAAGCTGATATATTAAATTATCTGGGACGATATAAGGAAGCATTAGTCTTGTGTGATGAATTGTATGATATAGCGTTGCAAGAAAATAATGAAACATTTTTTCGGCAAATCAATCAATTACGTGCTTTTCATGAGCTACGCGAAAAAGAAAAGAAGGAACATGAATTGCTGCTGAGTAATCAACGGATGGGACATCAGAAAAAACAACTTGTTTTTTCAGTTTCGCTTTCTTTGGTGTTATTGGTTGTCTTTTATGTATTGTTCAAGTATTATAAACGTACCCGTCAATTGAAGAATGAGTTATTACATGAAAAGGATGCCCTGCTTGAATCCGAAAGTAATTTATTAAAAGAGAAAAAGAGTGCAGAAAATGCCAGTCTTATGAAAAGTGCTTTTCTTGCCAATATGAGCCACGAGATACGGACCCCTTTGAATGCTATCGTGGGTTTTTCCGGTTTGTTGGTGGAACCTTCTGTTGATGCGGAAGAACGGGAGGGATATATTCATATTATTAAGAATAATACGGACTTGTTGTTAAACTTGTTGAATGATGTATTGGATTTGTCGCGTATAGAGGCCGGTGATATGACTTTTAATATAAAAAAATATCAATTGAAAGAATGTTGCCAGATGGCATTGGACAGTGTTCGTCACCGCGTGTCTGGGAGTGTGAAGTTGACATTTACTCCGTCTTCGGAAAATGTAATAATATCTACGGACACATTGCGTTTGCAGCAGCAGTTGACTAATTTATTAACGAATGCTGCAAAATTTACTCAGCAAGGGGAGATTAACCTGTCTTATCGGTTAGAGCCGGAGGATAATAAAGTACGTATAGCCGTAACTGATACCGGATGTGGCATTCCTCTTGAGAAACAAAAGGATGTGTTTAAGCGTTTTGAAAAATTAGATGATTATAAGCCAGGTGCCGGATTGGGGCTTTCTATTTGTAGTATTATAGCAGAACGTTTAGGAGGAACCGTTTTTGTAGATCCGGACTATGTGGGTGGAGCCCGTTTTGTCCTGGTATATCCCTGTGAGGTTATAGAGGAGGATTGAATATCTTAGAATCTTCTTTCTATGTGCAAAAATAAAACACCCTCATATTTGCCTGAAGGCGTGTGAGGGTGTTTTCATTTCTTTATTGGCGTAAAATTATCTTGGGCGAGCTTCTTTTACTACCATCTGGCGGCCTTCAAATTCAGCTTCGTTCAATTCTTCGATGGCTTTTTGAGCAGCAGCATCGTTAGACATTTCAACGAAAGCAAAGCCTTTAGATTTGCCGGTTTCACGATCTTTGATGATTTTAACGGATTCAACGGTTCCGTATTCTTCCATAACTTGTTTCAAATCATCTTCCCGAACACGATAGTTCAGGTTTCCAACATAAATGTTCATAAAATAGAAAATTAAAAAAAATAAATTGTTACTAATGAGAAAAAAGTAAAAAACCGGAATTCGTAACAGTGAGTGATAATTCGACAAGTAACAAGTAAATGAAGAAGTAAAAACAATGTTATGTACGTCCAAGGCCTGTACCTTTTTACACCACAAAGGAATACATTTATTTTAGAAAAACAATAATTTAGCCTCAAAAAAATATACGACTCTCTAATTTTATGCGGCTTATAACAATTTATGCAAACAATTTGCGATATTAAAAGAATAAAACTAATTTTGCACCCTAAAATTTGATACGACTATTAATTAAATAAATCATTCAGAATGAACGTTTCGCTTAAAAACATTGATGCTACCAAAGGCATTGTGAAATTGGAAATAGTACCTGCTGATTATGCTGAAAAGGTGGAAAAGAGCCTGCGCAGCTTCCGTCAGAAAGCAAATGTACCGGGTTTCCGTAAGGGTATGGTACCGATGGGTATGGTAAAGAAGATGTATGGTAAACATGTATTGGTTGAAGAAATCAATAAGCTGGTTTCTGAAAACCTGTATAACTATATCCGTGAAAACAAACTGAATATTTTGGGCGAACCTCTGCCTAACGAAACAGAACAGAAAGAAATTAATTTTGATACACAGGATGAATTTGAATTCTGTTTTGATGTGGCTTTTGCTCCTGAAATCAAAATAGCATTGTCTAAGAATGATAAGGTTCCTTATTATCAGGTTGTTATTGATGATGAAATGGTAGGCAAGCAAATAGAGTCTTATCAGGCAAACTATGGTGCTTACGATGAAGTAGAAGACGTTGAAGAGAAAGATTTGATAAAAGGTACAGTTGCAGAACTTGAAAACGGTGCTCCGAAAGAAGGTGGTATTGTTGTAGAAGATGCCGTATTAATGCCGATGTACATCAAGGATGAGGCTGAAAAAGCTAAATTTATCGGCGCTAAGAAAAATGCTGTAGTTGTATTTAATCCGAATAAAGCTTACGAAGGAGCTGAAGCTGAGATTTCTTCATTTTTGAAAGTAGACAAAAGTGCGGTTGCCGGTATTACTGGCGATTTCAGCTTTGAAATTAAAGAAGTTACCCGTCATAAGAGTGCAGAAGTAAACCAGGAACTGTTTGACAAAGTCTTTGGTGAAGGGGCTGTAACTAATGAAGAGGAATTTAAAAATAAAATCCGCGAAGCTATTCTGGAACAGTTCACTCCACAGAGTGATTTCAAATTCCTGACAGATACGCGCGATCTATTGGTGGAAAAAGCAGGTGAACTTTCTTTTGCGGAAGATCTGTTGAAACGTTGGTTGCTTGTAGCTAACGAAAAGAATACCAAAGAAAAAATAGATGAAGAATACCCTCAGATTATCAATGATTTGAAATATCACCTGATTAAAGAAACATTGGTAAAAGAAAATAATCTGAAAGTGGAAGATGCAGACATTGAAAACTTTGCAAAACGTGTGGCTAAGGCTCAGTTTGCCCAGTATGGAATGCTTTCTGTTCCGGAGGATGTTTTGAGCAATTATGCAAAAGATATGTTGAAAAACAAACAGACTTTGCAGAATATTATCGACCGTGCCGTAGAAGAAAAATTGGCAGAATGGTTGAAAGGGCAGGTTGAACTGGATACAAAAACAATGACAGTCGAAGAGTTTAATAAACTTTTTGAATAATCGTATATCAGAAAAAGCAGTTCTAAGGCTGCTTTTTTGTGCGTAAAAGGGGCTTTCTCTCTAAAAAATATCTTACAGGGTAGCAAATAAGTTGTTTCTTTCAGAAATTTATTTATAACTTTGTTATTCCGATAAGCTTGAGAGGAATCCCTTTTTTTATGGTTTTTCGGCAATAATTTAGACTAAAGATTATGGAAGATTTCAGAAAGTATGCAACAAAGCATTTAAGGATGAATGGTAACGCTCTGGATAGTTATATGAACATTACCAGTAGTTATATTTCTCCTACGATTATTGAAGAACGCCAATTGAATGTAGCCCAGATGGACGTTTTTTCACGGTTAATGATGGACCGTATTATTTTCTTAGGTACACAGGTTGATGATTATACAGCAAATGTAATTCAGGCACAGTTACTATATCTGGATTCAAGTGATCCGGGAAAAGATATTTCTATCTATATTAATTCACCCGGTGGTTCTGTTTATGCTGGTTATGGTATCTATGATACGATGCAGTTTATCAGTAGTGACGTATCTACGATTTGTACGGGTATGGCTGCTTCTTTTGCTGCTGTATTATTAGTTGCAGGAACAAAGGGAAAGCGTATGGCTTTACCCCATTCCCGCGTGATGATTCATCAGCCGCTGGGAGGTGTACAGGGACAGGCTTCCGATATTGAAATCACAGCCCGGGAAATCCTGAAAGTAAAGAAGGAGTTGTACACAATTATATCTACCCACTCGGGAAAACCCTATGAGGAAGTGGAACGGGATAGCGACCGCGATTACTGGATGACTGCAGAAGAAGCTGTGGCATATGGTATGGTAGATAAAGTTCTTGTTCGTAATAAGTAATATTAATGTAGGGGCAGAGCATTGCTTTGCCCTGTTTAAAAAACAAATACGGAATGACCAAAACAGGGGATACCTGTACGTTCTGCGGGCGTAGTAGCCGGGACGTTAATATGTTGATTAACGGAATATCGGGTGCTATTTGTGATGAGTGTGCACAGCAGGCGTATGAAATTGTAAAAGAACAAAAACCCGGGGCGAAGAGCTCTTTCGGCTTAAGTCGTGACCAGCTACCTAAACCCGAGGATATAAAGAAATTCCTGGATCAGTATGTGATAGGGCAGGATGATGCAAAGCGCTATTTGTCTGTATCCGTATATAATCATTATAAACGTTTGATCCAGAAGGTAACATCAGATGATGTAGAGATCGAGAAGTCAAATATTATTATGGTCGGAGCTACGGGTACCGGCAAGACTTTGCTGGCTCGTACGATTGCTAAATTACTTCATGTCCCGTTTGCTATAGTGGATGCTACCGTATTGACTGAAGCCGGTTATGTGGGAGAGGATATTGAAAGTATATTGACCCGTTTACTGCAAGCGGCTGATTATGATGTGGACTCGGCTCAGCGTGGTATTGTCTTTATTGATGAAATCGATAAGATAGCCCGTAAAAGTGATAACCCATCCATTACTCGCGATGTGAGTGGGGAAGGTGTGCAGCAAGGGCTGTTGAAGTTGCTGGAAGGTTCCATTGTAAATGTGCCACCTCAGGGTGGGCGTAAGCATCCGGAACAGAAAATGATAGCCGTGGATACGAAGAACATTTTATTTATATGCGGAGGTGCTTTTGATGGAATAGAAAAGAAAATCGCCCAGCGTTTAAATACTCATGTTGTAGGATATACGGCAACAACGGAAACTGCTCAGGTGGACCGCAATAATTTACTGAAATATATTACGCCTACAGACCTGAAGTCATTCGGACTGATACCGGAAATAATAGGTCGTCTGCCTATTCTGACTTATCTGAATCCATTGGACAGGGCCACATTGCGTAGTATTTTGACGGAACCAAAAAATTCAATTATCAAACAATACGTCAAATTGTTTGAAATGGATGAAATAAAACTTACATTTGATGAGGCTGTTTATGAGTTTATAGTGGATAAAGCTCTTGAATTTAAGCTTGGGGCTCGTGGTTTACGTTCCATTGTGGAAGCCATTATGATGGATGCTATGTATACGATGCCTTCGGCAAACGAAAAGTCGCTTCACATAACAGTGGAGTATGCGAAGGAAAAGTTTGAGAAATCGGATGTAAACCGTTTACAGGTAGCTTAGTTGGCGGTAAAAAATATAATTGAGTATGGCAAAAAAAGATCATTTAACAGAGGAGCTCAAAAAGTATTTTGGTTTTGATACCTTTAAAGGTACTCAGAGGGCGATCATCGAAAATGTGCTGGCAGGAAAAGACACCTTTGTGTTGATGCCGACCGGTGGTGGGAAGTCTTTATGTTATCAGTTGCCTTCTCTTATGCTGGAAGGTACGGCTATTGTTATTTCCCCGTTGATAGCACTTATGAAAAACCAGGTGGATGCCATGCGTAACTTCAGTGAGGAAGATGGAATAGCCCATTTTATAAATTCATCTCTGAATAAGTCGGCAATAGATCAGGTAAAGGATGATATTTTATCTGGAAAAACGAAATTGTTATATGTTGCTCCCGAGTCGTTGACAAAGGAGGAAAATGTAGAATTTCTTCGTCAGGTAAATATTTCGTTTTATGCAGTGGATGAAGCACACTGTATTTCGGAGTGGGGACATGATTTTCGTCCGGAATACCGTCGTATCCGTCCGATTATAAACGAGATAGGTAAGCGTCCTTTGGTGGCTTTGACTGCAACGGCAACACCGAAAGTACAACATGATATCCAGAAAAACCTGGGTATGATTGATGCCTCTGTTTTTAAATCTTCTTTTAACCGCTCTAATTTATATTATGAAATCCGCCCGAAAGGTGCCAACATAGATCGTGAGATAATTAAATATATTAAATCCAACGAAGGAAAATCCGGAATTATTTATTGCCTGAGTCGTAAGAAAGTGGAAGAGTTTGCCGATATTTTGAAAGCAAACGGAATAAAAGCACTACCTTACCATGCAGGTATGGACTCCCAGCAGCGTTCAGCCAATCAGGATGCGTTTCTGATGGAACAAGCGGATGTGATTGTGGCAACAATCGCATTTGGTATGGGAATAGATAAACCGGATGTTCGTTATGTAATTCATTACGACATACCGAAAAGTCTTGAAGGATATTACCAGGAAACCGGACGCTCCGGGCGTGATGGCGGTGAAGGCCAGTGTATTGCCTTTTATGCTTATAAGGACTTGCAGAAGTTGGAGAAGTTTATGCAAGGGAAACCTGTAGCAGAACAGGAGATAGGTAAGCAGTTGTTGTTGGAAACTGCAGCTTATGCTGAAACTTCTGTATGTCGCCGGAAAGTGTTGTTGCATTATTTTGGAGAGGAATATCTGGAAGATAATTGTGGTAATTGTGATAATTGTTTGAACCCCAAAAAGCAAGTGGAAGCAAAAGAATTATTAAGTGCAGTACTGGAAGTTATCGGTACATTGAAAGAAAAGTTTAAAGCAGAATATATTGTAAACATGTTGGTGGGTAATGAAACCTCCGAAATTCAGTCTTATAAACATAACGAGCTGGAAATCTTTGGTTCAGGGCAGGATGAAGATGAAAAAACATGGAATGCTGTTATCCGCCAGGCTCTGATTGCAGGTTATTTGGCTAAAGATATTGAGAATTATGGCCTGTTGAAAATAACGCCAAAAGGAAAAGACTTTATTAAGAAGCCTGTTTCGTTTAAAATTACCAAAGATAACGAATTTGATGAAGAGGAAGAAGAAGCTCCGGTTCGCGGAGGTGCTACTTGTGCCGTAGATCCAGTTTTATATTCCATGATGAAGGATTTGCGTAAGAAGTTATCCAAACGTCTGGAAGTTCCTCCTTTTGTTATTTTCCAAGACCCCTCATTGGAGGCTATGGCAACAACTTATCCTGTAACTTTGGATGAATTGCAGAATATCCCAGGGGTAGGAGCCGGTAAAGCGAAACGTTATGGCAAAGAATTTGTCGAATTAATAAAGAAACATGTAGAAGAGAACGAAATAGAACGTCCGGAAGATCTTCGTGTACGTACTGTTGCAAATAAATCCAAATTGAAGGTGTCCATCATACAGAGAATAGACCGTAAGGTGGCATTGGATGAAATTGCCATGACGAACGGACTTGAATTCAATGAACTGTTGGATGAAATCGAGGCCATTGTCTATTCCGGTACCCGTATCAATATTGATTACTTTCTGAATGATGTAATGGATGAAGACCATGTGGAAGACATTTATGAATACTTTAAGGATTCGGAAACAGATGGTCTGGATGATGCAATTGAGGAATTAGGTGGAGATTATACGGAAGAAGAAATACGTCTGGTTCGTATTAAATTTTTGTCGGAAATGGCGAATTGATATAAACTCTATTGATAATGTAAATCAAACCAATTATAAAAAACACTAATTTAATAGGTACTCATACTTTTTTAGTTAGGTATCCGTTAGATTAGTGTTATTTTTGTAATCTGATTTTCATGTAGTAACGATATTATGAAGAATCAGACCTTATTAAAGGGAGAAAAAATAAAGAAATAGTTAAGAGATAGTTATGAGATATTGCTTCATTTTTATAGCATTTGTATCTTTGCTGTGTTCTTGTAAGAATACGCAGCCGGTAGAAGATTCGGATGCATTGGTAAGAGTGAAGGATCGTGTCCTTAAGCGTTCTGATGTTGTAGGCCAGATACCACGTACGGTTTCTTCAGCGGACAGTTTACTGTTTGCGGAAAATATTATGAAGAAATGGATAAAGGATGCTTTGGTTTATGATGTGGCACTGCGCAATCTTGGAACTGAAAAAGAGGATGTCGATAAGTTGGTAGAAGACTATCGTCGTTCATTACTCCGTTACCGATATCAGGAACGTTTGGTACGGGAGAAACTATCGGCAAGTCTGAGGGAAAGTGACAAACATAAATATTACGATGAAAATCAGAAAAAGTTTGTTCTTGACAAAGCTCTGATAAAAGGTTTGTTCCTGAAAATTCCGGCAGATGCTCCGGGACTTTCAAATGTAAAGGACTGGTATCGGTCGACCTCGGAAGCGTCACTGGAGAAAATAGAAAAGTACAGTGTGCAAAACGCTAGCATTTATGATTACTTTTATGATAAATGGGTGGACTTTGACGAGATTATGGATAATATACCTGTTCATGTTGCCAATCCGAATGAGTTTTTGAAAACGCACAAATTTGTGGAGGCTGCAGATAGCAGTTATTGTTATTTATTGAATATAAAAGAATATTTGCCGGTAGGAAGCATTGCTCCTTATGAGTATGCCGGACCGCAGATAGAAGAGATGTTGACAAACTTGCGTAAGGTGGAATTCCTGAAAAAGTTTGAAGATGAGTTGTATAACGATGCTGTGAAAGATGGTGATGTACAGTTTTATACAGAGCCATAAATTGTAAATAATAGAATGATATATATATGAAAAAGATTTTAGCTGTATTTTTTCTTACCTGTTTATCTTGCGCTGTAATGGCACAGGAGAATGTGATAGATGAAATTGTGTGGGTGGTAGGAGATGATGCTATTTTGCGTTCGGATGTCGAATCCCAGCGGTTGTATTTGCAGAATGAAGGTCAACGTTTTGATGGCGATCCGTATTGTGTGATTCCGGAAGAAATGGCGATTCAGAAATTATATCTGAACCAGGCAAAGTTAGATAGTGTGGAAGTGGATGAGAACCAGGTTATCCAGCAAGCAGACCAGTGGGTAAACTGGGCGATTAACCAGATTGGTTCAAAAGAAAAAGTGGAAGAGTATTTTAATAAAAAAATATCTCAGATAAAGGAAGAACAGAAAGAGAAGTTCCGTGAGCAGCAGACTGTACAGCGTATGCAGCGTGAGCTTGTTGGTGATATAAAACTGACGCCTTCCGAAGTTCGCCGGTATTATAACAACTTGTCTAAAGATAGTTTGCCAACAATTCCTACTACTGTGGAAGTGCAGATCATCACGATGGAACCTAAAATTCCACTGGAAGAAATCGATGCTATTAAAGCTCGCTTACGTCAATTTACAGATGATGTAAATACAGGTAAGTATGAATTCTCCACACTTGCCCGCTTATACTCGGAAGACCCGGGTTCTGCAATGAAAGGTGGTGAGTTAGGTTTTACAGGTAAGGGTTTGCTGGCTCCTGAATTTGCCAATGTAGCTTTTAACCTGAACGATCCGAAAAAGGTATCCCAAATTGTACAGACAGAGTACGGCTATCATATTATCCAGTTAATAGAAAAGCGTGGCGACCGTATCAATTGCCGTCATATTTTATTGAAACCGAAAGTTTCGGAAAAAGAACTGACAGCTACTACGGCTCGTATGGACTCTTTATATAATGATTTGCAGGATAAGAAGTTTACTTTTGAGGAAGCTGCTACATTTCTGTCTTCAGATAAGGATACCCGTAATAATAAAGGGTTGATGGTAAATCTGAAATCAGAAGGGAATAATAATGGTACACCTAAATTCGAGATGGCGGAATTGCCTCAGGAAATAGGTAAGATTGTCGATAATATGGAAGTGGGTGATATATCCAAACCTTTTACCATGATTACTGATAAACAGAAAGATGTGGTTGCCATTGTTAAACTGAAAAGTCGTGTAGAACATCATAAAGCAAATTTAGCAGATGATTATCAGGCATTGAAGACAATCGTTGAAGCTAAAAAACGTGAAGAATTATTGAAAAACTGGATTATTAAAAAGCAAAAGTCAACTTATGTGCGTATAAGTGACGGTTGGCGTAACTGTGATTTTAAGTATCCAGGTTGGATTAAAGAATGAGGACTTCAAATAAATTTGTTTTTACAACCCTATTTTTCTGCTTGTTAGTCTGTGTGTTTGCCCAGACTCAAGTTTCGGGTACTCCTGGAATGGGTGTGCCTCAAGATACTATTAAGCAGGATACCAGTAAAACTGTTAAGAAAACAAAGATTTTTCTTGAGCATACAAATACTTTATCATTTGATAAAGCAGTTAATCCGGATGCCCAAGTTTTGGTTGGAGATGTTTGTTTCCGACATGACAGTTCCTATATGTATTGCGACAGTGCTTACTTTTTCGAGCAACAAAACTCATTGGAGGCATTTAGTAACGTGCGTATGGAACAAGGGGATACTTTGTTTGTATACGGGAATTACCTTTTCTATGACGGAAATACCCAGATTGCTTATTTGCGTGAAAATGTCCGTATGGAGAATGGACAGGTTACGCTTTTTACCGATAGCCTGAACTACGAGAGAATACCGGATATCGGTTACTATTTCGAAGGGGGGATGATTGTCGACTCCTTGAACCAGTTGTCTTCATTTTATGGACAGTATTCTCCCGCAACAAAGTTGGCTATATTTAATGATAGTGTCCGCCTTGAAAATTCAAATTTCACTTTGTATTCCGATACGCTTCATTATCAGACCGATTCTAAAATAGCAACGATTTTAGGTCCGTCTATTATTGTTTCGGATAGTGGTACGATTCATTCTACCCGGGGATGGTACAATACGATAGATAATACTTCTTTATTATTGGACCAGTCGTGGGTAGAGTCCGGAGACCGTATCCTGATGGGGGACTCTATTTTTTATAACCGTGAGTCTGGCTTTGGTGAAGCATTTGGTAATATGAGCCTGACAGATACGGCAAAACATGTTACCCTGAAAGGTGAGTACGGCTTCTTCAATGAAAAGACAGATTATGCTTTTGCAACGGATAGTGCCCGTATGTTGGAATATTCCCAGGGGGATACTTTATACCTGCATGCAGATACCTTGGAGATGATGACCGTCGATTCCCTTTACCGTGAAATAAGGGCTTTTTACGGTGTTCGTTTCTATCGTACGGATATGCAAGGCGTTTGTGATTCCATGCAGTTTAATACCCGTGATTCGGTGCTTTATATGTATAAAGAACCTGTATTGTGGAATGAACAATATCAAATGTATGGTGATACGATAGCGTTATTCATGAACGACAGCACTATCGATTATGCTCATGTTATCCAGTTTGCATTTGCTGCCCAACATCTCGATTCTACCTACTATAACCAATTGAAAGGGAATGATTTGAAGGCTTATTTTGAGAACCAGGCAATTAAACAGATTGATGTGGCTGGAAATGCGGAGTCTATTTTTTATCCGCTTGAAAATGATGGTGCGAAGATCGGTTTGAATGCTACGAAAAGCGGTTTCCTGACAATTTGGATTAAGGAGAATAAGCTGGATAAGTTGAAAATATGGCCGAGCCCTGTGGGAAGTCTTACGCCTATCCCGGACCTGAAACCCGAACAGAAAACTTTGAAAGATTTCTATTGGTTTGATTATTTACGACCTAAAAACAAGGATGATATTTATCAGGTCGTTAAAAGAAAATCAAGTGAGACTCCAAAAAGAAGTAATAAATTTGTACATTAGCAGTTGTATAACAATTTAAATATAACGTTATGGCACTTTTCTCATTTTATAATGTTCGTAAGCCTCGCCAATATGAACATAAACCTATTTATTGGGATCCCCATAAAGAGGCTATGGAGAAACGGATTCAAACAGTGAAGCAGGAAATGGGACTGGAAGTACCTGAGGAAGAATATAAACCTTCGATAAAAGGTACTTTTATTGAAGGTACTTCACACCTGAAAAAGAGTCACGACAGGGGCAATGACTCCCGTAGCCGCACTTATAAGAATGTTAAATTGGTGCTTGTATTGGGTGTATTGGGTGTATTGTTCTGGTATTTGTTTATTTCGTAATGAGTGATATAATACATTTACTTCCCGATAGTATTGCCAACCAGATTGCCGCGGGAGAGGTGATTCAGCGACCGGCATCAGTCGTAAAAGAGTTGGTCGAAAATGCAATAGATGCAGGAGCCAGCCAGGTTCAGGTCAATATAAAAGATGCCGGACGTACCTTAGTCCAGGTTATCGATAATGGAAAGGGTATGTCTGAAACCGATGCCCGTATGGCTTTCGAACGCCATGCTACTTCCAAAATATCCAAAGCAGACGATCTTTTCTCCCTTCACACAATGGGGTTCCGAGGTGAGGCACTAGCTTCTATTGTTGCCGTTGCCCAGGTAGAACTACGTACCCGGCTGCAAGGTTCGGAGTTAGGTACACATTTGGTTTTCTCCGGTTCAAACCTGGAAAGTATAGAGCCGGACGCTTGTAATGAAGGAAGCACATTTTCGGTCAAAAACCTTTTTTTTAATGTTCCGGCGCGCCGTAAGTTTTTGAAATCGAATGAAACGGAATTTAGGAATATCATTGCAGAGTTTGAACGTATAGCACTGGTTAACCCTCAGGTGGCAATGTCTCTTTATCATAATGATGCCGAGATATTCAACTTGCCTGAATCCGGATTACGCCAGCGTATTATCAATATATATGGAAAGACGCTGAACCAGAAATTACTGTCTGTTGATGCACAAAGTTCGTTAGTTACAGTTTCCGGTTTTGTTGGTCGTCCTGATTCAGCCAAGAAACGCGGTGCTTTGCAATATTTCTTTGTAAACGGGCGTTTTATGAAGCATCCATATTTCCATAAGGCGGTGATGCAGGCATACGAACAGCTTATTCCGGCAGGTGAACAACCTAATTATTTTATCTATTTCACCCTCGACCCGGCAACAATCGATGTGAATATTCATCCGACCAAAACGGAAATCAAATTTGAGAATGAGCAACCTATCTGGCAAATCCTGATGGCTGCCGTCCGTGAGGCATTGGCTAAGTCGAGTGCCATACCTACCATTGATTTCGATGTGGAAGACGCTATAGATATTCCAGTCTATAATCCGGTAAAAGAAGCTGAAAGCTATAAGGCTCCTCATGTGCAGGTGAACTCCGGGTATAATCCCTTTGAAAATACATCCTATAAAAAGCCGGAATTCGACTGGTCGAAGCTATATAAGGATTTTGAAGAAGACCGTTCGGCTGCGGTAGAAACGGAGCCGGAAATGTTTGAGATACCGGAAACGGTTACTTCCGATGTAGTAGATGCCGACGAAGTTGTACAGCCGGATACCTCTGATAGCCTATTCAATGAAGTATCGAATCTTTGCTATCAGTATAAAGGCCGTTATATCATAACTTCCTTGAAATCCGGCTTGGCTTTAATAGACCAGCATCGTGCGCATGTACGTATCTTGTTCGACCAGTATATACAGAATATCAGGCAGCAGAAAGGGGCTTCCCAGCAAATCCTGTTTCCTGAAATGATAGAATTTACCCCGATAGAAGCAGCAATTGTTCCTGCTTTGTTGGAAGACCTGCGATTTATCGGTTTTGATTTGACTCACTTAGGAAATAACAGTTATGCCATTAATGGTTTGCCTGCCGGTCTGGAGAATCTGGATATGGTGGCATTAATCCGGGATATGGTGGACCGTGCGATAGATACGGGGTGTGAAGTGCATGAAGAAATATGCAACTCATTGGCCTTGTCGTTGGCAAAGGCGGCAGCGATTCATCCTGGGAAAACGCTTTCGGCGGAAGAGATGGATCATATTATCGCTTCACTTTTTTCCTGCCAGGATTCGAACCTTACTCCGGACGGAAAAACAATCATCTCCATGTTGATGGATGACGAGATAGAAAAAAGGTTTAAATAAGTTTGTTTTATACCCGGAAGGGGGAGTAAAACAAAACATAGGTGTTTTAAAATTAAAACATATATCTTTTGAATGCAAAGCATATATGTTTTGAAATTAAAACACCTATGTTCTTAAAAGGACCTTTACAAGGCCTATGCAGAAGTGGAAATTATTCCCACTCTATAGTTGCGGGCGGCTTGGAGCTGATGTCATACACTACGCGGTTTACTCCTTTAACCTTGTTGATGATTTCGTTGGAAACCTTTGCAAGGAATTCATAAGGCAACTGTGCCCAGTCGGCAGTCATTGCATCAGTGGAAGTAACGGCACGTAATGCAACCGTATTTTCATATGTACGTTCATCACCCATTACACCAACGGAACGGATAGGAAGCAGGATTGCGCCGGCTTGCCAGATTTTATCATATAAGCCCCATTCGCGCATCAGAGACATATAGATGTCGTCTGCATCCTGAAGGATACGAACCTTTTCAGGAGTGATGTCGCCCAGAATACGGATACCCAGGCCCGGACCCGGGAACGGATGGCGTTTAATCAAGTGCGGTTGCATACCCAGTTCGATACCTACACGGCGAACTTCGTCCTTAAACAACAGGCGCAAAGGTTCAACCAGCTTCAAATGCATCTTTTCAGGCAGGCCGCCTACATTGTGATGACTCTTGATAACCGTACCGGTGATAGACAGGGATTCGATAACATCCGGATAGATAGTACCTTGTCCCAGCCATTTGATATCTTTTAATTTGATTGCCTCTTCATTGAATACATCGATGAAGCCTTTTCCTATAATCTTACGTTTCTTTTCAGGATCGCTTACGCCGGCCAGTTCACCATAAAACTTATCTTTTGCGTTTACACCAATCACATTCAAGCCCAGGTGTTCATAATCCTTCAATACGTTTTCAAATTCGTTTTTGCGGAGTAATCCGTGGTCAACGAAAATACAAGTCAGGTTTTTGCCGATAGCTCTGTTCAACAGTACAGCAGTAACAGAGGAATCAACACCACCGGAAAGAGCCAGGATTACTTTATCGTCACCCAGTTGTTCTTTCAGTTCGGCAACAGTCGATTCGATGAAGGAAGCCGGAGTCCAGTCTTTGGCACATCCGCAGATATTAAGGAAATTGTCCAGCAACTTCGTTCCGTCTGTTGTATGGAATACTTCCGGATGGAACTGTACACCCCAAGTCTGTTCGCCTTCCACATGGTAAGCTGCCGCTTTCACATCGTCTGTGCTGGCAATCACTTTGAAATGTTCGGGAAGAACAGTGATGGTGTCTCCGTGCGACATCCAGATTTGAGAACCTGTACTGATACCTTTCAGCAAAGGATCTTCGTTGTCGATATACGATAGATTGGCACGTCCGTATTCGCGAGAATTAGCCGGTTCAACGTTTCCACCGGATGTATATGCCAGGAACTGCGCTCCGTAACAAATTCCTAAAACAGGATATTTACCGCGTATTTCGCTCAGGTCAGCTTTAAATGCATTTGCATCATATACTGAATAAGGGCTTCCGGAAAGGATTACCCCTTTAACGTCTGTAGCATCGTGAGGAAATTTGTTATAAGGAACAATCTCGCAATACATGTTCAACTCACGGACTCTGCGTCCTATTAATTGAGTTGTCTGCGAGCCGAAATCAAGAATAATAAGTCTCTCGTGCATGCAAATTATTATTATTTAATTGAGTGGCACAAAGGTAGGAATAATATTCGGATTGTTTGTTATAGATAATGGATTTTGATAGCTCCGGAACAGGGTTGGGAATCTATTTAAAAAATAACACTCTTAAAAAATGTATAAATGCAAGGGATATATTTCCTTACATCTGATTAAAGATTACCTTTGCATGTTCATTTTAGAGATGACCGTAATGGATACAGAAAAGAAAGAAACAAAAGAGATAAATAAGATGTCGCTGCTTATTATGGCAGTGATTTTATTGGCGTTAATTATTGCGGGTGCTGCTTATTATATTTACCACCAGAAGCAGCAAATGAATGATCTGGTCCAAATGTACGATTTGGATAAGGAAACACTCCAGGATGAATTTAACGAATTATCCCTGCAATATGAAAATTATAAATTCAGTGTGGGCAACGATTCCCTGTTGAATTTATTATCTACCGAACAGGCAAAAGTGCAGCGTTTGCAGGAAGAACTTCGTACGGTAAAAGCAACTAATACGAAAGAAATTTCGCGCCTGAAAAAAGAATTGGAAACCTTACGTAAGATTATGCGTAATTATGTTATCCAGATTGACTCGCTCGACCGTGTAGCCAAACAGCTGACTGTTGAAAAGAATGAAGCTGTAAGAAAATACCAGCAGGCAACTTCTACTGCTTCCTCTTTGAGAAAGGAAAAGGAGAAACTAACCGAGCGTGTAACCTTGGCAAGCCGTCTGGATGCCACGGGTATTAATGTCACTCCGGTCAACTCGCGTGGCAAGTTGGCTAAGACTATTAAGAAGATGGAACAGTTCGTTGTCGATTTCCGTATTGCCAAGAATATTACAGCTCCAGTCGGAGAAAAGACAATCTACGTACGTATCATGAAGCCGGATGATGACATTCTGGTGAAGAGCCGTGCCAATGTTTTTACATTCGAAGGAAAAGAAATAAACTATTCTATGAAGAAACTCGTAGAATATGAGGGTGAAGAATTGCCCGTAACGATGTACTGGGATATAGAGGAATTCCTTTCTCCCGGAACTTACCGTGTAGATGTTTTTACCGATGGAAACCTGATCGGTCGTAAGAACTTTACATTAGAAAAATAAAAATGGAGGTGAAGGCTCATTTCGCAAGGCTTTTGGCTGATATACCGGAAGCTCTTGCGCGCAATGAGGTTTTTTTGAGCGAACTGGAAAGCCATGCAAAGCTCGTGTACGTGAAGAAAGGGGATTACCTGCTTCGTACGGGGCAGTTGTGTCAGGACGCTTATTTTATTAACAAAGGTGTCTTTATCAATCTGTTTATAAATGATAAAGGAAACGAATGTGTAACAGGTTTTGCTTCCGAACATCAGTATCCATTTCTTTCCGCTATCGGGTATTTCACCCAGCAACCTTCTGATTTTGAGATTAAAGCGATAGAATCGGGCGAGTTATTGTGTTTTTCGCGTGCCCATATAGAGGACCTTTCTTTGCGGTATCCGCTTTTTGCCTCTTATTATCAGAATATCATGTTAACCATTATCTCCAAACTTTATACAATGTTTGCCATCCGCCAATCTTCAACGGCGGAAGAATTTATCAAGTATCTCTACACGCATTACAAGTGGATTATAAACCGTGTACCCGATAAATATATAGCTCATTATATGGGAATTAGCAATACTTGGTATTGTAAATTGAAGAAACGTATCTTTAATTGAATTAATTCAACTTTATATTTAAACCAAACCAGTACTTTTGTCCTCAAATTCATATATTTGTTCTCTGACATATTTGTTATAGTTATAAGAGGTATGGATGTAATGATTAAAAACCGGTTTTTCCGATTAAAATAAATATAAAGATGAAACGGATTGTTGTATTGGCGCTGTTGCTTATTTCTTCTGGCTATGCCAGTTCGCAACGCACACTAACGTTAGAAGAATGTCGTAATCTGGCTATTCAAAACAATAAGGAATTGCAGATTTCCGGCGAGAAAGTGAAAGTAGCCGACAATGAAAAGAAGGCGGCCCTGACTAAGTATTTCCCCCAGATTTCAGCAATGGGAGGATATATGTGGAACCAGAAAGACTTTAACCTGCTCGATATGGGAGCTTTAAGCTCTTCGCTGGGGTCGGCATTGGGACCGATTGCCCAACTCCCTGCATTCAATAAACTTATGGACGGTGTAAATAGTGTCCAGCATCTGGATATCCAGAATGTGTGGATCGGCAGCGTATCGTTGGTACAGCCTGTCTTTATGGGCGGAAAGATTGTTTCTTACAATCAGATAACCAAATATGCAAAGCAACTGGCAGAATCAATGAATGATTTGCAACTCCAGGATGTTATCTATAAAACGGATGAAACCTACTGGCAGGTAATTTCTTTAATCAATAAAAAGAAACTGGCGGATGCTTATGTTGAATTGCTTCGTAAGACAGACCATGATATAACAGCTATGATTACCGAAGGTGTAGCAACGGAAGCTGACGGCCTTTCTGTAAAAGTAAAGCTGAATGAGGCAGAGATGGCTCAAACGAAAGTCGATAACGGATTGGCATTATCGCGTATGCTCCTTGCTCAGGTCTGTGGATTACCACTGGATGAATCTTTTGCTTTGGCAGATGAAAATATAGAAAGTTTACCAGCCATGTCATCGGAGGTAGCAGCAGATGTGAGTGAAGCATTTATGAACCGCGACGAGTTGAGGAGCCTTGACCTGGCCTCTAAAATCTATAAGCGGAAGGAACGTATTGTCTTAGCGGATATGTTGCCGAATGTGGCATTTACAGCGAATTATTTAGTAACTAATCCGAACGTGTTTAATGGGTATAAAAACGAATTTGCCGGAATGTTTAATCTCGGTGTTATGGTAAAAGTCCCACTGTCCGGTTGGTGGGAAGGTTCGTTGAAGCGGAATGCGGCACGTGCCGAAACACGTATCAAGTCTCTGGAGCTGGAAGATGCCCGTGAGAAGATAGAATTGCAGGTGAACCAATCCGTATACAAAGTGAACGAGGCAAATAAAAAGGTAACCGCTTCTTCACGCAATATGGAAAATGCAGAAGAGAACTTGCGCCATGCCAACTATGGATTCGAGGAAGGTGTGATTCCTGCCTTGAATCTTATGCAGGCACAGACAGCTTGGGTTTCTGCCCGCTCCAGCCTGATCGATGCACAGATCGAACAGAAGCTGGCGAATGTCTATCTGACAAAAGCGATGGGTAAACTTTCCGTAAATAACGAAGAATAATAACAATAAAAATATACATAAGATGAACGAGAATAAGAAGTTTTCGATCAGTAACATGCTCTTGGCATTTATCACGGTTTTAGTCGTGATCGGATTAGTTGCATTAACCGGTTTCTTTCTTTTGACACCTCCCGACGATATAATCATGGGGCAAGCAGAAGCTACTCAGGTTCGTATTTCCGGTAAAGTACCCGGACGAATAGAGGCATACCGCTTTGGTGAAGGGGATAAGGTGAAAGAAGGCGATACACTGGTGTTCCTGAATACTCCGGAAGTATTAGCTAAACTTCAACAGGCGGAAGCTGCACAAAAAGCTGCCGAAGCACAGAATGCCAAAGCTATAAAAGGGGCACGTGTGCAGGAGATTGCTGCTGCTTATGAAATGTGGCAGAAGGCACAGGCAGGGCTGGAAATCGCAAAGAAATCATATACCCGTGTACAAAACCTGTATGATAAAGGCGTGATGTCTGCTCAGAAACGGGATGAAGCGGAAGCAAACTATAAAGCGATGGTGGCAACAGAAAAAGCGGCTAAGTCACAATACGACATGGCACAGTCCGGTGCCCGTGCGGAAGATAAGGCAGCAGCAGCAGCTTTGGTTCAGCAGGCAGGCGGTGCAGTTGCCGAAGTCGAATCTTACTTGAAAGAATCTGCTTTGGTTTCTCCGATTGACGGCGAAATTTCCGAACGCTTCCCACAGGTGGGTGAGTTGGTCGGAACCGGGGCTCCTATCATGAATATAACAGACCTGAATGATATGTGGGTTACCTTCAGTGTACGTGAAGATTTATTGAAGGATATCAAAATCGGTTCCGAACTGAATGCTTTTATTCCTGCATTGGATAACCAGGAAGTGAAGCTGAAAGTCTATTATATGAAAGATTTAGGTTCGTATGCAGCCTGGAAAGCCACAAAAACAACCGGTCAGTATGATTCGAAGACATTTGAAGTCCGTGCGCGTCCATTGAAGAAAATCAAAGACCTGCGTCCGGGAATGTCTGTAATCATGAAGAAGAAGGGAAATGATATATTATGACATTCGAAGAAAGTTTACATAGTATCGGTAGAATTGCCAAACGGGAAATAATCCGGCTGACCAGTAAGCCGATTTATTTCTTCTGTATGCTGATTGCACCGGCTATCTGTGTCATCTTTTTCCTTTCACTGATGCGCGATGGCTTGCCGACAGACATGCCGATTGCCGTTGTGGACTTGGATGGCTCGGCTACTTCCCGAAATTTAATCCGGCAGTTGGATGCCTTTGAACAAACGAAAGTGGTGGCAAAGACCGTTTCGTTCGATGAGGCACGTACCGAGATGCAAAAAGGAACTGTTTACGGTATTTTTTATATTCCCAAAGATTTTGGTGTAGATGCAGTAGCCGGTAGACAGCCTCGTTTGTCATTTTATACGAATGCAACCTATCTGATAGCTGCTTCCCTGTTATTCCGGGATATGAAAACGATGTCCGTCCTGGCTGGTGCTTCCGTCGGTTTGCAGACAGGGTTGGCAAAAGGATATACGAACGACCAGATAATGGCACAACTTCAACCGATTGTAATCGATACGCATGCTTTGGGAAATCCCTGGTTGAACTATTCGGTTTATTTGAATAATACACTTTTGCCAGGAGTCCTGCAATTGATGATTTTTTTAATAACGGTGTTTAGCATCGGTACGGAAATCAAATATTCCACATCACGCGAATGGTTGCGGATGGGAGGCAATTCGCTGACAGTTAGTTTGCTGGGTAAGTTGTTGCCACAGACAATTATTTTTACCATAATAGCCTTCATGTTTAGTGCGGCACTGTATGGATTTAATTCGTTCCCGTTGCATAGCGGCTGGGGACCTATGTTGCTGGCTATATTCCTGCTTGTCATCGCTTCGCAGGCGGTAGGCGTTTTTATGATTGGCGTATTGCCGACATTACGGCTGGGATTGAGTTTTGCCAGTTTATTCGGCATGATTGCCTTTTCCATTGTCGGTTTTTCATTTCCGGTATTGGGTATGGACCCTACATTGCAGGCTTTGTCCGACCTTTTTCCGCTTCGCCATTATTTCCTGATTTATGTGGATCAGGCATTAAACGGACGGGATATATTCTATTCATGTACTGAATATATTTGGTTGCTTGGTTTTCTGATTTTACCGTTCCTTATTGGCAAAAATCTGAAAGAGGCATTATTATACTTTAAATATATTCCGTAAAACGTAGTGTTATGAAGAGAGAAAATCGTTTACGATATATAATAAAACAAGGTATAGAGGACACCTTTTTTATCTGGAAAGATGAATTGAAGAATGTGTTCAAAGACTCCGGAGTGATGATATTCTTCTTTCTGGTGCCTTTGGCGTATCCGCTGTTATATGCCTTTATTTATAATAATGAAGTCGTACATGAAGCGAAGATGGTTGTGGTAGACCCTTCTGATTCCTATTTAAGCCGCGAGTTTATACGGAAAGTGGATGCTACACCAGATGTGAAAGTCATATCCGTATGTACTGATATGGCAGAGGCCAAGAAAATGCTGGATGAGAAGAAGGCGTATGGCATCCTGTCTTTCCCGCCGGAGTTTAGTAAGGATTTGCATAAGGGCAAACAGGTTACGGTCTCCTTATATTGCGATATGAGCAGTCTGCTGTTTTACAAAGCATTTTTGTTGGCCTCGACGGAAGTATCGTTGGAAATGGGGAAGGAGCTGAGGGCGCATAATTCTACGGCACCTTCGAGCAAGGCGGAAGAGATATTACTGGAACCTATTCCTTACGAGTCTGTAGCCATATTTAATTCACAGAACGGTTTTGCCAGTTTTCTGGTACCGGCCATCCTGATATTGGTACTTCAACAGACGTTGATTTTAGGTATAGGTATGTTGGGCGGAACTGCGCGGGAAAAGAATCGTTTTCGTAGTCTGGTTCCAATTAGCCGTCATTTTAACGGGACGTTACGAATTGTATTTGGCAAGTCATTGACTTACATCTTGCTTTATGTTGTAGTGTGTCTTTGGGTGTTAGCAATAGTACCAAAGATGTTTTCGCTGCCACAAGTGGGTGAGCCGTGGACTGTAGTCCTGTTTGTCTTGCCCTATCTGTTTGCTTGTATATTTATGGCAATGACTCTATCGGGATTTATGAGAAGCCGTGAGTCTCCAATGCTGGTATTTGTTTTTACTTCGGTTATTTTGCTGTTTATTTCCGGTGTGTCCTGGCCGAAAGAAGCGATTCCTCCTTTCTGGCAAGTCGTGGGTTATGCCTTCCCTTCAACTCCGGGCATTCAGGGATTTATACGGATTAATACTACAGGAGCTACATTGAATGAGGTGGCACATGAATACCATACACTTTGGGTACAGGCCGGAGTCTATTTCATTACAGCTTGTATGGTGTACCGTTATCAGATTATAAAAAGTCGTAAGTTAATCATTACCCAGTACAAGTATATGAAGATGCATCAGGCTTTGCGTAAGAGTACTATCGGATAGTACGGAGTTTCAAGAAAGTTCCAAGCTATGAAACAAAAAGTTTCAGCCGTAGAAACTCCGGGTTTCAAAGTTTGAAACTAAAAATAAGAAAGAGCTATCTTTAAAGTTGATAAGGGAAGCCAACAATACAAACGAAGCGCAGATTTATGCAGACTAATTTAATAATTAGATACTACCTGCATAAATCTGCGCTTTCTGTATTATCGATATTCTGTAGTTGTTTTTGTATTTGGATATCTGTAAAAAGAAGTCGGAACCGTTAGATTTTAATCTTTGGTCTGTACATATCCTGTGCGGTAAGACCACATTCTTTTTTCATGCGGATACAATATTTGAGTTGACCTACTTCCGGTTTTACGTTGTTTGTCCCAAAAGTGAATTTAATACCGGCTTCTTTAGCCTTTAATAGGATAGCCTTGTTCGGAATTTGGTAAACATCGTTTATTTCCAGGGCTTTGCCGCTTTTTTTCAATGCATCGATAAATTTATTCATACGTGCTTCTGTCCAAAGCTCATCGTAACGCTGGTTCATCGGTTCGGGAAGGAAACAGGGGTTTACGTAAATGTCTACAGGTTCCTGAAGGACCATGCAGATACGGTCTACAATCAAATCCATATATTGTTCTTCATTTTCAATCCAGGTCTCCTCCGGAATCCACAAGCGTGTACGGCGTCCTTTATTATCGGTAAAGGTCAGGGCATCCGTAAATACATAATCAAATTCGTTGCGCGCCTCCGGGGAAAATGTTTTGAGCCATTCGCGTCCTTCTGCTTGCATGGCGAGGATAAACGGCTGGGTACGCATACTGTCCAGATAGGCATAGATTTCCTGGTCGTCGGTTATCGGGAAGCCGATACCACAGTTAGGTGCAATGGCATAGTTGATACCCACTTTACGTGACTGGCGTGCGGCAACTTCTTTGGTCAGTCCTCCTTTCAGATGTACATGATAGTCCAGTACCGGGAAATTTTCCTGGTGAAGTTTTATAATATCGTCATTTTGTTCGTCGATGGCTTCAGCCAACTGAGCGGTTAATTCTGATTCAGTTTTAGGTTCGAGCACATTAACCACAACATTCCTGACTTGTATTTCACCGGGAGAATGGTTGACAATAGCAAAAGTACCTTCTGAAAGTACTGTTTGTACATTGGAGTTTATACGGTAAGGTGCAGTGGGTTCGATATAATCCACAACCGGTTCATTGTCTACCGAGACTGAAATTTTCTTGCCGTCTACACGAATATTCATTGTGAACCATTCATTTTCTTTCACGAAACTTTTGGTAAGGTTGCGAACAGATTCCAGACTGCCTGTCATTTTCCACCAGACTGGGTCGGTGCGGTCATTGTTAATAGCTACACGGTATCCTTTATTTAGCGATTGGTCTGTATGGAAATATACACTGCCTTTGGCTCCGGGTTGGGTTTTTACTTCCATCGTAAGGTCAAAATTTTTATACTTTCCATTTTTCAGGATAGCCTGGGATTCCGTTCCTTTTAAAGACAGGATATTGTCTTCCGCAGTTACACCTTCACTAATATTCCATTTGTTAATATTACTTCCGTCGAATAAGCTTCCGCTATTGGATTGGGAACAGGAGGTTGCTATAAACAGGAATAATCCGATAGCAAAAGTGAGTACGTTTTTTTTCGTGTGCATAGTATATAGAATTGAGTTTATTGTTCTTACAAAGGTAAGAAAAATAAAAAGAAGATAACATTTTTGCTGATTTTAACTGAATAATGACAGGTATACTGCAATTATAGTTTTACTTTTGCAAAAATTCTCAAGAAACTTAATTTTTAGTACTATGCAAAGCAGACGTGATTTTTTAAAGCGGGCATCTATTATGTTAGCCGGAGGTGTGGTAGCGCCTCAGTTATTATCTTCATGTGCAGGAAAAGCTGCATCTTCCGAATCATCTAAGTATATAGGGCTTCAGCTGTATTCATTAAGAGACCTTGTAAAAGAAGAAGGTATTCAGAAAGTATTGGAAACAGCCTCTAAAATGGGGTATAAGAATTTGGAAACAGCAAGCTACGACAATGGTAAGATATACGGTTTAGCTCCTTCCGAATTTAAGAAAATGGTGAACGACCTGGGTATGAAGTGTACAAGTGCACACCTTGGACAGGCTTTCACAAAGGAAAAAGAAGCTGAAGTAATGGGTTGGTGGGATCAGGCAATTGATGCTCACAACGAACTGGGGGTAAAATATATGGTTCAGCCTTGGATGCCGGTTAATGACCAGACTACATTAGACGACCTGAAGATGTATTGTGATTATTTCAATACTGTGGGTTATAAGACGGCTGCTGCCAGTATCGCATTCGGTTATCATAATCATGATTTTGAATTCCGTAAAATCGGCGACCAGTTGATTTATGATTATCTGTTGGATAATGTAAGCCCGAACCACGTATTCTTTGAAATGGACGTATATTGGGTAACAGTTGGTGGCGGTGATCCTGTAGCATATTTGAAAAACCGTCCGAGCCAGTTCAAGGCTATCCATATCAAGGATGAAAAGGAAATCGGTGCAAGTGGCAAGATGAACTTCAAGCCTATTTTTGACCAGATGTATGCAAACAACATTAAAGACTGGTACGTGGAAGTGGAACAGTATACAAACAATGATCCGGTTGCAAGTTGTCAGCAGAGCTATGATTTTCTGAACAATGCGGATTATGTAAAATAAATAAATTAGCGATTATGTAAAAAGCACAGGCTGTACGGTATATACCGTTAGTCTGTGCTTTTTTGTTTGAAAACCGATATATTGATTGGTGAAATTTTTATATTTAATTTTTTACTTCTTGAATAGCCGCCATGATATTGTTCCAGTCGTTTGCCAGACTGTGCATATCGGGATAGAGCAGATTCGCTCCGGCATTTTTTAAAATATTATCGGCAAGGGGACCTGTATTTACAGCAATAGTGAAAATACCGGCGGCAACGGCTGCAGTTACACCCATCGGGGCGTTTTCTACAACAAAAGCTTCATTTGCCTTGACACCTGCTTTTTTTAATCCCATCAAATAAGGTTCGGGATGAGGCTTTCCGTATTTAACATCGAAAGCTGTGACCATCTTTTCCCGTTGAAAATGTCCGGGATAAGTATGTTCCAGTTTTTCAATCAGGCTATGTTGTCCGGAGCCTGTCACGACAAGTGTTTGCAACCCGTATCCTTTTACCTCCGATAAAACTTCAACAGCACCGGGCATTGCTTTCCCATCATTATATTTATTGAACAGTGCAGCTTTTTCTTCGTAGATAGCTTGTTTTTCTTCTTCCGTAGCATCCCTGTTGAATGTTTTCCTATATAGTTCGTTAATCGTACTTTCTCCTGTACGGCCCTCATACATATAAAAAATTTCGGGAGTCGAGATTAAGTGATGATGAGTGGCTGTCTCATACCATGAACGGGAATGGAAACGCATGGAGTCATACAAAACACCGTCCATGTCAAATAATACAGCTTTTGGAGATATTTCAGTTTGTTTTTGTTTCTGCAGATAATTTTTAATTGCTTGTCGAATCATTTTTACTTTGCTTAAAAAATATAGGCAAAGTTATAAAAATCCTACCGAAATGTTCTATCTTTGATTGCTAATACTGAGATTACCGGGTTTAATTATTACCAATAAAAACAGAAGAATATGAAAAAAAAATTATTATTATTGACATTGTTGTTGTTATCTTTGGCTTATCAGAGTAAGGCGGAGGATTGGACAGACTTGCAGCATGAAGTTTCGTTAAGCTATGGTGCTTTACCTGTCTGGGATTTGTTGAATCATTATAATAACTATTTTACTCCTGTAAATGCAGTAGATATTCATGATGACAAAGCGAAGTTCGGTGCAATCAATATCAGCTATTTGTTTTATCCGGATGAAGAATGGGGAATCGGTATGGTTTTCTCATATTCCAATAATGACAAATATATTTTGCATAACAAGCAAGAGATAGGTACTTATCTGTATTCAACTTATACGATTTGTCCCTCATTTAAGTATAATTGGTATAACTATAACTTTGTCAATTTATATTCCCGTGTCAATGCAGGTGTTGCCATTGCAACGGCAAAAGCGTCTTATGTGGATAACAAACAGCCTCAGCAGGCATATAAGACAAAGGCTTTCTTTATGTATCAGTTTTCTCCCATTGGAATTGAATTAGGCCGTCAGATTGCAGGATTTGTGGAAGTCGGCTTCGGTCATATGGGTACTGTTATTGCAGGCTTGAGATATAGAATGTAAAATTTCAAAACTTTATTCCTGCCTTTTATATCCATTTTGTCCATTGATGTAAATAGATTGGAAAATCATACAAAAAAAGAAGCGAACCTTATAAAAGGCCGCTTCTTTTTTTATTGTAGTAAATACCTATGAATTACAATCTTGCGCGGATAGCTTCAGTTTCCTTTTCATATCCCGGTTTGTTTAACAGGGCGAACATATTCTTCTTATAAGCTTCAACACCCGGTTGGTCGAAGGGGTTGACACCCAGCATATAACCACTGATGCCACAAGCTCTTTCAAAGAAATAGAACAGCTGTCCGATATAATAAGCGTTTACAGCCGGCATTGTGATTTTAAGATTAGGAACACCACCGTCTACGTGAGCCAACTGGGTACCCAGTTCTGCCATTTTGTTTACTTCGTCAACGCGTTTGCCTGCAAGGAAGTTAAGGCCGTCCAGGTTAGCTTCGTCTGTAGGAACAACTACTTTATGATTTGATTCTTCCACGGAGATGACAGTTTCAAAGATAGTACGTTCGCCATCCTGAATCCATTGTCCCATAGAGTGAAGGTCAGTAGTCAAATCTACGGAAGCCGGGAAAATGCCTTTGCCGTCTTTTCCTTCACTTTCACCGTATAACTGTTTCCACCATTCTGCGATATAGTGAAGTTTCGGATGGAAGTTAGCCAGAATTTCTACTTTCTTGCCGCTCTTATATAATTCGTTACGAGTTGCAGCGTAGATTTCAGCGATGTTTTCTGCGAACGGTACGCTGATGTCTGTTGCTTTTTCCATAGATACAGCACCTGCAACCAGGTCACGGATATTGATACCTGCGACGGCGATAGGCAATAAACCAACCGGAGTCAGGACAGAGAAACGGCCACCTACATTATCAGGGATGATGAATGTTTTGTAACCTTCCTGGTCAGCCAGTGTACGAAGAGCCCCTCTTTTAGCATCGGTAATAGCAACGATACGGTGTTTAGCTTCTTCTTTGCCTACTGCATCTTCCAACTGTTTTTTCAACATACGGAATGCCAAAGCGGGTTCTGTGGTTGTTCCGGATTTGGAAATATTGATAAGGCCGAATTGTTTACCTTTCAGAATTTCGCAAAGTTCGTATAGGTAATCTTCGCCGATATTATGACCTGCATATAGAAGAATCGGATTTTTGCGGTCTGCATGCAACCAGTCGAAGCTGTTGTTCATTGCTTCTACAACTGCCTTTGTTCCCAAATAGCTTCCTCCGATACCTATAGCTACTACAACTTCACATTTGGAGCGAAGAACGTTTGCTGTATTTTCAATATCAGTTAATTCTGCATCTGTAATAGAAGAGGGGAGATGCAACCATCCTAAAAAGTCGTTACCTAAGCCATTTCCGTTCTGCAAAGTCGCATTACATTCATTTGCTTTTGCTGCCTGGGCGTATACTTGTTCTTTAGTAACCGCTCCCAGTGCTTTGTCGATGTTAAGACTGATGTTCTTCATAATTATTCGATATATTAAAAGGGGCGTATACCCCTTATGTTATTTAAATGTTTCGGTCAACTGCCGGATAACGGTAGTCGGCGATTTCTTTTCATACAGGATTCCATATAAAGCATCCACAATCGGCATGTTTACTTTATATTTTTCGTTGATTTCGTAGATACATTTGGTTCCGTAATAGCCTTCCGCAATCATTTCCATTTCCAGTTGGGCTATTTTTACTGAGTATCCCTTTCCTATCATTGTTCCGAATGTCCGGTTCCGACTGAAACGGGAATAGGCTGTCACCAACAAGTCTCCAAGATAAACCGAGTCGGTAACATCTCTATCCAGTGCATGTACGGCATCCAGGAAATTACGCATTTCTTCTATGGCATTGCAGATAAAGACAGCGAGGAAATTGTCTCCGTATTTCATACCGTGACAAATACCCGCCACGATAGCATATACATTTTTCAAAACGGATGCATATTCAATACCGGTTACATCTTTACAGCAATAATTCTTCAGATATTTATTTTTGAATACCGGAGAAACTGCTTTGGCATGTTCAATATCAGGACATGCGATCGTTATATAAGATAGACGTTCCAATGCAACTTCTTCAGCATGGCAGGGACCGCCGATAACTGCGATATTATTGATAGGAACGTGATAGTATTCAGCAAAATAATCTGCGACCAGCATGTTTTCATCCGGCACAATACCTTTAATGGCAGAGATAATAAATTTATCATCCATCGGGGTACTGACCTTCATTAAATGCTGTTTCAGAAAAGGAGAGGGTGTGGCAAAAATCAAAGTATCCGAATCCTGGATTACTTCGTTTATATCTGTATAGAATTTGATTTTATTAACGTCAAACTTTACTGCAGACAGATAGCTGGGATTGTGCCCTGTTGCCAGAAATTCGTCAACCTGGTCCGAACGGCGCATATACCAGTTGATGCTATCTTGTGTAGAAAGAACAATTTTGGCTAAGGCGGTAGCCCAGCTACCACCTCCCATTATTGCAATTTTACCGGGTATATTCATAGTATTCCCTTATTTGGCTGCATTTGCAATCCATGCTTCCACTACTTCGGCGGCCGGATTTTGCAGTTCCAGTTTGTATTTTTTATTCATTTCACAAAGTTCCTGTCTCAGTTTGTTCGGATTTGCGTCAACCAGTGTATCCACTGTTACATATCCGGCTTTTTGCAGGGCAGGAACCCATGCTTCATCAATACCCAAAGCTACATATTTTTCAGCAGAATCTTTCTTTATTGTTTTTTCAGGACGCATTTGAGGGAAGAACAATACTTCCTGGATTGTTGTTTGACCGGTCAGATACATGACCAAGCGGTCCATACCGATACCCATACCGCTTGTCGGAGGCATACCGTATTCCAAAGCACGCAAGAAATCCTGGTCGATGAACATGGCTTCATCATCTCCCTTTTCAGAAAGGCGAAGCTGTTCCATGAAACGTTCGCGCTGGTCGATCGGGTCATTCAATTCTGAATAAGCATTCGCTATTTCTTTTCCACAGACCATCAATTCGAAACGTTCGGTCAGTTCCGGATTGTCACGGTGTTTCTTGGTCAACGGAGACATTTCTTTAGGATAATCAGTGATGAAAGTAGGCTGTATATAGTTGCCTTCACATTTTTCGCCGAAGATTTCGTCAATCAGTTTGCCTTTACCCATTGTTTCGTCCTGTTCAACACCTAACTGGCGGCAAACATCACGCAACTGGTCTTCATTCATACCGCTAATGTCGATACCCGTATTTTCTTTGATGGAATCGATCATTGAGATACGTTTGTAAGGAGCCTTGAAATCGATTTCCTGACCGTTATATATTACTTTGGTGGTCCCCAGTACATCCATACAAATACGTTCCAGCATTTGTTCGGTGAAGTTCATCATCCAGTTGTAATCTTTGTAGGAAACATAAATCTCCATTGCGGTAAATTCCGGGTTATGTGTACGGTCCATACCTTCGTTACGGAAGTTACGGCTAAATTCGTAAACTCCTTCGAAACCTCCCACAATCAGACGTTTCAGATACAATTCGTTTGCAATACGCAGATATAAAGGAATATCCAATGCATTATGATGAGTAATGAACGGACGTGCCGAAGCTCCGCCGGGGATGCTTTGCAATACCGGAGTATCTACTTCCAGATAACCGCGTTCATTAAAGAAATTACGCATCGAGTTGAATATCTTTGTGCGTTTTACAAAGATATCTTTTACGCCTTCGTTGACAGCCAGGTCAACATAGCGTTGGCGGTAACGTAATTCGGGATCATTAAATCCGTCATAAGCAACGCCATCTTTGTATTTTACTATCGGGAGTGGTCTGAGTGATTTGGATAATACTGTCAGTTCTTGTGCATGAACCGATATTTCGCCCATTTGTGTACGGAATACATATCCTTTGATTCCGACAAAGTCCCCGATATCAAGCAATTTCTTGAAAACAGTATTGTATAATTCTTTGTCTTCACCCGGGCAGATATCATCACGTGAAATATATATCTGTATCCTGCCTTCTGAATCCTGTAACTCCATGAAAGAAGCCTTCCCCATGATACGGCGGCTCATGATACGGCCGGCTATACTAACGGGACGGGGCTCTGCATCGTCTTTAAAGTTTTCTTTTATCTCTTTGGAAAATGCATTTGTTACATACTCTGCTGCGGGATAAGGTTCTATCCCCATCTGGCGTAACTGCTCCATGCTGTTACGTCTTATGATTTCCTGTTCACTCAGTTCTAATAGATTCATTATGCTATTATTTTGTATAATACGGCGCAAAAGTACAAAAACTTTTCATACTTATTACTTAAAAACGAGTGCTACTTTGCGGGAAACGTATGTAAAAGAGTAGGTTTTACTCGACAAGAAGTGTTTTGCGGATGGCTTCCGGAATGAAAAAGCGGACATCCTTTCCTGTATTGAGGGCCTGGCGGATGAATGTGGAAGATATTTCGATCAAAGGGGCATCTACCTGCCGGATATGAGAATAGTGTTCCGGTATCCGGATATCGAATCCTTTGCGGGGATAGATCAATATTGGAAATTCGGAGAGTAATGCCTGATAGTCCTTCCATTGTTCGATGGATGCCCAGTTATCGGCTCCGATAATTAAATGAAAGTCCCGGTCAGGATAGGTTTGTTGCAATAATCGTAACGTGGTAATGGTATAAGTGGGTTTTGGCAAGTTAAACTCAAAGTCACTTGCCTTAAATTTGGAATAATCGCCGACGGCAGCTTTCACCATTTGGTAACGGAGGTTGTCGTCTATTAGTTCGTCGCGTTTTTTCAGTGGATTGTGCGGAGTGACTAGAAACCAAATTTCGTCCATCCCTCCAAATTCACATAGCCAGTTAGCTAATGCCAAATGACCGATGTGGATAGGGTTGAATGAACCGGAATAAATCCCTGTTTTCAGTTTATGGGTAATCTTTGTTACTGCTTTTTCCATTTGACGATATTAAACACCTGAGCTCCCAGAACGAGTCCCATACCTGTCGCAATCATATATTCTTTATAATATAGACTGATAATACCTGTTATAAGCGCCGCAATAGCTATAATGATAAATGTATATAACCATTTACGCGATAGTTGTCCGTTATTCATCTTTTTCTAAAAAAGCTTTGATTATACGAAGTGCTTCTTCCTGGGCTTTTTCCAGTATATCGTTAATAACGATGATGTCGAATTTATCGGCAAACGACAATTCATATTCAGCTTTTGCAATACGGCTGTCGATAACTTCCGGGGCATCCGTTCCGCGTCCTTCCAAACGTTTGCGGAGATCGGTTATGCACGGAGGCTGGATAAATACAGACAAAGCACGATTGCCGTAGTATTTTTTTATATTGCAACCGCCTACGACATCGACATCAAAAATAACGTTATTCCCTGCATTTAGAATCCGTTCAACTTCGCTTTTCAATGTTCCGTAGAACTTATCGGTATAAACTTCTTCATATTCCAGAAATTCATCAGCGGCTATCCGCTTGCGGAATTCGTCAGGTGTAAGGAAGTAATATTCCACTCCGTCTTTTTCTTCTCCACGCGGAGCACGGCTGGTTGCCGAGATAGAGAAATGCAGGTTCAGGTTCTGTTTTAGTAAATAGTTGATAATGGTTGATTTGCCCGAACCTGAGGGGGCAGAAAAAATAATGAGTTTACCAGCCATATTATAATACGTTTAATACTTGTTCTTTGATTTGTTCCAATTCGTCTTTCATCTGTACGACAATCTTTTGCATCTCTGCATGGTTGCTTTTTGAGCCTAAGGTATTGATTTCTCTTCCTATTTCCTGGGCAATGAAACCAAGCTTTTTACCTTGTCCCTTACCTGCTTCTATTGTACTGATAAAATATTTCAAATGGTTATCCAGGCGGTTTTTTTCTTCATTGATATCCAATTTTTCGATATAGTAAATCATTTCCTGTTCGAAGCGGTTCTTGTCATAATCTTGCCCTGCAACCTTTTCCAGGTTATCGGTAATACGGGCTTTGATTTTTTCGATACGTTCTTTTTCGTATACTTCCACTTCGGACAACAAGCGGGCAATGTTTGCAATCTTCTGTTCGAAAAGTTTTTGCAGCATAGCTCCTTCCTGGATACGGAAGTCACAGAGATGCTGTACGGCTTCGGCTATTGCTTTTTTTACCGTTTCCCATTCTGTTTCGTCTGCTTCCTGTATTTCTGTCTTGATTACGTCCGGCATACGGAGTAATGTCTGGAACCAGTCGGCCGGAAGGGAAATATCCAGTTTACCGGCAAGGTCTTTTATCTGTGAATAGTAACTTTCGAAGGCTGACTGATTAATTTGAGTAGGGGTATCTTTGCCTATATATTCGATAAATATATTGAATTCGACTTTCCCTCTTTCCAGCTTTTGCAGTAACATACTCCGTATTTGCATCTCTTTATCTCTGTAAATAGATGGTATACGGGTGGATAGGTCAAGTTGCTTGCTGTTTAATGCCTTTATTTCTATAGTTACCTTTTTTGACGGAAGTTCGGCGGTAACTTTACCGAAACCAGTCATTGATTGTATCATTGTTCCAATTAATTAGATTTGCAAATATACGTGATAATTCCAGAAAGCCGATACAGATAGATAAAAATGATGTACATTTGTCGCCGTAATTTAATTAAACGTATGGCTTGTATTTTAAATATAGAAACATCCACTTCCGTTTGTTCCGTTGCTTTATCCGACAAAGGAAAGGTCGTGTTTGAGAAGGCATCTTTCGAAGGTCCTTCACATGCTGCATTATTAGGTGTATTTGTAGAAGAAGTTCTTTTCGCATTGAAAGAGCAAGGTAGAAAACCGGATGCAATTGCAGTGAGCAGCGGTCCGGGGTCATATACCGGTTTACGTATAGGTGTATCTGTTGCAAAAGGTTTATGTTTTGGTTATGATATTCCATTGATAGGGATACATACCCTGGATATAATGGCAGCTACGGCAATTAAACGGAATGGGGGAGATGAAGATTGTCTTTATTGCTCTATGTTGGATGCCCGCCGTATGGAAGTTTATGCAGCGATTTACGATGCCAATCTAAATATCGTTCGTGAAACATCGGCAGATATTGTCGATGTCGATACCTATGCTTCTTATTTGGAAAAAGGTAAAGTTTGTTTCTTCGGAAACGGAGCAGCCAAATGCAAAGAAGTTATTTCTTCTCCAAATGCCGTTTTTATTGATGATATTCATCCGTTGGCAGTCAATATGATACCTTTATCAGAAAACGCTTTCGCCGAAGGAAAAATGGAAAATGTGGCTTATTTCGAACCGTTCTACCTGAAGGAGTTCCAGGCTACGATTGCGAAGAATAAGGTACTGGGATGACCGGCACCTTATTTTTTAACGGAGTAATATTTAAAAGTTTGTGAGACAATTATATTAATTCTATTATTTTACAAATCAGTTCTATAGAAGAACTCACATCTTTTAAATCGCAAACTTCAACAGGTGTATGCATGTATCTGCAAGGAATTCCTAAAGATAATGTTCTAATGCCGTTACGTGACAATTGGATTTTGTTGGCATTGGAACCTCCTGTCGATAAAGGGCGTGCTGATATCTGAAACGGTATTTTATTGTCTTTTGCAATCTTTTCAATCTCATGGGTTAAAGGAATATCATTATCAAGATTTCGATGAATAATAACTCCTTTTCCTAATCCTATATCTCCGAATTTTTGTTTGGGACAATTGGGTACATCTGTGGCAAAATCCACATCTATGGAAATGGCTATATCCGGATTGACCTTATATCCACATATTACGGAACCCCGGCAACCGACTTCTTCTTGTACGGAGGCAACTCCATATATGAGATGGCTTGATTTGTTTATGCTGGATAACTGTTTCATTATTTGAGATACAACAAAAACACCTATTTTGTCATCAAGGCCTTTGGATGCTATTCTATCTTGTCCTAAATATAATGTATTTGATTTCCATGCAACCACGTCACCTATCGATATTTTTTCCTTCACTTCATCTGGGGATAAGCCGGTATCTATCCATAGGTTTTCTAATTCTATACTTTTCCCCTTGTCATCCGGGTGCATAAGGTGTATTGGCTTTTTGCCGATAATGCCTGCTATTTCTTCTCCGGAAGATGTTTGGATTATTACCTGTGAGCCCGGAATACATTGTACATCCACACCTCCATTGCGACGAATATAGACATATCCCATATCATTGATATAGATAACCTGGAATCCTATTTCGTCAATATGAGCTTCTATCAAATATTTTTTTGAATGTTCATTAAGTGTGGATGTTCCTATATATGTGTAGGAGTTTCCCATGACATCGGCAGAGCAGGACTCCACATACGGTTGTAAGTAATTAAGAAAAAGATTTCCCGCATTGGTCTCAAATCCGGAGACACTTGCCGTATTTAACAGTTCGTTTAAGAATTCTTTATCCATGTTTTATGGCTTTATTGTAGATTTATATCTTGTTGTAATTTTCATTTTCAGCATTTGAGCTATATCACAAAAACGGGTACAAACTTCATGGATATTGCCATTGTTCTCGTTGTAATTATATACCATACACATATCGCAATAATTATGTAAATTGCAAGAGGTGCACTTTTTAAAGTCACGTGTTCGGATGTTGCGTAATTCCTGTACTTTAGGGGATAATGTCCAGATGTCTTTTAAAGATTGATTGAAAACATTGCCAACGACCATATCTTGCCATGCCGGACAAGGATAAGCGTCCCCATTTACTGAAATACAAATATTATTTTTTAATATACTACATTTATTAAAGCGTTGCGCAAATTCCACATTGTTCAAGTCTTCTTCGGATGTTAGTGCTTTTATTTTATTGTAATATTTAGGATCTACGTCCAAAATGTCATCTAAAAGTTTACTGGTTTGTTCAAGAGTCATTCGTGTACATAAGTTGTTTGTACAAAAATCATTCTGAGCTAATAAAACATAATCGACATAACAGAATAAATTTAATGATTTGGCATATTCCATCATATCCTTATATCCTGTATAGTTTTGTTTAAGGATGGGGCATGATATCAGTGCAGGAATGTTGTTGCGAATAAGTGCTTCTAAATTTTTCTTGGTTTTTTTCCAAGAGCCTTTTACTTGTGTTATCATATCGTGCACTTGTGGATCTATTGAATAGAGTGAGACCTGCATATTGAAAACATTGATTTTTTTGATAAGTCGGATTAAGCTATCGTCAATAAGCGTGAGATTACTTTGCAAAAATATCATCAAATCCTTTTGCCGGCAATAATTCAGGATATCCACGACATCTTTATGTATAAACAATTCTCCGCCCGATAGTATAATTCTTAATCCTCCCATCGATACGAATTCATCAATAATGTTTTTTATTCTTTTTATAGGCATTGATTCTCCATGAATTTTATTCTCTGTTGGAATATAGCAATGAATACATCGTTCATTACAATGCGATGTGATTTCTAGTTGTAACGAACGTAGCCATGGCTGTTCCCCGTCAATAACATCCATTCCCATAGTATTTTCCATGCCTTTGAATTTATTTTCTACAATATTGATTTCAGAATAAGAGAATAAGACGTCTTTGTCTTCAAGCTCTTTTTCCGAATCTCCAGTTACGACAAACCACAGGTCTGTGAGCTTTTGTATAAATTTGTCGACTTTTTCTCTGTCAATAGTTATATTTTTTGATGATAATGTATGTAGTAAAGTCTCTATATTTTGTGCATACCGGGATATATGTGCAATAAATTCTTTTTCATCATCCCTGAAAATCCTGTTTATATGGTTTACTTGATTCTCTACATAAGCAGTAGATTTCCATATTCTTATAAACGCATTTTTACTTTGTCTTATTAACATAGTCTTATTGAAATATTGATGATAACTCTATTTGCCGGATTTTACTTTTTGCCATTGCGTGTTGTGTCTGGTGCTCTATTTCAAGCAGGAATTGATATCTGCATCCGTCTGACAGTTCACATGTTTCACAGTTGTAACAGACTGGCAATGGGCAAGCATATAGAGCATTATTCCTATTCTTAAGAAAATTAGCTGCTATTTGCCAATTACGGTCCGGCTGTTGCGGTATAGGCTGTCCTTCCAATAAATTTCTGATGGCATAATAATATTTCTGAATCGGTTTTTCCTCCTTTTCTTTTTGAATGATATATTTATTCAGATAGTTTAGTGCGGTCGTATCGTCTCCAAGCTTGTAATAAGCCAACATTAATATTAATAATCGGTTTACGTTATTACCTTTGTTTCTGTTGTGAGGGGCAAGGGATATTACGTTTTTATCCGTTTTTTCTATCAGTTTAATCGCAGTTTTCAATTCTTCATTGTTGAGTAGTGGAAGTTTCCATAAAGGGCTGATATTATTTTCAGTATGTTGCTTGTCAAAAATTCTTGCATTCAGGTCGCAGAAAGCTTTATTGATATCGGACATTCCGGGAATACAGATGTGATATGCGGGAAATCCGAGGAAAGAATTATCTCTGATGTATATGTCGTTACCTCTTTCTTTCAACCAGGAGATGATATTCGAAAGGTCTTCCTTGAAGTTTTGCCCTGCAGGTATGTATGATTTCATATTAAACGCATATGAAGGCGTGTTCTCAAAAAACTCGACAGGCATCCGTCCTCTTCCATATACAAGGCTTCTTTTGAATTCGTTGAATAAATCTAAAGATTCACAGGAGTTTATATCATTATCAAATAGAAGAGTATTGGCAGTGTGTCCTTGGAATATTTCAGTGAAACAGCGTTCAAGAGCGACTCTGAGTGATAAATCTGCTCCATAATGGGCAATATATTTCGATTTGTCCGGATTGTAAACCATCAATCCGATTGCAGGAAATCCTTCGCCTAAAGAACAATCCTTGATTTGATAGTCCATTCCATATTCCAATTTCATTCTTTCAAGATTATTTAGAACATTGGTCCCGGTAAATATTTCTTTAGGGATATTGGGCGGAGTGAGTTTTCGTAAGTACATTTCTTGAAGCGTATACCTTTCGAATATTTCATTGAATCCCTGTATCAGAGCTTCTTCCGGTATATTACCGGCACACATGCCATTGGAACCATTAACCCATCTTATTAAGGAATACGGAAGATTTACTTCTTTCCCGGAGTTAACATGATAGAACGGTAAAAATATACAATCAAAAATTTCTTCTTTTATGCCGCATTCAGGTAATACTCTTGGTGTGAATTGTTGAATCACCGCAGTTGCTTGCTCCGCGTTGAGGCTCCTTTTTGTTTCATCGGGGAAAAACATATAAGAGGAACGATGGTTGGCAGGATTAGGGTAGATTACTACCCGGTTCTGAAAACGTTCCATCATCTCAGCATAAGCGCTTGCTTGTGCATATGGAGGAGTCATCCCTTTGCCATTCGTACCAATGGTATCATCATCGTTTTCAGCGATTACTAAACGATATGAACAGAACAAGTCTCCATCGCCGTAAATCAAATCTTTTACAGGAATATGGTTCTCCGACAATAGTTTTTTGATCCTTGCAACAGTTTCTTCCGGTGTTGCCGCTTTATATTTCTTGGTATTCATGAGTATTTAGTTTTTCTTCAACATATAATATTATTCGTTGTATGTAATTTAATTTCCAATCAGGGCATTGATCTTCAGCACCATGTTTTTTGGAGGAGAAGATTGCATTGTGAGGACAACCTCCATTACATAATGGGAGTAGTTTACAATTCTTGCAGAGATCGTCTTCGAGGGGATTCCAAGAAAGCCAATCATTATACCAGTCGGGTATGTTGGTATTCCCGTCGCTTATGTTTCCTGAAATCCAGTTCTTTTCTCCTATTGTGTCAAGGCATTTGTATATTTCACCATAAGCCCCGATAACAATATCTCCTTTACGCAGACATCCTCCTGACGGGCATGGACGAGGGGTCGTAAATTGTAAAATCCCTTTTGAATGGGCATATTTGATTAATTCTATTTCAAGTTTTGTGAATTCTTCAAAAGTTAAAATCTTATTATGAATATAGTGAGGTGTAAAGGAATAGTCGATTGTTTTTGAGAATGCCAATCCAACTTTGTTTGCAAGTGGACTTTTAGCAAGCAAATCTATAAATTCTCGCATATGATTTGCATTCTCACGATCGATAGTTATCCGGATTGTCACGGATGTACCTTCTAATTTAATAAGGTTCTGGATATTTCCCCAAATCCTATCGAACGTACCTTTACCGTTCTGCAATGGGCGTCTGCGGTTATGCATTTCCGGGGTACCGTCAATCGTTATAATGTATCTGCGAATGTTACATTCATTTACAAGAGTATTACATAAAGAGGACGATAGTACATAACCGTTGGTGGTAATGTCGGCTATATATTTGATGCCATTTTGAGAACAGAAGTCAATGAAGAAAGCAGAGAGTTTTAGGATGGCAGTCATATTTAACAGTGGTTCTCCTCCAAACCATGTTATTCTTAATATTTTGAGATGTTTTTTACGGTTCTCTACAAGTTTCTTAATGTGTTCAATTGTATGATTAGTCAATACTTGTTTGCCTTTGTCTCCTTCAAAACAATATACGCATTTAAATTGGCATTGCATTGTGGATACAATAGTCAAATCCAAGATGGATTCATCATTTTTCCCTTTTATATATTGTTGAAGCCATTCATCTTTTTCTTTTTTTTGTCCGGAAACGATAATTCCTGATTTTGTAAGTGAATCAGGTGCTGAAGATGGTTGTTTATGATAAAGTGAGTATTCTTGCGACTTTAGCACAGCAACAGCTCCGGATAGAGTATTAAAACAAATATACTCATTGCCGAAAGGTATTATATCATTCCAGTATGACCATTGAACGGATGAAGTAGAATTCATACCGTTGGGAGCCCATATATTATCTCTTATTATTTTCATTACTATTGATGATAGATTTTAATTTTTTCAAATGTTTATGCCAATATTCGAACCGTTCAGCAGGTATATCTCCAAATAATAAAGGAGACAAAAGCATTCCTAAAGTTGTCCAACTATGGATATTAGTTAATAATGGCTTTATTGTATTTTCGTTAGTGTCATAGTCAACAGAACCGGGTATGGGGGAAAATTTGTTTATGGCAAGAGAATCAGGCTTAGTACGCATAATTAATTCTTCGGAAGCGTGTAAATCCTCTTCCGTTTCATTAAAGTAATTTACAATATAGCTGGAATAGAATGGGATATTCAGTTTGTGGCATATTTCAGCAGCTTTATCGCATTGCTCTACAGTGATTCTTTTATTCATCTTATCAAGTATCTTTTGGCTACCGGATTCAAAACCAAAAAAAAGTTTTATACATCCGGCTTTTTTTATCAAAGTAAGAAATTCTTCATCTACTTGATTTACACGTAAATTAGCCCACCAGGAATAGTTCGCTCCAGAGGCTATAAGGAGTTGGCATACTTCTATCCATTGCTTTTTAAAACTGCCGATTGAACTATCCTGGATAATGAATGTGTTAACCCCGCATTGTTGGGATACATGGTGCAGCATTTCAACAAAATACTGTGGAGAATGGCAACGTGCTGTTAAAAAGCTATTATGGGCACAAAAATTGCATCTGTACATACAGCCACGACCGAATGTTACAGGCATTACTTTGTGTAGTTGGGTATTGGAAATCTGATAAGATGGCTGTGAATAAAAATCTTTATCAATTAAACTCCAATCGGGGAAAGGCAATAGATCAAGGTCTGTCAGCACTTCGGATTGAACAGGTTTGTCCTGTCCCGGCAGGAATACCCCTTTTATTTTATTTAGAGGGGTTCCTTTTACTAATTCCATTAACGGAACTTCTCCTTCTCCGATAATCAGAGCATCGAAATCAATATATTCGTAAGTGATTTCAGGTAGTAGGGTCGGATGTACTCCTCCTGCTATAATCAAAGGCTTTTCTTTAGAATATATGGAATGTAGGCAGGTGACTATTTGTGCAGCAAATTCAAAGCGAGCAGTGAAAAAAGACAGTCCGATTATATCCGGATTAAAATCCTTACATATCTGCTTGAAATGAGACAGGCAAATAGGGATGTCTCCTTTGCATGATACGAGCAACCTGCCTAAATCTGCAATTTTCACTCTTACCCCTTGCGAATTCAGGTAGGTGGCTAATCCCACTACATTTTCAGGCGCTCTTTCCGGTTCTTTTGCAAAATCGAAATTGAAATTGTCAATAAACGATGCTTTCCAAGGTATTACAAATAAAATACTTTTCATGCTTTTGGGAAAATCTCAGATATAACCTTAATGCTTTCTTCTCTTGATTTGCCTCGTAGAATATATAACGATGCACCTTTACTCTCAAGCCATTCCAAGATATGGTCCCAATACAGCATATTGGATTTGCACCTGAAGGGATATTTAACCATAAATCGTTCCCTCAAACAACCTCCGTAACATGTCGTTTCATATTTGCATCCTGTGCATTCTGCAGGAATAGGAGCCTGTCGGAATATGCTTGTTCTTATTTCTGATTTGTAGAATTCATCTGGGGTCTGTGTCAGAAAATTACCAATAACAGACTCCGGTACATCGAATTCGGCACAAGGGTAAATATCCCCTCCCGGACTTAATGCCAGATAACGTTCCTGACAATTCTGTTCTCTCAGGCATATAGAAGGTCTACCTAACAATAAATCTCCAATAAGTCTTACGATGTCCATGTTTTTTGCAGGTTTTTTATCGTTTACCCATAAATCAAAGTATTGTATCATTGCATCGGCAAAATCTTCATCTGAAACATACATGGGATTGTTTATGTCAAAGTTTTGAGTAATGGGAAAAACTCTAGCTAAGCGTACGTTCATATCCCGCTCTTTATAGAAATTGTAGATATCTTTTATTCGATTTAGGTTATGACGTGTGATAAGATTTATAGCACCGCATTTTAAACCGGCTTTCAGTGCCTTATCTATATTCTCAATGATTAAATCTGTTGAAACTTTTCCGGATTTAAATACTCTGAAATCGCTGAATAAGTCGAGAGATACTCCAACATTTCCATTAAAATATTTTTTCAGCAAAGAATAATATTCTTGTTTAAGTAATACTCCATTTGTTTGTGTACTAAAACTGCATTTTATATTACTTGTTGTGTATAAGTCTATTGCATATTCGCATAATGTTTTAAGTCTTTCTGCATCGAAAAGTAAAGGCTCACCACCATGCCAACATAATGACAGTTCGGATATGTTTGCCAATTTAGCATAATCACAGATAAATCTCAAGCCTTTTTTTATTTGGGCATCATCCATTTCCTTACCAGTAGAGTGGTTGTCTCTACCATAACAATATTTGCATGCTAAGTTGCAATTTAATGTCGCTTTTATAGTAACAAATAAACTTTTTGATGTTGTTGGCATAGTGGTTGAGTCTTAATAATTAATAGATTGGGTGACCTTCATTGCAATGGTCGCACCAATCGGCAGCTTCTTCAGAAACATCCAAACGATCCATAACGTCTTCACTAATCAAATTTTCTTGTAACATAATTGTAAAGTATTAAATTATTTCCTACTCTGTTCTGGATTTTCGGAATACTCCATATGGTATTAATATTGTTTAGTTGATTGTGTTTAATAAATAATCCTTTACCGGAATTTCTTTAGCGGCATGTGGATTCGTACAGAAATTATCTTTTATTAAGGATGGAAATACATCCGGTTTGTTTATATTTTCTTGGGTGATTACTTTTGTGAGTTGTTTTAGTATTTTTTTATGATATTTGTTTTTACTGTGACCGATTATATTTTGTATTCTTGAAATGGTTTCTTTGTCCCAGACTGTTTTTATTTTTACTAATTTGATGGCAGCTTTGTATTGTTTACGGCTTAAATACTTGTAGCATGCCAGGGTAATGAGTTCGGAATCTGTATCTTCAATTTTGTATGTGGAGGCATTATATGTAATAAAAAGCCTGGCATAGAAGATGTCGCATTCTTTATGCATTAAGAAATCAATATAAGATTTTGCATATTGCAGTGTGTTATTGTAGTTGTTGAATTTCATTTTTTTTATGGCATCGGCATTTCCATTGATGGCAGCGCAAAGCATAAATGCATTATAATACTTCTCATTTTTTATAAACAATTGAGCTAATGCGTATTGGGCAGAATGATTCCCTTTGGATGCTGCGGCATATAGATACAAAATCCCCTTGTCTGCGTTTTTATTAACACAGTTCCCTTCTATGTACATCATCCCCAGATCGTATTGAAAGTAATCTATGGTATTTGTGTATCTGGCATTGTCATCTAACAGATATAAATCAGGAAGACCTATATTATATTTGTTTTTTTGAACATAGACGGCAGAGTAGATATTTCCCTTGTTAGCTAATTCCATATGTTTATATAACGTTTTAGGAATACTCGTGTCATATAGTAACTTAGGGTATTTTGATTTAAGCTGCTTTTGTGCTTCTGCCATTCCGTTTGCAGCCGCAAAAACCAGTAATCGTTGTCGTCTTCTATTATTTTCAGTAGGTAAAGAGTTTGCTAATTTATAGAATCCCGATAGCGATCCGCAGGTTGCAGCTTTTTCGTAAAACCAGGCGGCGGTAGTTTTGTTGTTATCAAAATAAAAATCACCGAATTTAATATAATAATCTTCTTTGGTTCTGACTTTTTCTTTATCTATAATACTGGGATTGTCATAGTATTTTAGAATCTCTTTAAGGCTTAGGGCTGATGTATGTGTTGGATAGTCATTTACAAATTTTTTTAATTTATAAATGTCGTTCGTTTTTATCAGTTCACATAAAAGGTTGTTTATTTTTTTTCTTTCATTTGTTAATATTTTTGCTTGTTCTATATTGTATCGGCATCTGTTAATCTGATTCTTAGCATATGAGTCTGATTCATTAATGGATGATATTGTAATATATAAGCGTAATGCATTTGAAAAATTTGATTGACGGTAATATGTGTCGGCTTTTTCCAGACATTCCCAGCACTTACTTGATTTTTCTTTTTCTTTTGTGAGTAAATCTTTGGTATAAGCATCTGTAACAGTTGCAATTGCTCCATTAAATAATCCGACAGCATCTTTATAATTCCCTTTTCTATACTCGATACGCGCAATGTCGATACTCTTATTTTGTGAATAAAGAGCTATGGAACATAAAATAAAAACGATGGTTGCAATTATTCTTTTCATCTTTTTCTTTTTTTTGCTTGTAGCTTTTGGGAATCCAGTATTTGTTGATATTGTTTAATAATATTCTTATCAATATTCAGTTCTTTCAGTCTGTTTATTTTTTTTTGTACTGGTTCTATTTCTATTGCAGAGTAGTAACTTTTTCTGATTGCAATAACATTTGCGCCTTCTATCCCTTTGTATTTGTCTCCAATAATGGCTGTAATCTCTTGTTTAAGTTTTGTTATTTCTGCATCTTTCAGCGTGTTTGTATTACTTATTAAACTGCTTATCTCCGCTTTGGATCCTCCGGATGATTTGGCTTTCAATGCCAAATTATATGATTCGACTGCGGCGTCATAATTCCCTTCGGTTAAATAGATGTTCCCTTTTTCTATGGCAGCTGAAAATTTATAGGAGAGATATCCATAATATCCTCCGAATATCAAGCAGCCTGTTAAAAGTAATACAAACATTTTTCCGGCAATACTTAATCCTTCAAATCTCATTGTCCCCATACTATGCAATATGTTTTAGAATACTTTGTAAATAAGAAAGCCCGCCGGAGTTAACACAATTGGATGCGGTGGAAATTGCTTGGGCATAAGACGTGTTCGATGCGACGGCAAATTTATGTCGTCCGCTATTACAGGATAAATGTGCTCTCAATAACGGAATGGATTTTCCACATTTTGAGCATATTACATTTGCCTTTTCGTCCAGGCATAAAATACCGTTGCATGGTTTGAACATCCAACTTGTGAGTCCTCCGTCCGAACCATGTCTCCAATATTCTTTCGCTATACTTAGCCCTCTTGAAACGCATAAAGGGCATGCCATATATATTTCTATTTGCATTGTATTTCCTTTTTCTTATATATCCATTTGTTCTTGTATATTGACAATGACTTGTCCTATACTATTCATCGGTGCATTCATGGTCTTTAGTATGATGTCTTTTTCATAAAAAGGAGATAAAACATCGATGAAAATCTCTTTTCGTTGATTCATATTTATTACAGTGTTGAAAGCTTTGTAACCTAATGTGCTTTGAGGAAGGTCATTTACGTTTTCAACAGCTAATATTGCCATGATATGAGTATGTTTGTTCAATTTGTATAATTCATTATTCAGTTTTAATAAGAACCGTTCCGCATTGTCGATTTTATCTGTATTTTTCAGGTAAAGTATTGTAGGTGCAATTTGCTTAGCCTTTGCGATTATTTGATTAATCTCAATGTACGCTTCGTTTACCGATTCGGATGCTAAATCCCAGAAATCCAATTCAAGAATTTCGTAATTATACTGTTGTGCAAAAGCGTAAATAAAAGTACGCTTTCCGGCACCCTTTATACCTTCCAGAATAATGTTCAGCAGTGATGGACGCTGTGACAAGTTTTTGGAAGATAGCCGTTTGCTAATGTTTGCGTAAATGCTTTCCATTTCCTTTTTTGGCTGGTCTAACCCGATTAAACCTTCCCATTTGACTGTCGGCTTATTTATGTCAATCCCCCTGAGCGATGTGGGGGTTATGTTCCGGAGGGCTTCATAGAAGTCTTCGTTGGATATCCGTATGGCCTCCGGGTCGGTATGGAATGAAATTTTACCGGTGTCTTCTTCAATGGAAATTCTTTTTCTGATTGCATTCATGACCGACTCCCTGTATAATAGGGATAAATCTGCTCCTGAATATCCGTTGGTCAGCTCGCTGAGCACTTGTAGTGAGTTTGTGGATACGGCATTAAAAAGATGGGAATTTTCTAACTTCACATACTTTGATAAAATATCGTACCTTGCAGATGCGTTGGGGAGGGGGACTTCAAATTCTAAATCAAATCGTCCCGGTCTGCGTAATGCAGGGTCGATGGCGTTAAGACGGTTTGTCGCACCGATCACAAACACTTTATTATTACTGTTCATACCATCCATAAGGCTTAGTAAAGTTGCAACTATGGATACTTGGTACTCGGCACTTGATTCACTGCGTTTGGATGTAATGGAATCTATTTCATCAATAAAAATCACGCAATTGCCTTTGGATTCCGCTTCTTCAAATTTCTCACGTAGGCGCTGTTCGCCTACACCCACATATTTGGACATAAGCTCCGGACCTTCTATTGTGATGAAAGAGGACCCCATTGAATAAGCAACAGCACGTGCAATCATGGTTTTGCCATTTCCCGGAGGGCCATACATAAGCATCCCTTTGGGTGGTTTAATTCCGAATCGTCCGAGAAGCTCCGGGTAATTTATCGGAATCTGTATGATTTCTCTAAGCCGGCTTATGACATCGGTCAATCCTCCAATCTGTGAGAAATCAATTGCTTTTTGCCTGTTGACAGGTAATCCGGTAAAATTAATTTTAGTATCGGAAGTTACTTTATAAAGAGTTTGTCTATCCTCCGATTTTGGGAAGATACTTTCTACTTCGCCGGTTACAACCCGCTTTGTTCCCGGTTTAACAAAAAGGATTTGTGTATCGTAAGCGATCCTATTTGATGTTTTTGAATAATTTTCGGCTCTTTCTATTTCTTCGTCCGACCAATTCTTTACCGCTTCGGGGTGTAGTTTGATTACAATAGAATCGGCAACGATCGCATCCGTTATATTGATTAATGTTACAACGACAGATGTTTTATGGCTAATCAGCCAAGATTTATGTATCAAATCTTTGGGTATCCATAAATATCCATTGTCAAGGTTCCTGTTGGGGTTGATGGTGGATAATTTGGCGTAGAAAACAAAACGGCTTAAAACATCTTTGCATTCTATTTTTACATATTGTGGGCCATGAGTTTTTTCTTTGCCCACATCTAAAATTTCTTTGTCACTCTCGGTAATCCATACATTCATATCAAATTTGGGAAATCCATTTGAATCTTCTTCACCAAAATACTTTATTTTGAAATCCATAATATATTCATTTATAATAGTTTTTCGGATATGTTGAGTAATACGTATTTGTTCAACATGCAGGAATAAGATGTTTATGTTTTGAATGCTATAAAATCATTTTATTATCATTTTAATGAACTCTAAAATTTGTAATGGGGAATTTACAAACATCCTAAATTCAAGGATACAGATTATTCTATTCAGCATCCTTGAATTTAAGGACTATAGCATTAATATCCTTTCTGCATGTTGACAAGAAATGTTTGAAGCCATGCAATACCTGTTGACTGCACCATTTGACCTGCAGTAGAGACTGCTTGAGCTAATGCAGCAGGTGAGGCTTCAAGGTATTCATAGGTGTCGCCGGAGGAATGATTGGGGCAACCGTATTTCCATTTCATAACATGTTGGGTCGCTCCGCATTTTTTACAATAGTAATAAGCATTTTCGCCCATGTATATATCACCGTTACAATTATTGTTGTGATGTACCCAATATGTTTGGGGTGTTTGATTTCCGCGGTCGAGACATACCGGACAACTTATATATACTTCAAAATATGTAATGCTATCTTTCGTAAAACTATTTAGTGCCATAACTTCATTTTTTATATTTTATATCTTCAACAGTTTGTTATTTCTCCGAAAATTTAGTCTCAATTATTTCCAAGGTGATATCTGGACACATTTTGGCTATTTCCGGCAAATAATTCGTGACAGCTGTCACTAACAATTTTGCAGGGTTTGGTTCATCATATGTTTCTATGAATGCCAGATACAGTCTTTTATATCCATCTATGGCCTCGCCTCGCTTGTGAGACGTGAAAACAATTTCTTCTCCTGATTTTTCAAAAGCCTGGTTTTCTTCCTGAGTTTTATGGTCTGCAAGCATAAATGCTTTGAATCCTTCCATAACAGCTTTTTCTTTTTCTTCATGGGATAAGGACTCAATACTTTTGATTTCCCCAACATAGTTTGAAACGGCTTGCATAATGTCAATGACACTTGTTGCCTGTCTATTTAATGATACCATGATTGGAATAAAGAATTTTTCAACTTCATCATAAGGTATATCCAATGATCTACCTCCATACCATTCTAAAAGGTCATTTAGGAAATATTGAACAGCTTTAGAGAAAACCTCTTTATCATCGAATTCTGTTTGGAAGAAAAGTGCTGAAGTTTGAAGTTGTACTTCTCCGAAAAAAGAGTCTTTGCTGGGAGGATTTTTTTCATCATCATGTAAATCACGAGAAGTCCTTATTGCTGTTTGATTGATAGTCACTTGTTTATTATCGTTTGCTGTCATCATCAGGAATAGCTCTAATCGTTCAAGAGCAATAATCGTACGATGGAAAACATCATCAAGCCCTTTTTTGCGTAGTTGTAAATTTGTTTGAGTTTGTATTGCCATGGTTTTTATTATTATTTGTTTAACTGTTCATTATTGTTTTTCTGAGATAAATTGAGAGAGGAATTATTTTGTTTCATTCCAACATTAAATACTTGCTGTAATGATTGCAGGTACATTATAAGATTTTTTGCATCACACAATTGGCCAATCATGGAAACAGCAAACGTGTAGTCGAGCTTTTTAAATCCTTCTGTGGTATCTTCCGCTGTTTCGATTTTCATGACGGATGAAGATTCATTCACTAACCAGTTTGCAATTGATTCGCAAACATTGTTGGCTTCACATAAGATTGTCCAATTTTTTGTGTCTAAAATCAGCGTGCTATTCTCGGCACCTGCATAAGACCATACCGTTTTAGTTACATTTTCTCCATTTGTCAATTCATTCAGTTTACTCGGACTAATGAATTCAAGAGTTATTTGTTCTACATTCATGTTTTGTTTTCAATTAGATTGTTATATACTGATCATATTATGCATTTTTGTTTACATATGATTTTCTATTATAGTTATGGGATGAATGTTTTTTATAATACTCATTTGGGTATATTATTGTGAGGTCAACATTCTCCGGTCTTATCATAACTTTACCTATACTTGTTTGAATAAGTATGAATGTGACAAAAATATAGGGTATTTATTGAAAAAAACTTGATATATATTAAGTCTTCGTTTTTTGATATTTCTTATATCTGGCGTATCCAATGTTGAATTATATTCAAAATATTTTATTTGATTTATACTATCATACTATCATTATTTATATAAACTATTTGTATATTAATTGTTTATATGTATGATTGATTGAAATATAACTCTCATAAGTAACCATCATACTATCATAATGAATCTATTCCGATAATAGATGAAAAGAATACAAAAATAATAGGGATTATTTTTATAAAACTATTGATAATCTTTGCTTTATATGTATATATTGTTTATATTTGTAAGACAAAAAATGTTCGACACCCGGGTCTCGTACCTATGTACCCCCGGGTGTCAATATCGTTTAAATCCGGGTGTAAACTGGGTGAAAATGGGCATCTTTTAGTGGATATATCGCTATTTAATGTAAAAAACTATACTATTTATGGCACATTACTATGTAGTTCGTGAGAAATTGGATAAGACAAGAACGGAAGAAAAAGTTCGCTATTATGGAGTTCCGGTAACCTGCGGGCGGATTTCAACCGGTAAACTGGCAAATTTGGTGGCGGATCGTTGTTCTTTAAGTCGCGGTGACGTGCTGGCGGCAGTATGTGAGTTAGGGAGTATGATCCGGGAAAAGTTGGAAGATGGTTATTCGGTAGAGATGAAAGACTTGGGGGATTTTTACCTGTCGGCAGGAAGTGAAGGGTATGAGGATCCGAAAGAGTGTACGCCACATCGGGTGAAAGCACGGCGTATCTGTTTCAGAATGTCTCCGGATGCAAGAAAATCGATGCGTTTTATTAAATTTGAAAGGAAACCATGGGAATGAAGGTGGCAGGTTACCGGTATCAGAAGAATATTTTACGTGTTTATTCCCGTGATATTACATTTGTAATGGATGTGCTGAAGAGTGAAAAGGCCGGCAGGCAGGTGCTCCCGGTCCGTGAAGGGTTGAACCGGACTTTTTTGCCGGGGACTATTCCTGCTGTAGATAAACTTCCCGTTTGGATATTCGCATCTACTTTTCGAAGGTGGGAGGGGCAGGTTCAGTGGAGTCGTTATAGTGGATATGTGTTGCTTGAAGTGAACGGTCTGTCCGATATGAAGGAGGCGGAAGCAATTCGCAGGGAGGCTGCCGTGTTGCCACAAACGTTGTTGACTTTTATCGGGTTGAGTGGCAGGTCGGTGAAAATTATCGTTCCGTTTACTTTGCCGGACGGAACTTTACCGCAGAAGGAAGAAAAGGCGAAACTGTTTCATGCTGCCGCTTACCAGTTGGCAGTGAGGCATTACCAACCTCAATTGGGAAGTATCATCGCATTGAAGGAACCTCTTTTGTCACGTGGCTGCCGCTTGAGCTATGATCCGGAAGCTTATTATAATCCTGATGCGGTAGCGATACGTCTGGAACAACCCTTACAGATGCCTGATGGTGGTGATTTGCGTATTGTGCAGAATCCGCCGGAAGATTCTTTGGGACGTTTGGTGCCGGGATTGGATAGGAATAAACAGATTGCCACACTGTATAGCATTGTGTTATTGAATTTATTTCGCTCTTTTTCCCAAAAGGCGGAAAAGGATATTCAGTTTCTGTTTATAGAATTGGCGCAGGCTTGTTGCCGTATTGGAATACCTGAAGAAGAAGCGACTGGCTGGACACTCAGATATGATGCATTGAAAAAGTATGAAACGGATATCCGTATGACTTTTCGTACGGCTTACGGTTTGAAAACGATGCAGGACAAAGGGAACCTTGCACAGGTTATTCCTCCTGCTATGCATCTGGCCTTGCAAATGGATGAATTCATGGAAAGGCGTTATTATTTCCGGCAGAATGAAATGAGTGGAGATATTGAATATTTGGATAGGTCTCTTATTCAGTTTACTTACCAGCCTTATACACAAAAAGTAAGAAATTCGATTTGCTTGGAAGCACAACATGAGGGGCTGAATGTCTGGGATAAAGACATCGACCGGTATGTGCACTCCAATCGTATTCCTTTATATCATCCGATTCTTCATTTTATGAAGAGCTTGCCGGTCTGGGATGGCAAAGATTATATCCGGGCTTTGGCGAAACGCGTGCCTTGCAGTAATCCGGTTTGGACGGATTTGTTTTTTCGCTGGTTTCTGAGCATGGTGGCGCATTGGATGGAACTGGATAGGGAACATGGAAATAGTACAACGCCTTTGTTGGTCGGTGACCAGGGATGTGGCAAGTCGACTTTCTGCCTGAACGTATTACCTCCGGAACTAAGGTCTTATTATACAGATAGTATAGATTTCAGCAACCGTAGGGAGGCTGAACTTGCTTTACATCGGTATGCGTTGATTAATATTGATGAGTTTGATTCGGTAAAGAAGTCGCATCAAAGTTTTTTGAAACATGTTTTGCAGAAAGCCGTGGTCAATACTCGTCTGCCTTACCAGAGTGCGAGCCGTAACCTGCGGCGTTATGCTACTTTTATAGCTACTAGCAATAACTTTGATTTATTGACGGACCCTACCGGAAGCCGTCGTTTTATCTGTGTGGAGGTAGAGGGAACAATCGATTATCTGCAACCTGTAAATTACGAACAATTATATGCTCAGGCGAAAGAGTTATTGAGGAGGGGAGAACGTTTCTGGTTTACACATGAAGAAGAGGCGCTTATTATACAAAATAACCAACCGTTTCAACAGGTTCCGGCCGAAGAAGAATTATTCCTGCGTTATTTTACCATACCGGAGGAACCGGATACGGTAAAACCGCTTCTGGCTTCAGAGATATTGGACAAAATCGCTGAAAAACAACCGGGATTTGTTGTAACAAAGACTATGATACTCAATTTTGGCAAGCTTTTAAAGCGAAATAAGGTGCCGAATAAGCGGATAACACGTGGTACTTGTTATTATGTAGAAGAGTTAACAGGTTGATAAATAGCTGTTTGTGCATGATATGTTATGATGGTGTGATGGCGGTTATGATAGTTGTTTTTTATACTATCATAACCGTAATTTATTTATATATAGTGTTTTATGTTTGGTATGAAGGTTATGATGGATAATTGGATAGAATATAAAATTCCATAAAGAAGTATTTAGTTGTACACATCAGCTAATTAGCTTATTTTTGCAATTATAATCCGGAAACAAATAATGATAGCTACTAAATATTTAAAAATAGGTTTATGTCTCTTCCTTTTTTTTGTCTCTGCATGTGCAATGTTGGACCCGGATATCCCTGAATATAATACTTCGTCGAAGGAATTATTGCCGGAAATGGAAATTATCGGAGTCGAACAAGTTTATTCCTGGCACGCTGTTTTAAAACTCCGGATAAAGGGGAGGGAAGGTACAAAGCCCTCCAAAATCGTATTTTGTTATAGCAGAGAAAAGGAATTGCCGGAGGTTGCAAGTGGTATCCCTCTATCTTCAGAATATACAAATGATACGATAGAAGTCCGTTTGACGAGTTTGTTGCCTTCCACAGATTATTATTGCCGGATATATGTTGAGACCCTGGATGAAAAAGGGTATTCCGATACATTTCAATTTACAACGCTGTCTCTGACAAGCGACCGGGGATGGGCGAAGGTATGTGAGTTTCCGGAAGAAAACGATGGTTTTTATGATGCAGTCGTAATAGGACAGGATGTGTATATCCGCGGGATTGTAGTAAAGGATAATTATGACACAGGAGATTTTACCATTTGGAAATATACTCCTTCTTTAAATAGGTGGACGAAAATAAGCGATTATCCCGGTGGCATACGTATTGAGCCGGTTATGTTTTCTATTGGTACCAAGTTGTATGTCGGGCTGGGAGAAATCAATAAAAGCGGGATTAATTATTGTCAATTGGATTTTTGGGAATATGATACGGAAACAGAGGAATGGAAGCGGGTTTGTGATTTTCCGAAAAAAGATTATTCAGTGATGGCTGTTTTCAGTTGCCAAGGAAAAGGATATGTGTCGACTATTTCCGACAGGGCAACTGTTTTTGCCTATGATCCGCTTTCGAACACATGGGCAAGAATGTCCGATTTCCCAGGAAAGTCTGTCGCGCGTACATTGGTAGTAACAGCTTACAACCGGGTGTTTATGTTTGGCGGGATTTTTATGGGCGGTATGGAACCTCCCTTGTCAAATTATTTATGGGAATACAGGGCAAGTGACGACAGTTGGTTCAGATGTGCGGATTTTCCCGATGCGGGGAGATGGGATCCTGTAGGGTTTATTGTCGATGGTAATTTGTATGCAGGGTATGGGGAAATAAGTGCTGGTGGTAACTTCTTAGTCACTATAAATGATTTTTGGTGCTATTCTATGGATAAGGATACGTGGGAACCTCGTTCGACTTTTTCTTCGGCTACTTTTCCCGGTTATTTTACTTTATCTTTTCAAGTGGATAATATCGGTTATGTGGGAGGGAAAGGAACTGGATTATGGTCATATCAGCCGGAACAAGATAAATAAACATGAAAGAAAAATTTCAGTCTAAGGTATGGTTGCGTATCTGCTTGGGTATATTACTCTTTTATGGGGTAATACCATCTGTTTTTGCCCAACGTATAAGCGATGTCCATTTCGAACAGTTCGGACGGACAATACAAGTCCATTATACATTAGACCGCCTGTCCTATGATTCTTATGTTATGTTGGATTTGTATGTAAGTACGGATGGAGGCGCCAATTTTGTCGGTCCTTTGGTCCGGGTACAAGGGGATATAGGCAGGGTGGAAACGGAAGGAATGAAGTCTGTGATTTGGCAGGCAATGGATGAGTGGGGAAGTCTCAATGGTGAGGTTGTGTTCGAAATCCGTGGTGATGTATTGAAAAAAAAGTCTAAAGTTGAAAATCTATTGATGTATAATGTTTCCGGCTCTTCTTATTTCGGATTAATGTATGGAATCGTAGCTCGTTGGGGAGGATATATAAGAGGAAAAACTGATTTTTCGTTTGTGGATGCTCCTTATACTTGTAATACTTCCGGTGTTTTTGATTATGAAAAAGCCGGTAATTACTATGTCGTGGGGAAAGAATCACAACGAAGTCGGTTGGGTATAACTGCTGGTGCCTTATACCGCCCTTGGCCATTTTTGTATCTGTATGTCGGGGCTGGATATGGATTCCGCCGTTTGATATGGCATGCACAAACGTTTGATTATATTACAGATAAGCCGTCTGGTGAATTGTGGGCGGTTAATACCCGCTATAGTGCCGAAGGCGTAGAGGCAGAACTTGGATTGATTTACCGTTATAAACGGTTGGGGATTTCAGTAGGTATTAATGCGGTCGCTTTTTCGTTTTTTGAAGTAAACGGTGCTGCCGGCATATTCTTTTAGTAATGGATAAACGGGATATCATAGCGGAATTGGTCCGTAAGGAATGTGAAGCATACAGGCTTGTTGAATTGGGGGTATTGTCTTCTGTAGAGGAGGGTATTGAAATGATATTGCCTTTGGCCAGGTTGCCGGATGATTTTTGGGGAGGAAATCCGGATTGCTTTCGCAAATGGCGGAAAGAACTTTTACGTTTATTTTATGCCCGGATTGCATATGGTGATTTCGTCAGACGGGAGAAAAAGAATTATTTTTTCCGTCGGTTCCTGTTTGCTATGAAGAAGCGGATAACCGGGCGTTTGCAGGAAGACTGGAAAGGTACGACGATTGATAAGGATTTGGCTGTTCCTCCGCAGACATTGGCTTTTAAATTATCGAAGATGTTGGATGGAGAGCTTTATGAAAAGGAATTGCTTTTTATCGCCTCTGCTTGCATGCCTTCCGATTTGGAGGATTTATGCCGTCAGTCTTGCTATTCTTGTTTTCCGATAGGGAAAGATGAGCTGTTCGTCCGGCTGAAGAAGGATGATACGGAATTTTGGGATGTTCTTTATCAGACAGTTAAGAGATTGACAGGACTTGTCACATCCGGACAATATGTGTCAATACAATATAGAAGGGAGATAATACAGGACACTTGGAGTGATGCCACTTTATTCTTAAGAAAAAAGATAACGGAAGGGGAGATACCTGACTTTGAGAGTGCTTATCATTTTCGGAATTATATAGCCCGTGTCTGTTTGAATAAAATGAAGGAGTCGATACGAAAAAACAGCAGCTCTGAAGTTCTGCTGGATATTCCGGGTGGGGTACTGGATGCCGGGTTTCTGCTTCTTGAAGAAGACCCTGGATATGATTGCCGGGTATTAACGGGTTTTATGGAGGATATCGATATGGAGAATGAAGAGGAAGTAAGCCGTATGTTGACTGTCGTGCTTTGGGATAAAGTCGAACCCTGGTATTCACAATTGACTAAGGATATTGAAGATAAAACGAAATTACTCTTCCTGCATTATGTTGACGGGTTACCTTATGATGCTATAGCTGCTATGCAAGGAAATGGAAAATCGGAAAAAGAGTTAAAACGTCTGGAAAATAAAATGCGACAAGATGCAGTACGTACCCGGCGTTTGCTGAGACAGCGTTTTATGAATTTATTACGAAAGAATGTAAAGTGATGGATAATAAATGTAAGGAACAGGAAAATAACCGGTTGCGGGATTATTTCTTAAACCGTCTAAGTGCGGATGAAATGGCGGATTTCCAGTTTCATCTGTTGCATTGCAAAGAGTGCCGGCAATGCTTGGAACGAATGCGCCATCTGGCTGCCGGATGGGAAGATACGAATGAACAGGTTCCGCAACAAGAACCTGTTCATCGGTCTTATTTTTCTTTCCGTTTTTTTAGCCGCATTGCTGTTGTGGCAGGGCTGGTTCTTTTGCTGGCGGGAGGAGGATTTTATTTTATGTCCGTTCCACGGGTAAAAAATATTCCGGTAGAAATAGATGAGCCTCCCGTATTTCATTCTGCGGACTCTATTTCTGCGGATAGTACGGCTGTGAATGTAGGAAAAAAAGGAGAACAAGATGTGGAGTAGATGTATATATTTGTTGGTAATCTGTTGTTTGTCTGCATGTAAAACGGGGCGTACAGGTACATCTTCGATTGCTTCAGCTAAAGATGCCCTTTTGCAGGAAGCTGTTTCCCGATTGCAGGAAGAAGGTTTCCGGACTTTTGCCGGCAGACTTTCTCTGGAAGAGCAATTGGCAGAAGCCTGGAGGTATCAGCGTGCAAAAAATACCGCAGGAGAAGCTCGGAATTTTGTCGTATCGGCCAAAGCGAAAGGGAATAATCCGGATGCAGCACGTTTACAGGCGGAAAGTCTGGCAAAAGTCCAACTGGCCGGGTTGATGGAAACGCGTATCGCGCAGTTGGTGACGAATCGATTGGATACGAAGGATGGCAACACGGTGATGAATATGGTAGCGAGCAGTAAAAATCTGGTAACAACACGACTGGTCAACTTGTATCCGTTAATGGAAGTATACCGGGATTTGCCGGATGGTGATGTGGAAATCCAACTGGTTATGGGGTGCGACCGCAGGTGGGCGAGTGAAATTGCTTGGGCGGTTGTTTCGGCAAATGTTACACAGGCCGTTTCAAGGCATTCTTCCTTTTCTTTTGTATCGGCAGGTTTGAATAATGTATATCGGACTGGTGAGTCGCTTCGCTTTTCGCTAAAGTCCGGCGCTGATTGTTTTTATTATATGTTTGTTTTCGATGCGGATGGTGTGGAACAGCTTTTTCCCGGGGCGTACGAGGAAGGAACTCTTTTTCGGAAAGATGTGGATTATTCTTTTCCCCGTAACCGGTGGGTGACTTATTGCGTGGAGAAAGGGAATCGTCCTGCGCGTTTTGAGCAGAATATTCTATTGGTCGTGGCTACTTTGAAGGAAATGCCTTTTTCTGGAAAAGTATCGGTGGAGAATGTGTTCGGCTGGTTGCACCGGATTCCGGAAGAGCAGCGCTGCGAACAGTATTTCTCTTTTTTATCCGAATAAAAGAGGACTGAATGGGAAAGTGGAAATTTATATATGGATATGTTATCGGGTGCCTGTTCTGGCTGTCAGGCACGGAAGATGTATTTTCCCAAGTCAGTCCGGATGATGATTTTGATACTTACCAATCTGCTGTTGTATCTGATTTTTATACTTTTGAAGATAGCATAAATGTTGATTTTGCGGATTTCCTCGAGCAGGCTTGGCAGGAATTTGCTGTCTATGAAGGGATGGAACCGCCTTTGTATTCAATGGGTGAGCCCGGTTGTATTGCTTGTAGCTCCGGTGGGTTGGCTGTAAACAATCAGAAACAAATGTCGCCGGATAATCGTTTTTTCGGAACAACTGTCGAACTGGCGTCTTTGCCGGGTAAGTGGTTTACCTTGCCGGGAGTGAGGGAAAAGCAGGTGGCCGGAGGATGGCGTAGACTTTCAAAAGAAGATTTCACTTCTTTTTTCAATGCTTGCAGAAATTATACTGAAATGTTGAATTTGAATGGTTGGGGTGCGTTCTTGCTGGTTAAACATATCAGCCGTCATGGATATACATCGTTTTCTTCTTCCGAGCGAACATTGTTTTTATTTTATGTGCTGAGTAATTGGGGCTATAAGGTAAAGATCGGGCGTGGAGAGGGTGATACTTTGGTTTTGCTCCTCCCTTTTAAGGAAGAAGTGTATCGTATGCCCTTTGTCCGTATGGGGAATGTAAAATATTATTTGATGGATACGGATAACATCGGTTTGAAAACATTGTATTCGTTTGATGCGGAATATCCGTCGGCCCATAAAACTTTATCGTTATCACTTCCGGAAGCCCCCAGCTTCCCGGTCAAGCGAATACTCCGTAAATTCACGGGAAAGTATGAGTTGTCTGTGGAGTTGAATAAATATTTGTTGGATTTTTATGCAACTTATCCTTTATGTGATTTATCAGTTTATTTTCAAGCGAAGGCATCTGCCGGTTTTCATGTTTCTTTGAACAGGTATATCGGAAAGCAGTTGGATGGAAAATCACAATTAATGCGTGTTGTCTGGCTACTGGATTTTGTACAACAGCTTTTTGTCCATAAATCCGACGAGTCGGTTCATGGGAAAGAAATGTATTATTTCCCGGAAGAGATTTGCTGCTATCCGTATGCAGACTGTGAGGATTTATCCGTATTTTTATTTTATTTGCTGCAATTGTATACGGACAGGAAAGTCTTGGTTTTATATTATCCTTTCCATGTTGCACTTGCCGTGGAGAATTGTGTCGGTTATAAAGGTAAGTTATTGCAGCACGGAGGAAAGGAATATATTATATGCGACCCGTCTTATAAAGGGGCAGCCCCCGGCAGGGTTATACCTACATGTGCGGCTCAGAAACCGATTATCGTATCATATTTTGAATAAAAGAAAACGGAGATGGAAAAAATAGGATTGTTATTAGTTTTGATTTGTATCTGTCCATGGAACAGCTTGGTTGCACAGAAAAGAATATCCGGGCGCTCTTTACCAGTACGTTTCAGTATGATAGAGCCTATGGTCGAACAGGGATATTCCCGGAAAACATTGAAAGATAATTATGTTTTTTCTTTGCATCCGGATAATTTAGATTCATTACCAGCCAACAGGCAAATACGTCCTTATTCGGTAGCTGTTGTAATAGGCGTTGAACAATATAATTTTATGCCGGTTGCACCGTATGCCGCAAATGATGCGGATTTAATTTCCCGTTATTTTAAAGTTTTGCTAGGAGTAGATAAAGTAGTTGTCCATACGAATGCAGATGTAACCGGTTTCTTTTTTGAGAATTTATTTAATGCGGAAGAAGGGGAACTGTCGAGAGTTATTGAAAAAGGTAAGACTGATTTGTTTGTTTATTATTCGGGACACGGTATTTCGTCGGCTGATGGAATGGAAATGTATATGCTTCCTGCTGACTGTAAGATGAAATTAATAGAAAAACAAGGGTATAGTCTGAATATGTTGTTCGAAGAACTTGCTAAGCTGCCAACACGTAGTACAACGGTTTTTGTAGATGCCTGTTTCAGCGGTTTAGGTAAATTTTCGCAGTCCGGCTCTCCTTTAAATTTATCGGGAATAAAAGGGGTAAGGGTTAAACCCTTGCTTGTTCAGCCTTGGCTTCAGAATACAGAATTCAGAGTGTTTACGTCTTCTTCAGCAAATCAACCTTCATTGGTTTTAGATGAGGTACAGAACGGTTTGTTTACTTATTTTTTGGCCCTTGGTTTGAGGGGAGCGGCAGATTTTAATGGAGATGGGCACCTTACTGCAAAAGAATTACACCAATATATCCATACTAAAGTAGTGGAAAATTCCAAAAAGATTTATCAGGAACAAACGCCGGAGTTTTATGGAAGGGACTCTTCTTTCATTTATTAGCATTTCTTATTTTATATCAATAGAAATCCGCAAGGACTTTTTTAGCTTCGCGTCAAATAAAAAGCACGCTTAAGTGTCACAAAAAGCCTTTGAATCTCAAATAGGATAAAGAGGTTTTTATTGAATAGAATAAAGTGAATGCAAATGAGAGATAACAGAAAAGTCTTGTATGACGTGGTATATGAAAAAATGTTTGCGGCCTTGACTGGTTATCAACTGTTTTCAGATGATCTTTGTGAATTGTTGTATCAGAACAGTACGGCATTTTCATTTTCAAAAGGGGATTTCCTTTTAACGGAGGATAAGGATTGTAGTATGTTATATTTTATCGTGGAAGGGTTTTGTTCCAGCTTCTATCATAAAGATGGGAAAGAATGTATTGTCCGTTTTTCTGAGGAAAATCAGTTTTGTACCTCCTGGTATAGTTTTTTAGGAGGACATAAATCATTTATAAATATAAAAGCAATAAAAGAAACACGTACAATTGGGATAACACGCGATAGTTTTAATAATTTACTGAATAATAGCTTGGAGTTTATCTCGATTATTAATAGAGTATTGGAAAATCATGTTGTTGAAAATGAAATAAGATCCCATATAATGCGCAGTAATTCCGCAGAGGAAAGAGTGCGACATTATATGGATACCCATGAAATTTATCATTTGATGAAATATGTTCCCCAATATTGTATAGCTTCTTACCTGGATATGACCCCGGAAGTTTTTTCTAAAATACTGAAAGAAATTAAGGGGCATAAATAGAAAATGCAGCCAATTTATTCCTGTAATAAGTTTCGACATCTTTCCAGTGGTAATAAGGGGCGATATCACTTCTGACCGGAAGTTTCATTTCGTTTTCATTCAGCATGACTTTTACAAGGATGTCATCGTTGCCTTTTTTGCGGAAGAAAACAAACTGGATATTAGATGCCATCGGGAAGATTTGGTAGTTACGCCAAAAATCGGCTACTTTATCTGCATTATTTGTTTGGTATCCGCAATCTCCCAGCTCCAGAAGGCAGGCAAGAGGCAGTACACAAACTTCATGGCCGAAACGCAAAGTTGCACTATTCTCTTTTTTTACAATGCAGGAATCTGCCGTATCCAGTATGTTCTTTAGTAGATTAGCTTCTAAATAGGGCATTTTGCCTTTATTTAGAGGGGATGGCCCATAGGAGAGATACCAATTGTAATTTTCAATCAGCCATAAGTTATAACATTCCTCTTTTGTGAAAATAGGATAGAGATCGAGACTTGTGTCGTGGCTTTGCATGTTACTTGCTAACTTGAAGAGGGAACTCATTAGTTCATCTCCGTTTATTTTCCATTTTACATAGTCTGCATTATTAAAAAGGGAACTCATTAAACGTTCCGGATGAAGATGTGCTGTCCTGAAGTCTTTTATTGCTGTTTTAATTTCATCCGATTTGCGTATGTTACTGAACTGTTCGTCTCCGTAATTCATGTAATCCATATCATGGTAACTGGCATCGTTTTTGATTTGCAGTTTCGGGTTCATAGATTGTAATTGCAGACATTCGGCAGTCATGGAAAGAATACAGCGGATAACGACTGTGGAACGTGCGTCTATATTGGCTTCTCCGCGGAAAACTTCCGGATAATTCTTGTACATCCTTTCGGCTATGCCTCTGTGCTGGCGTGCCCCCAACGGAGTGAGTTCGCCATATCTTTTTTCAGCCATTCCTGCGATGCTGTCGAGTACGTTAAGGACTTGTTTGCCAAGCGGGGTAAGTACGTTGTTTTGTTCAGCGTCACGCATGGTACTTAACGGCTTTTCGTAATCTTTCGGGTTAATCAGGTAACGGGAACCATGGCGAGCATAATGGCTTAAATAGAAGGGCTCGTATCCTTTGGGAGGCGATGTCTGTTTTCCTGTTGGGGCCGGATATGCATAATAATTACTTGCCGAACGGCGGATATCAGCAGTAATATCTTCTTTGGCTGTTTGTGCAAAAGCATTAAATGCCAGACAGCAAATAAGGGCTAAGAACATGAAACGTTTCATAGGCTTTATATTTAGTCAATAATAGAGTTCGGTCAAAATTACTCAATTTAAAGAAAATGAAGGTAACAGGATGAATAATTAAACAAATAAAATGGTTTCTCTGTTCTGTTTCCATAAAAGTAGAATACAAAATAACATCGGAGAAATATGAAAAAGAAAAATGTCTGGCTGATTATCGGAGTGATTGTGGCAATTGTCTTGTTAATGATTTGGTTATTCGTAGGTACGACATTGGAGGAAGTTTCCAATCCTGAAACGGATCCAATGACGATTGAGCAAAACGTATAAACAGTTGACAGTTGACAAGTGACAGTTGACAAGTAAAGAAATTCTTTATACTTGTCAACTGTCAACTGTCAATTATTTTATCCCAGGAATCCTAACAAGATACCGGCTGCAACAGCAGAACCGATTACACCTGCTACGTTCGGACCCATAGCATGCATCAACAAATAGTTAGTCGGATCATATTCCAAACCTACAACTTGAGAGATACGTGCAGAGTCAGGCACTGCAGATACACCGGCGTTACCGATAAGCGGGTTAATTTTGTTGCCATCTTTCAATATCAGGTTGAATGCCTTAACGAATAATACTCCGGCACATGTTGCGATAACAAAAGACAAAGCTCCTAATGCGAAAATCTTTACAGAATTAAGTGTCAGGAACTGTGTTGCCTGTGTTGAAGCTCCTACTGTTACACCCAATAAAATTGTAATTGTATCAATCAGCGGACCACGAGCTGTTTCAGCTAAACGACGGGTTACACCGCTTTCTTTCAATAAATTACCGAAGAATAACATACCCAACAATGGTAGACCGGAAGGAACCAGGAAGCATGTCAGCAACAGACCTACAATCGGGAAGATGATTTTTTCTGTTGAAGAAACAGCTCTCGGCGGTTTCATACGGATCAAACGCTCTTTCTGTGTCGTAAGCAGTCTCATAAACGGAGGCTGGATAATAGGAACCAATGCCATGTATGAATAGGCTGATACCGCAATCGCACCCATCAGGTTAGGAGCCAGTTTAGATGAAAGGAAGATAGCTGTCGGACCGTCGGCTCCACCGATAATACCGATAGCACCGGCCTGGTTCGGTTCGAATCCCATCTGAAGAGCAATGGTGTATGCACCAAAAATACCGAACTGGGCGGCAGCACCGATCAACATCAACTTGGGATTGGATATCAAAGCCGAGAAGTCGGTCATGGCCCCGATGCCAAGGAATATCAATGGCGGATACCATCCGGAGGTTACACCCTGATAGAGGATGTTCAGTACGGACCCTTGCTCGTAAATACCTACCTGCAATCCTGCATCTTTGAAAGGAATATTACCAATCAGGATACCGAAACCGATAGGGATAAGGAGCATAGGCTCAAACTCATATTTAATCGCCAGGAATATAAAAAGCAAACCAACCAATATCATAATGATATGACCGGGGGTTGCGTTATATACACCTGTGTACGTAAGGAACAACTGTAGGTTTTCACCTAGAAACGATAAAAAACTTTCCTGTGCTCCTGCTGCTTGTAATAGTACTGATCCTAACATAATTTATCCGATTACGACGAGATCTGCACCTTCCAGTACTGAATCTCCTTTATGTACCTTAATTTCTATAATCTTACCGTCGCGGTCTGCATTGATATTGTTTTCCATTTTCATGGCTTCAAGAATAATCAATGTCTGACCTCTCTTCACGGTGTCACCTACATTACATTTAACTTGCAGGATTACGCCTGGAAGCGGAGTTTTCACAGCACCCTGAGTCGTTGGAGCAGCCTGACGTGTAACAACAGGTTCGCCGGTGGCAGTTGTCGGAGCCTGAGCCGGACGTTTTAATGTAACCATTTGTTTTTTTGCCGGTTTTTCCATTTTAACCTGATAGGGAGTGCCGTTTACTTCTACTTCGGCGATATCATCAACAACTGAATTGATATGTACTTTATATACGTTACCGTTGATGGTATATTTAAAACTTTTCATTCTTTTTTGTTTTTAATATTATTTCTTTTGGGGAACATCACGTAAGCCATAGATCTTGGAACTCCATGGAGAATAAGTACGGGCAACCTTGCGGATTGTAATAACAGTGTTTTCCACATCATGGTTGTCGTCGCTCATTTCATACAATGCAGAAGCAATAGCTGCAAAGATTTCTCCGGATTCTTCACCCGTGCCGGCAGATACAGTAACAGTTCCGGCTGCTTTTTGTGCATTACGTTTGCTTGCAGCAATCGCGAATTTACCTACTTGCTTAAAGATTATATAAAGAAGGAATAAACCTAAGAATACAACAGCCATGGCAGTCAGTGTCATACCGATACCGATAGAGTCGTTTTGTTTAAAGTTTTCAATCTTCTCGTTAGAATCCAAGGTCAGGTTGTTTGTACTTGGAGTTACTTTCGTGAGTTCGGCCCATGGTTCTTTTCCGTCTTCTACTCTACCGAAGCTAATATCCGGTTTCTGTCCGGCCGGAATCGTAATCTCATCAATAAGAGTCTTTCCATCAGCATCATATAAAGCTATGTAATTTTCTTTAGATGGATCTAAAGTGAAATTTACATGGAAATTACCACGGATAGCTTCTCCGTCAGCCCAGAATAAAACGTGTTGACGGGGTTGGATTATTGTTAATACATCTCCCTTGGGAATCGGATATTTGGTCGGATTGTTTTTGTCGTTTGTCAAGTAACATCCGGCAATATTGACCGAACCGGCAGAAGTATTATATAATTCTATCCAGGGATGGCGTTTGCCATAGTCATCAACAAAATTATCGTCGTTGATGACCAGCACTTCATTTATGCGCATGGAGGTTGCACGCTGTGCCTTTGCTCCGAATGAAACGAGCAAAACGAACAGTAACAATACTCCAATTTTTTTATTAATCATATTCATTTCCTGTTTTAAGAATTATAAAGGCAGATTGTCATGTTTCTTAGCAGGATTGCTTAATTTCTTAGTTTGCAATTGCTGTAATGCGCGGATGATACGGAAACGAGTATTACGTGGTTCGATAACATCATCGATATAACCGTATTGTGCTGCGTTGTACGGATTAGCAAATGCTTTCTTGTATTCCGCTTCTTTTTCAGCGGCTGCTTTAGCCGGATCTTCGGAAGCTGCTACTTCTTTTGCAAAGATAACTTCAACAGCACCGCTCGGACCCATAACTGCGATTTCTGCAGTTGGCCATGCATAGTTCATGTCACCACGCAGGTGTTTGGAACTCATCACACAATAAGCACCACCGTAAGATTTACGTAAAGTTACAGTAATCTTAGGTACGGTAGCTTCTCCGTAAGCATAAAGCAATTTAGCACCATGCAGGATGACACCATTGTATTCCTGACCTGTACCCGGAAGGAATCCCGGTACGTCAACTAATGTTACCAAAGGAATATTAAATGCGTCGCAGAAGCGAACGAAACGGCCGGCTTTACGTGAAGCATTGCTGTCCAGACATCCTGCCATTACTTTTGGCTGGTTAGCTACGATACCAACAGACTGGCCGTTGAAACGGGCAAAACCTACGATAATATTTTTAGCATAGTCTGCATGTACTTCAAGGAATTCGTTGTTGTCGACAATTGTACCGATAACTTCGTACATGTCATATGACTGGTTGGCATTATCCGGAATGATTTCATTCAATACGTCGTCCAGACGGTCGATCGGATCTTTGCATTCTACCAGAGGGGTTTCTTCCAAATTGTTCTGAGGCAGGAAGCTGATCAATTTGCGGATAAGCTGCAAACCTTCTTCTTCGGTGTCAACAGCGAAATGTGCAACACCGGATTTTGTGGTATGTACACTTGCACCGCCCAGTTCTTCCTGGGTTACGTCTTCGCCTGTCACTGTTTTCACTACTTTCGGACCAGTCAGGAACATATAGCTGGTACCACGTGTCATGATGTTGAAGTCTGTTAAAGCAGGAGAATAAACAGCACCACCGGCACAAGGACCAAAGATTCCTGAAATCTGTGGGATAACGCCTGAAGCAAGGATATTGCGCTGGAATATTTCAGCATAACCGGCCAAAGCGTTTACACCTTCCTGGATACGTGCACCACCGGAGTCGTTCAATCCGATAACCGGAGCACCCATCTTCATGGCTTGATCCATTACTTTGCAAATCTTCATAGCTAAAGCTTCGGATAATGCGCCACCGAATACGGTAAAGTCTTGTGCAAAAATATAAACCAGACGGCCGTCAATTGTACCATAACCGGTTACGATACCGTCGCCCAGGAATTTTGTCTTTTCGATACCGAAATTTGTACAACGGTGTTGTACGAACATATCGAATTCTTCAAAACTGCCTTCATCCAGCAACATGGCGATACGTTCACGGGCTGTGTACTTCCCTTTTTTGTGCTGTGATTCAATTCTTTTTTCCCCACCACCCAAGCGAGCTGTTTCACGAAGGGCGATAAGCTCCTTTACTTTTTCAAGTTGGTTACTCATTGTATTTTTGATTTGTTGTTAGAAATGAACTATTTATGACTGACAATTAACAATTGATAAGTGACAATTGATAGTCGGCAGGTAAGAAAACCTGAAAACTGTCAACTGTCACTTGTTAACTGTCAACTGAATTATTATTTACCAGGCATGCAGAGCTCGGTCAATACGCTGCATGTAGATTTCGGATGCAGGAATGCTATGTTTAAACCTTCTGCACCACCACGCGGAGCTTTGTCAATGAGTTGAATGCCTTTGGATGCGGCTTCATCTAAAGCTTCCTGAACGGAAGGAACAGCGAACGCGATATGGTGGATGCCTTCACCCTTCTTTTCGATAAATTTAGCAATCGTGCTATCAGGGCTTGTCGGTTCCAGCAATTCAATTTTAGTTTGACCAACTTTGAAGAATGCGGTTTTAACTTTTTGGTCGGCTACTTCTTCGATGTTATAGCATTTTAAACCTAAAACTCCTTCGTAGTATGGCAGGCAAGCTTCGATGCTTTTAACTGCAATACCCAGATGTTCGATATGTGTAAGTTCCATGTCAATAATAATTTAGTAATTAATCTTGTTTTTTGTTCTATGATGGCAAAGGTACATTCTTTTTATTAATGAAGAAATAATTCATTAATATTTATCAGCATGATTTTATCTATATTATTCCTACATTTGGAGTGTTACCGGAGTTGTGGGTAAGACTTGTGTTGAAATATTAATATCTCGATGGTGCAGAACCACTTCGATAATCATGTGCTAACGTAATAATCCGGTTTTCACTAAGGGAAAAATATTTATCTTTGTCGGTAAGTAAAAGGATTGGATCTGATTTTTGAGTCACAGCAATATGAATTTAAAATAATGAAATAATAATGGAAAGTTTTGCTTCATTGATAAAAACGAGAAGAAGTACTCGCAAGTTTACGGATGAGTTGCTTAAGCCCGAGCAAGTTGAAACGATATTGAGAGCTGCCTTGATGGCACCTTCTTCAAAAAATAAGAATCCCTGGCAGTTTGTCGTGATTGAAGATAAAGATATGCTGGCGAAGTTGGCTGCATGCAAGAAGCATGGAGCTGCTTTTCTGGAAGGTTGTGCCCTGGCGGTAGTCGTGCTTGCTAATGTGATGGAGAGTGATGTTTGGGTGGAAGATGCTTCAATCGCTTCTATTTATATGCAGTTGCAGGCGGAAGAATTAGGTTTGGGCAGTTGCTGGTGCCAGATACGCAATCGGTTTACGGAGGATGATATGGATACGAATCAGTATGTTCGTGATTTACTGAATATTCCTTATCAACTGGATGTCCTTTCCATTATAGGGTTTGGCTATAAGGAACAGGAACGCAAACCTTTCGATGAATCCCGTCTACAGTGGGAAAAGATACATATTGGTTCTTACAGGATGCCGGTAGAAGAGAAAAAAGAAGAAGCATGAAAGTTGTTTTTATAGGGGCAGGGAATCTGGCGACGCGTTTGTCTCTGGAAATGTCTGCTGTAGGAATGAATATCTTGCAGGTGTATAGTCATACTCTGGAAAATGCTTCGTTATTAGCGGATAAATTAGGGTGCCGGTGGACTATTGTTCCGGAGGATATTTCATCTGAGGCCGATTTATATGTGTTCTCATTGAAGGATGCCGTTTTATCTGAAGTTATTTCCCGGGTGAGACCCAATAATGGTATATGGGTACATACGGCGGGCAGTATGCCATTGGATATCTTTAAAGGATATACATCTCACTATGGTGTGCTTTATCCGCTACAAACATTTAGTAAGGAACGTGCAGTTGACTTTTCTGTTATTCCATTTTTCCTGGAAGCGAATTTGCCCCAAGTGGGCCATGTTTTGGAAGAAATTGCTAAAACAATTTCCGGAAATGTCCGTTTTTTGTCTTCGGAGAAGAGGCAGTATCTACATCTTTCCGCTGTTTTTGCTTGTAATTTTACCAACCATATTTATAATTTGGCAGATAAATTACTGGAAGAACATGATATACCTGCGGATGTGTTATTGCCTTTAATAGATGAAACTGCAGCAAAAATACATATAATGTCGCCAGGTGAAGCTCAAACCGGTCCGGCGATACGTTATGATGAGAATGTTATTAATAAACATCTGGCGATGTTGTCCGACCCGGATATGCGGTCGCTGTACCAACTAATCAGCCAGAGTATCCATAAAGAATCCCGACATGAGTAGTATTAATTATGATTTAAAGAAAATAAAAGCGTTTGTCTTTGATGTAGATGGCGTTCTGTCCGGTGAAGTAATCCCTTTGCATCCGGATGGCGATCCGATGCGCACGGTAAATATAAAAGATGGTTATGCCCTGCAACTGGCAGTAAAAAAAGGGTATCAGGTCGCTATTATTACCGGAGGATATACGGAGGCAGTAAAAATCCGTTTTTCCCGTTTGGGAATCACTCACATTTATATGAAAAGTGCAATTAAAGTACATGACTTTAATGATTTTATGGCTAAAACCGGTTTGCACCCGGACGAGGTACTTTATGCAGGTGATGATATTCCTGATTATGAAGTGATGAAAATGGTAGGGCTGCCGGTCGCTCCGGCGGATGCGGCTCCGGAAATAAAATCGATTGCTAAATATATTTCATTGAAAAAAGGAGGGGACGGTATTGCCAGGGATGTAATCGAACAAACGATGAAAGCCCAGGGACATTGGATGAGTGATGAGGCTTTTGGCTGGTGATAGGAATAACAAACTGAAAATAGAAAGATTATGCTTACTAATCTGGGAAAATATAAAGTAGTATTAGGCTCTAATTCTCCCCGGCGCAGGGAATTGTTGGCTGGATTGGATATTGATTTTGAGGTACGGACCATAGCTGGGATAGATGAATCTTATCCTGCGGATTTAAAAGAAGAGGATGTTCCGGTATATATCGCAAGGAAGAAAGCCAATGCTTATAAAGCAAGTATGGCTGCTAATGAATTGTTGATTACGGCAGATACCGTGGTATGGACGTTTGATAAAATTTTAGGAAAACCGAAAGACAGAGAAGAGGCGATAAGCATGTTACAAACATTGTCTGACCATGTACATGAAGTTATTACCGGAGTTTGTGTTGCAACAAAGGACCGGCAAATCGAATTTAGTGTTTTTTCGGCTGTTTCTTTCAATAAACTGGATGAGGAAGAAATATCGTATTATGTAGATAAATACAAACCGTTTGACAAGGCTGGTAGCTACGGCATCCAGGAATGGATTGGTTATGTGGGAGTAGAAAGTATTAACGGAAGTTTTTATAATGTTATGGGGTTGCCTATACAGCGGTTGTATCAGGAATTGAAGAAATGGCCCTAATCCGTTAAGGATTAAGGCTTAGTCTTTGTGGTAAATATTGGATCATTCCTTTGGAATATTCTATCCGATGCTTGCCGTTCTCGTCTGCATAAATAACATAATATTCAATTTCGGGCAGCTTCTCAGCCATTTGGCGTGCTTTGTCAAGACCCATTGCCATAAAAGCAGTGGCATAAGCATCGGCAGTCATACAGTCATTGGCTACAATTGTTGCACTTAAAATACTTTGTTCGGCGGGATAACCCGTACGTGGATCGATTGTGTGTGCATATTTTTTTCCATCTTTTACATAATAATTCCGGTAGTTTCCGGAAGTGGCAACACCTCCTTTTTTGCACAACTGGACAACTTCTTCAATTTCATTTCTTATTCCTGTCGAGTCGTCTTCCGGCTTATTAATACCGATGCGCCAACATTCGCCTTTCGGATTAACGCCTTTCATTGTCACCTCTCCGCCGATTTCTACCATATAATTTTCAACACCTTCCCGTTCAAGCAGGCGGGCAATGATATCAGAAGAGTATCCTTTCGCTATGGCAGAACAGTTTAATAATAGGCGAGGATCATCTTTTATAACTTTATTGCCTTCAAGACGGACTTTCTGATAGCCAACGAATGTTTTCAGGCTATCTATCATCTCCGGAGTTATGCTGTCTTTTTTGCTGAATCCGAATCCCCATAAATTAACCAGAGGTGCACATGTTATATCAAAAACCCCGTCGGAGTTTTTGGATACTTCCATTGATTTATTAAAAACCTCTTTAAACCATTCGTCCACTTCGACAGGTTCGTTTCTATTAACCTTGGCTATGGTTGAATTCGGGTTGAAGGGGTTTAATGACAGGTTGAATTTTTGCAGTTCGTTATCTATCTTTTCTGTCAGTGCTTTATCTGATTCATATTTTATATGGTATAGCGTATGAAATACGGAACCACTTTCTTCAAAATATTGTTTTTGATTTTTACAGCCGGTAAACAGGAGTATTCCGGCTGCAGCTAACAGATAGAATTTCTTATACATGTTTTCTTATATTTTTGGGTATGCAAATATATGAATTCTAGGCATTAAAGAATGTATGTTCAATAAGTATTTTACATCCGATGCCAATTAAGATTAAACCGCCTATCAGGTCGAGTTTCAGATTGATTTTACGTCCGAACTTATGTCCGAAATAGACGCCGAAAGCTGAAATAAGGAATGTTACCACACCGATAGTCAGGGCTTCCAGTGCAATGCTGGATTCCAGGCAGGCTAAAGAAATACCTATAGCCAGCGCATCGATGCTGGTAGCAATACCCAATCCGCATAATGTTCTGTTACATAATGGATCGCTTTGGTTGTCTTCATCTTTTTCCTGAGTACTTTCATAAATCATTTTACCACCCAGATAAAGCAAGAGGATAAATGCGATCCAATGGTCGAAAGCTGTAATATACTTTTTAAAACTAAGACCTGCCAGATAACCTCCCAATGTCATTCCAGCCTGGAATATTCCCATTACAGCCCCGATTTTGATGATATGGCGCAGTTTACAGTTGTGTATAATCGCTCCCCCTGTTACGGATACAGCCAGACTATCCATGGATAGACCGACTGCCAGTAACACAATTTCTATAAATGACATGCTAATTAAAATGTTTCTTCTATTATAATCTCCTCGATGGCTTTCCGCTTTTTAGGTGTCAGGTCAAATAAGTCGGCAGTTTCGGGATAACCGATTGTCAGTATAACAGCCGGTTCTATGTGCTCAGGCAAATTAAAATATTTCCGGCATAAAACTGTATCAAAATTGCAGACCCAGCAAGTCCCCAATCCTTGTTCTGCTGCTGCCAGACAAATGTGCTCAGTAGCAATGGATATGTCTATATCTGCATGGTCCTTGTTATCAGATGACCGTTTCCATGACTGGTTATGGTCACTGCAAACCAAAATATAAACCGGAGCACTACGGAACCATTCTCTGGGATAACATTCCTGTATCTTTTTCTTGCCTTTTTCCTTGCGGATTACAACAAAATACCATGGCTGGAAATTAACAGCCGAGGGGGCTAATCTTGCCGCTTCAAGAAGATAAGACAACTTGCTATCTTCAATGGGTGTAGTAGCATACTTACGGATAGAACAGCGTTTACGTGCGAGCTCCAACAAACTCATATTTCAGTCTCTATTTTATAATTATTCCGGTTGGGAGAATCTCTGGATATCAACTCTCCGATAAATCCTGCCAGGAACATCTGGGTTCCCATAATCATGGCAGTCAGTGAGATATAAAAGAAAGGAGATTTTGTAACCAACGGACGTAAATCTCCGGTACAGATGGAAACCAATTTTGCTCCCAATACGATTAATAAGGCAATAAAGCCGATAACAAACATAGCACTACCCCAAAGGCCGAAAAAGTGCATAGGCTTTTTCCCGAATTTGGAGGTAAACCACAAAGTGATTAAATCCAGATAACCGTTTACAAAACGGTTCCAACCAAATTTGGTTGTACCGTATTTGCGGGCCTGGTGGTGTACGACCTTTTCTCCGATTTTGCTGAACCCCGCCATTTTTGCCAAATAAGGAATCCAGCGGTGCATATCATTATATATTTCAATATTTTTTACAACAACATTTTTATAAGCTTTTAATCCGCAATTAAAATCATGTAAATTATGGATGCCGGAGAATCGGCGTGCTGTTGCATTGAATAACTTTGTCGGGATTGTTTTGGATAGTGGATCATATCTTTTCTTTTTCCATCCGGAAACCAAATCGTAGCCATCTTCTTTTATCATCCTGTATAGTTCCGGTATTTCATCCGGGCTATCTTGCAAGTCTGCGTCCATTGTAATGACAACATCTCCTTGTGCACGTTGGAAACCACAATTCAATCCTGGGGATTTTCCATAATTGCGACGGAATTTGATACCTCTTACTTGGGGGGATTTCTTTTTTAACTCTTCAATTATTTCCCATGAGTTGTCGGTACTTCCGTCGTTTATGAATATGATTTCGTAACTAAAACCATGTTTCTTCATTACCCGCTCTATCCAGTCTTGTAATTCCGGAAGAGACTCAGCTTCGTTATACAGAGGAATAACTACTGATATATCCATTTAACTGTTTCCTTTTTTACTTACTTTCTTCACCTATCATTCCGGATGAACTTTTGCGGCATATGACTGCTGCTACCGGTATGGATAATATGATGCCGTAGAATATATTGTTGAATATTCCTTGAATGGCCATATGGATAGGGGTGAAATTCATTTTGCTGATAGCCTCAACCGCGTTGGCATCTACCTGCATGTTTTGTAGTGAAACAACAATCTGGCTTACCATATTGGATAAAAAATCCTTCGGAGCGATAAACTGGAAGAATATGAAATGTTCCAAAGCTACAATCAGGGCTGCAAAGAAGTATAACATGGTACCGAAGCGCCATGCATGAAAAAAACTGATGGAACCGCCAATTTCATCTCTGTAACGCTTGGTCATATAATAGGCTATGAACGGAACAGCAACGGACATGATAAGGTATACATATCCCAAGCCGGGCATGGAATATCCGAAAATCAGGAATAAATATTTAATTACCCAGTATATGCCCATGGCAAGACCATATGACATTGCGCTTTTAAGAAGTAAACTTTTATTCTCTTCCATAATAATGCTGTTTTATTGTTCTCATCACAAAATTAATCTTTTTGTGGAATATACAATATAAAAAAAGAGGAAGTTTTATGAATGAACTTCCTCTTTTTAAACTGGATTATTTTTTGAGCCTCTTGTCGGATTCGAACCAACGACCCCGAGATTACAAATCACGTGCTCTGGCCAACTGAGCTAAAGAGGCAA